>NZ_JBYQFK010000011.1:76403-81140 GCF_057837305.1 Lysinibacillus sp. RU7 | reverse complement strand
CCATCTCGTTTTTCCTTTTTGCTACCATATTTTATATAATTACCTAATATTTGATTTATATACAGAAAACCAACTAAATTTTGATCCATTTTCAACCCTCTTACCCCATTATTGTTTTAACTATCCATCTCGTTTTTCCTTTTTGCTACCATATTTTATATAATTACCTAATATTTGATTTATATACAGAAAACCAACTAAATAAAGCGTTGTGAAACAGCCACAGAAAATAATAGTAACCTTTAAAAATTCAAAGTATAACCAAAATCAAATTACTAGGCAGAGGACAACCGTCCTCTTAACTACTTACATAAATATACCCCAAGATTTTTAGAGGCCTGTTATAAATCACTTTTATAAAATTAGGAGAGTCATTTCTTCAAGCTATTGCGACCATTACAGAGATGAACAAAAATAATAAACGAAAAATTCCAGAAGGCGCTTCTTTGAACTTTATCTCGAATCGCTGGCGAAATCACGTTTATGATGAGGGGAATATAAATCGCCAATAATGAGATGTCTGTTCTTACAGAGTTAAGAAATCTTATACGCTCAGGTACCGTTTTGTTTCGCAAATAGGATGGGAACGTACTTTCTATGAGAAATTTATTATACATAAGATTTTGAACTCAATTCAGTCCCTTCGTCCACTTAGGATATATAAAATGTCTTAGCATATAATTTCCGCGTTTTGTCGGCAGTACACCTTTAGGGAGTAACGAAAAAAAGAGCCGAATTTCTCAATTTAGGGGTTGGGAAATCAGACTTATATATTGGAAATTCCTTATCGTTGTAAATCCGCATTTTCCTGACGCTACCCCTTATACGATTCGTGATTCGCAAGACGTATCATTGGTATTAGATACGCTCGAGCAACTACCCGCCTTACCCGAGGGTGTTTACTACATAGCGACCAAGGGTCCGTTTACACATCAGTAGCCTTTCAAAAGGCAGTCAAAGAAAAAGGCATTACCATGTTCCTTCAATATTTCTTTTGCCCCTCCAAGATTCGCAGCAACTAGTACATGTTTGGCTGTGAACTAAGTACTATCTTCCATTACAACACCCTTTACAACTGTTTGCTCTATCCCTTAGTTCAAAGACTACGTGTGCCAAGTCTTTGGTTTTGATTTTTAAATCCGATAAGGTAAATACTCCCCCATTATTTAACCAATCCTGTATCTATAATGGTCACGGTTACAGTAGGGTTAATGTTTACTCGATCAATTGACTTGGGCCAGTCTAGGTTTTTCCATGTCTGATAATCCATTTTTCTTTTTATATACTTTCCTAAACCAAGATTATCTATTTGGTGTTCCTTCATAATTTCTATTATTTCGTTTATTTCGTTTTTTATATATTTTTGAATATCTCTCTCCATCTCTGCCATTTGTTTCTCATTATTTATATCCTTTTTTCCATGGTATTCCAGTAAAAAGCCTTTGAGATCAATTGACACATTCACATCGATATCTTGATTATTATTTATTCCAACCTTTATACTTCTTTTATTCTTTAAAAAACTAAATAATACGTTCTCTTCTTTATTAATTTTAATTAATAATTTGCCCTCTTTAAACTCACCAGTTAAAAGAAAGAAAACTCTTGCTTTTATTTCTGGTAGTGATGTTTTTAACTGATCATCACTAAATAATGCAATACCTTCCGACATGATTCCATCTTCAGATTGTAAAATAATTGGAGCAATAGGATCAATAGCGTCATCTAGGTAATCTCTCGCAAACTTATGTATATCCATTTCAGGAATGGTATTTAACCTTGCTTCTTTTGTCAAAAGCTCTTCGATAACACTATCAACCATTTTATAATTTGGATAGTCTTTAGATAGCATTTGTTGTGGGCTGCCTTTTACAATAGACAGTTTTACAGTTGGTCTTAAATCTGGATCACGATAGAATGTATCGATTAAATCCCATACTCCTTTTTCTGCAAGTTTCTCTCCAATTAGAATACTTCTAACTTGACCTAAAACTAGATTTTTATCTGTCTTTTGGTTCAAAAATAACATTGATTCTCTTGGAGTATCAACAACAGTAGTGATAGTTTGCTGTTCTAAGGTTTCTGCTATTGGAAATGAGCCGGTTACTTTAAGCTTTCCGATATCCTCTCCTTCCTCAATTGACTCATAACCTATTGTATGAATAAATCCTAACTCCTCAACAATTTTTTGGTCCATACATCCCGATTGCATCAACAAGATTAGACTAATCAGTAAAATTCTAGCCATTACTTCTCCTTTTTATAAAAATAATCATCAATAATAATAGTGGTAAGAAGACAGATAGGAACAATTGAACTTTTGTTAAGGCAGATAACAAAAATATTAATTCTTTTTTTGTTACAAAAGCGAGCGTTGATAAATATCCAACTGCCAATAATACAAAAACAATAAGATTATCACTCCATTTAACCACCCTTTTTAAGGTAACTAAACTAATCCAGACATACATCGTAATAGTAATTAACACCTTTAAATAAAATAATATAAAAATGATAGAGTCCAATCGTTCAACAAATTCAAATTCGATATGTTTCATTAAAGTTACTACTGGGTAAACTTGATGAGTTAACTGTTGTATACTGTTAAATCCATAACAAAATATAGTAACAATCAAATATACAAAGGAAGTATATAAGTGACCCCAAAAAACATATTTAAAACCGCTTTTCTCTTTACTTATATACGGGAACATAAATAGGATTACTTCAAATCCTAGAAATGCAGTATATACTTCGATTATCCCTCCATAAAAGTCGGTATTTTCATTAAACAAAAATGTAGAAAATTGCAAAAAGGAGAAGTCAGGAACAAAATGTAATAAGATAAATATTATTGGTCCAGATAAAAAGAAAAATATAGTACAGATATGAGCGATTGTTATTATTCCTCTTGTAACAAGGTAAAAAGTAAGAATTAATGTTAACAGTACAAACCACTGTATATCAGTTTGAGGAAAATATAAAAACTTCATAACATGTACATAGTATTTTGCGATTGTAACCGAAAGAATTGACCAGAATATGCTTAAAGAAATATATAAAGGCATTATTATCATCTTTGCCTTTGAATTTAAACTCTCAATTGTTTGAAAAATCGACTCACCTTTATTAAAACTATAAATTGTAGCAATCAATCCAATATGAATCAAAACAACAACTGAAATAGGTATAATCATGATCCAACCGTTATATCCAAAATGATTGACTATAATATTTGGTAAGCTAAAGAACACTATACCCATTTGAGTCATATAGGTAATAAAAAATAAATAGAACGGTTTAAATTTTTCATTTTGCATATTTAGGCTCCTCCTTAACTTATTTCTTAAAGAACTGATAAGGAGCACGAATAATAGTATCTTTTATGTCCTTCAAAGATAATGGTGCTATAGGTTTAAGATAATACTCCCCCATATTTTTTAAACTGCAAAGATGAATTAATAAAATAATGAATCCGAAAATTATTCCAAAGAATCCCGCTATTGATGCAAGAATAATAAAAATAAATCGAGCAATCCTTAAAGAAGCGGTCATTATAATATGTGGAACTACAAAAGAAGATATAGCAGATATAGAAACAACTATAATTAGTATACTACTCGTAAAACCAGCCTCTACTGCAGCAGTACCAATAACTATACCTCCAACTATACCAATTGTTTGTCCTATTTTAGACGGTAGTCTTGCTCCTGCTTCTCTTAACAACTCAATAATACTCTCAATAATTAATGCCTCAATTAGTGGGTTAAATGGCACGTTACTTCTTGATTTAATAAACTCATGCAGTAATTTAACAGGAATAATATCATATTGAAACATAGATACTGCTACATAGAATGCAGAAGCAAATAATGTTATTACTAATGCAGCAAATCTTAATGCCCTGGATAGAGTACCAAGTATCCATCTTTGGTTGTAATCATCTGGAGATTGAAAAAATTCAAAAAAACTAGTAGGGGTTGATAATGAATAGGGACTACCATCTAACAAACAAATAACTCTTCCCTCAAGCAACTTTGATGTTGAAACATCTGGACGCTCTGTCGTAAAATATTGTGGAAAAATAGAAAGAGGCTTCCTGTCTAAGTATTGTATTAGTTGATTTAAATCATTAATCCCTTTTATGTCAATGTCATTGATTCTTTCTTGCAATTCTTTAACTAACACAGAGGAGGTAATACCCTCAATATATAATAAATACATTTTCGTTTGAGTTAACGTGCCTATTTTATAACTAAGGACCTTTAAACGGTCTGATTTTATTCTTCTCCTAATCATAGATAAGTTAGTTCCAACGTCTTCTATAAAAGCTTCTTTAGGTCCTACAATTATAGTTTCAATTTCTGCAGCTGAAACACTTCTTGTTTTTGGAACATAAATATCAACTACATATGCTAGTGAATTTTTAAAAATGACTAATGCTTTTCCTTCCAGAATCCCACTAACCATTGAGTTAATATCTTCTTCTTGTTTAAATTCTTTTCTTCTTAATATATTTTTCACTTCATCGTTATTTATATTTGAAAATGGTTGTACAATATTATTTCTCAATTCCTCTTCCCCTACTAAATGCCCGAAAAATAATACCTCAATTTCTAACTCTGGAAATGTCCTAGTTACTAAATCATCACAATCATCTAATCTACCCTTAATATGTTCAGACAAATTTTTGTTTATATACATAATAAATTCCTCTCAAAACGTTATCAACGTGAG
>NZ_JBYQFK010000011.1:0-76308 GCF_057837305.1 Lysinibacillus sp. RU7 | reverse complement strand
ACGTGTATTGCAAAATTGTGTTATTTTTATTCAGAATTTTGTTAAACCGCTTCTCTCTCATATAGTCAGTATTGCAAAATTGTGTTATTTTTATTCAGAATTTTGTTAAACCGCTTCTCTCTCATATAGTCAGTATTGCAAAATTATGTGAGGTAAAGACAAAGGCCCCTTGAAGCCTATCGTACATGTGAAGGAAGCTCTCGATCGTTTAATGTGCCGTAAGCCCCCAAAAACTGATTTTACTATAAATATAAAGAATCCATTTTGAAAAATTGATCAAAATGGATTCTTTATTAGCAGCTATTAGTTACTTTTATAAAAAAGTTGAATCCTTTTTATAAAACTACAGTTGAGCATTTAACAAAAGACTGCTTTATTTAGTTAAACAAGCAAAATAAAAAAGTTGAATTCTTAGCATATGGAAATTCAACTTTTTTAGGTTGAAATTTGCTTAGCGTACAAAATTTCCGAAATGTTGTCTGTACCCCTAGTAAAATAAAAATATACAATTTTATTGGAGGTTACAAATGATTATTGGTTATGCTCGGGTGTCTACAATTGACCAAAACTTAGATCGGCAAATTGGTATGCTTAATGAATATGGTTGTGAAAAAATAGTTAAGGAGAAATTTACTGGTACAGTTAAAGATCGAAAGGGACTTCATCAACTTTTTGATGTTATCCGTAAAGGCGATACAGTTGTAGTGGAGAGCATCTCCCGTTTAGGACGTAAAACATTGGATATCCTCAACATTATTCAACAGTTAGAAGAGATGGGGGTTCAATTCATTTCTTTAAAAGAAAATATGGATACAAGAACCTCTACAGGTAAAGCCATGTTTCAAATGATGTGTGTCATTGCTGAATTAGAGAGGAACCTTATTGCTGAAAGGGTAAAGGAAGGACTTGAAGCAAGTAAAAGACGTGGGAAAACATTAGGTAGACCCAAGTTGGATAAAGAAAATCTTGCTGTTGCGCTACGGATGTATGATAGTGAAGAATATTCTATAAAGGAGATAATCTCAGCAACTGGAATATCTCAAGGTTCCTTATATAGGGCAGTAGAAAGATTGAAGAAATAAAAAAATAGGGCGAGTTTTATTATTTCTTCAATTTTACTTTGCGGTCTACAGCAGGAACCCTGTCACTAGGCCAAAAGGAATGTGCACTAGCCATAGTTGTACATTCTTTTTTATGTTTTCAGCTATAAATACTTGAATATTTTAACGAAATCTCATTAAATAGTATATTAGATATATCTTTCATGCAGTAATAACCCCTACTGCTGGCTATATCCTAAAATCTCAACAATAAACAAAATTAAAACATATTAAAAGAGCCTTTAAAACCTTGGAGGGAACCATTCATGCATACAATGCAAGAAGCCGTTAGACAAAGAATCGTAGCCCTTATGAATGAACACAATTATAGTATTTCTGAATTAGCACGTAGAGCTGATTTAACACAATCTACTGTAAATGACATTGTAAAAGGAAAAGTTAAAAACCCATCTATGCAAGCTATCTTCCAAATTGCTAAAGCATTTAATTTAACAATTGGTGAGTTCACTTCACACGAAGTATTTACTGAAATCGAAACACAACCAATGAAATCTAATCGTTAAGCTGCATAAGCTTATTATTTTTCACCTAATTAATTTCAAAAGCACTTTTAAAACAGGATCTATTGTTGATTCTGTTTTTTATTTTCACTAATTAAAATTCAAAACTTCTATGTTCATGATACCCCTATTTAATCATTCATGCTGTTAACTTAATAGCAGTATTACTGTACACATAAAAAACAAAATATAACTACTGGCCAAGTATTACACTTCGATATAGAAACAAAAGCACAAAAGATTCACTCTACTCCCCAGGGTGAAGGTCTTGTACCAAGACCTTCACGCCCTAAAACATAAATAATTACTCAAGCTATAAAACACTCGCCTAGAAAGAGACCCCCTGTAAATAGAAATATGTAAGGGCAGAGTGGAGTATTAAATTAACTAGGACTCCGAAGAATGTTGCTGAGTACCAACTGGTCAGTTTGATCAACTAATTTGTCTACCAAGTTTTCAAGATGGATACGGGCTGGTGATGCAATGCACTCTCTTACAAAATCATTTTGAATATGCTGAATATATTGTTTATAGGCGATTTTAGATTGCTGCATGCTAAATAAAACGTGTTTCATGAATAAAGAGACCGTAGACCAGCCTGTTTTGCTGAAGCGTCCTTTACCTGATACCGTTTTGATTAGTTTTGTTGATTGTTTAATTAACATATTTAACGTACTTGATGGAATTCCCACTGCATCACAGATTTCTTTTTGTGTACGCCAAATAAACGGCTCTGAATGGTTAAATTCAGCCGTAATGTAGTTAATAATATCTTCTTCCCACTCATCATAGTGGCTTCGCTCACGATCCTCACGGGCTTTTTTAAACTTATACCAACCCTTCCCCCCTAATTTCACTTCAAACGTACGATTAGGTACATAAGTAGCCAGTAATTCCTCAACGTATTCCTTAGCAGGACCTTGATATTTACCTGAATAAGCAGATTCAATGACAGCTGTTAAAGTTGGACCAGAAAGCGGATATTGTAAACGGTAATTAAACTCGTCTAAGAAATCCATTGTACGTTCCTTCGACCAACCCTCTTGAAGGCAGATTAAAGCTAGCGTAAATAACGTGTTATTACGCCCAATTTGCCCCTTCTTCCCTTTGATATCTACTGCATGGATTAACGCATTAAACCAGTCTGTATGCATTATTGAAACCTTTTGAGCACCAGGAGTAGGGACAACAAATAAAGGTCTTTCCATATCGTCGTCTTGACGCATAGACCAATTAATGAATTCAGACATTGAGTATGTTGTATCTAATTGGCTAAAAACGATATTAGATGGCTTTGGTACTCGGAAAAAGCCAAAATCATTGCAAAATAGGTCTGCTTCAACTGATTTTAAGCTACGTTTTAGATTGTCACTAATACGTTTTGCTACCTTCAGCCCTCTAAAGTCATTTTTATTTGAGATAAATAAAGGCTCGGCTAACACAAAATAGACCTGATAGCCTCGAGTAGTTGCCACAATTAATGTAGGTAAACCAATCGATTCCTCTAAGCAAGCCATTAAAATATCCTCACGTGAGTATTTATTTGTATCAATATCAACCACAAACGTATTGATCTGTAATAGATTACGTTCTTCAAAGCCTTGAATATAACGACGGGCTGAATCTTTATATGTATAAGTACGATAAATATTCGGTGTAAAGTGCGACAGCTCTGGTGCATCTTCAAGAATTGTTTCCTTTGAGGTAATAATGTATCCTTTTACACCGTGGTCTGTAAAATCTGCTTTTTTACGGACGGCAAAGATAGCCCCCTTCTTCGATAGCTTGTCTTGCTTCGCTGCCTCTACCTGCTTCGGTAGTGAAGCTTTAGATCCTGTTGGTTTATATTTTGTAATCCCCTGGTGTAATAGCACATCAAACAATTCTAGATGGTCTGCTTTATGTACAACCGCTGTCTGCATCTTGTTCACCTACTTCTCTCTAAATGTAATTAGAGTTAAGTATAGTAAACGGGTTTGGTCGAAAATGGGCTTCTCTAAGAGAAAAATAGACCAAAAACAGACCACCTCTCAGCCTTACTGCCACAAGGGGTTGAACCATTTTGTTAAAAATTGAATACTGACACTATTGGACGGAATTATAGACCACTTTAATTTAAAAATAGACCACTTGCTAAAACAGAAAATTAACTAAAATACTGATTTAATCATGTTTTCTAAAATAGACCATTTCAATTAGTGTGACTACTGGACGGAATTTTTTTAGTCGATTTGAAAATAAAGTATACCTAGTGGACGGAATTCCGGTCTATTTTGGTTCATAATTTCGTCCGCTGTTCATGGTATTTTTGACAAATCGCTTTATATCAACAAGTATTGTATGACTGTTGGACGAGAGAAAAATTTTAGTATGATTACTGGACGGAAAAACAGACCATTAAACAGACCGTTAGTATGAGCACTGGACATATATATAGACCATTACCATCATTTACGGACGAGATTTCACTATTATGTAATGAATGTAGACCATTACTAGCATCATTGGACGGAAAAATTAATTTTCGCACCAAAAACAGACCACTTTGTATGATTACCGGACGGAATTTAATATAAATTCATACAATCACACCTGTTTTTCCCTAAAAATCGGCAAAAGTAGACCGAATACTATCAAATATGGACGCAAATCGGTGAAATATCTTTAAAAAGTATTATATTTAGACCACAGTGGCTCATTTTATCGGTAGTATTTATTGCTGAAACGAAAAACGATAATACAAACCGTAGAATTGGTCTATTTTTAATGATTTTCTAAACCATTTTGGTATAATTGTATCAAAAAATTGTCTGTGAGGTGTTCTAGTTGAGCCTAAACCAATTACCAGAGCGTATGGTCATTAAACCACAGTGGTTGCCATTGGCCTTATATCAAGAAGCTATCAGCTTTTTCTCAAAATATAACACAGCTAAGCAGTGGCAAGTGGACGCAGAATGCTTATCAGAAGATCTTACTTACCAAGTATCACCTAGCTTTAAAGCCCTTTCTGAATGTGTATTCCATACATTGCTACAAGGTAGACCCGTTACAAAAGCTCTTTTAAGAGAAGCATTTGTTGATTATATAGATACGATTATTTATGAAGTTGAACCATTACTATTAGAAGAGGACCAAGTATCCAATAAAACAGAACAAAGTGGACCAGTGAATTCTGAAAACGAACCAATAGCAGACTTCCAGGTCGAACAATTAAGTTTATTAGAAGCAACAGAGGACGCCTTAGATAACGAGCGAATTTTTACTACACTAAATTCTCAGTATTTATTAATGCGTGATACCGTATCTTCAAGTAAAAAGTTTAATGAGAAGGAAGATGGTGTTTATGTGTCCGATATGATTGATGCTAAAGGTGAACTACGTGGTACAGCTCAACTTCGTAAAGATACAATTTCATTGCCTGATCAAGATCAAGAAAAGCTCTGGCTGTCTTTAGTGGAATCTACTATTAATGCATTTGATGAATTAACAGCGGATTTACTCGATATTATTTCGCATATGTGGGTCCTTCAGCAAAAAGATGAAGATGGCTATATAGATTTCCATAGTGATGAAGTATTAAAGCTTCGCCACGATAATCCTGGTAACAAGCCATTAATCATTCGAGAACGTGACCGCTTTAAAATTATGAAACGTGTAGCTGCATTATCTTCTATTTGGATTTCTATGCGTGAAAACGATATAAAAGTCGTAAATAAAGACAAAATCAAAGACGATGAGGAATATGATTTCACAACATTCCACCGTATGTTTGATATTAACAACGTAAAAGTAGCTTATGACAAAAAGACTGGCGAACCTAAAGGGATTTATGAGTTGAAAATTAAACCAGCCCCTATTCTTCGTACTTACTTTGATACGTCGTTACAAACATTCGTACCACTTGATTTAAAGATTATCCAATACAGCTACCATACACAGCGTGAATTAAAACGATTAGGCCGATATTTAAGCTATCAATGGAAGGTTCGTACCCTTTCACGTAACTTAAAACAACCATTTAAAGTGCGTACGTTGGTCGAGACATTGGACTTTCCTTCAAGCTATAACGGTGTATTAGTACGTGATAAGCTTGAACAAACATTAGATGATTTAACACACGATGGCATCATTGCTGAATGGTACTACCAAGAGCCTGTCGATGAATCTCGTGTTGGGAAAAGGGACTGGGTGAGAAAGTATTGGGGCGAGTTAAACTTAATCATTTTACCACCACAGGAAACAATTGAGGATAATCGCAAGAAGTACGGTCAAATGGCAGCTCTTCTTGAAAAAGAGCGAGCAAAGCAACAATTATTGGACTCGACCGTCACAATCGATTTAGAGCCTACTTCTACTGAAGCTAAATCCTTAAAAGACGTTCCATTGTCACCAGAGAGCGTTGCTGAACTAATTGATAAGCATAAGCTAAGTATTCGATCTGCTGCATCTGAAATTGGTATGTCACACAGTACACTATTACGTTATATCAATAAAGAGGCGAAACGCTCGAATAAAGCAAGTATGCAGAAGCTTCAGGATTGGTATGACGAGAAGAAAAGTATAAAAAAATAAATTTAGATAAAAATAAAAAGGGAAAAAGATATTTGTAGAAAAATATTCAGATTGTCGACAAAAGGCCTTCAGAATGAGACCATTCTGAAGGCCTTTTGTATTTTTAATATTTTTCGGGGTATTTTATAGTCTTATTTTAAGTAAAAGTACTCTTCGAGTATTCTAATTTAGACTATTTCTAGAGCTTGCCATGTCCAATTGGCAAGCTTTTTTAAATTCATAGCAGCAAAAGTAAGCATCGCTTGCATGGACAATTTTTTAATCCCACGTAGGGTTGTCCATCGCATACCATGCTTTTCTTTCGCATCTGCTTACAAAGGGGTAAAATTAGAGGAAATCGAACAGCTTGATTTTCGAGATGAACAGCTAATAACTCAAACAGGTTCAGTTAAAGTTGCTTCTAATAATTTGACGTTTGTACAAGCCTTCGAAATGGATTATTTACTAATGTTCGCATATGGAGATACATTTATCGGTAATTTTACTGATGATGTAGCCGCTTCAAATAAAAAAATATACACATTTTTACAAAAATGATAATTATGGTAATATATATAATAATGACATAAGTTTAAATTAATAAAATTAAAAGTGTATTACGGAAAAAATATTCAAACAAGGGCGTATCTTTCTATTCAACTCTTTATCATTAGAAAATACTCACAAATGTTTGAAGAAACGAGGTGGTATTTTGACTCATCAAAGTAACAAAACTAATCCCTTAAAAAAATATATTTTCATATACTTATTTATGTTAATTTTTGTATATTTGAGTGTAATGTTATGGAAATATATAGCTGGAGATGAAGTTACCTGGATTAAATCATTTATATTTATATTTATCATTTCAATTATCTATTTGTTACTAAAAATAATATCAAAAAAAAATTCGTCATAATAATATGATACCTGTGGATAGGATACTTGAAAAAGAAGGTGCTATTTACAGGTATTTTTTATATACTGGACTTTCAAGAGAAAAAGGTGAGGGGATTATTGGGATTTTAGCGCATTGTCAGCGAAAGTCAAAAACTCAGCACAAATAAGATATTTCAGCTTATTTCAGATACATTTGAACAGTTTCCATTCAATCGCATGGTGACTTATTTTTGTGTGCTCTAAAACGTGTCTCGTTTCGGGTTATTACAGCTATTTAAAGACTAAAGACGGGTGATGCGTGCAGCTAGATAACAGAAGGATTTAGAAGCGCGTGACCTCATCTTAAAGGGATATCGCTACGAAAACCATCAATAGGCTAATTATTCGAAATAAGCGTGTACAGCCCCATCCAAAAGCCTTTATCCATTCCGATCAAGGGGTTCATTATACAAGCCCTAAATTTCAGGCACCCCGGGAAAAAACAAAAGTTAGGTCAGTCGATGTCACTGTTGGGACAATGCGCTACAGGAATCGTTTTGCGGTCATTTTAAAGATGAAGTTGATTTTGATTCTGTGAAAATGTTAGATGAACTACGCGCGAAACTTGACCTATGGTCTACAACAACAATTACTGTTACCAATGAAATTAAAAAGGATGGCTCCTGTGCAATACAGGAACCATCTCATAACAGCGTAATCTTTTTTTAGTTTGTCCTTGACTTGGGTACCGCTTTATAATGACGACTTTTTTTAACTATTAAGCACCTATACATTTAATTTGTATCCATCCTAAACTCAATACTATCCCATGAATACCACCTTTAGCACCAGCTTTAATTATGTGCTTTGCAGCTTCTAACTCTTTTCCAGCCGCCAAAGCTTCAATTGCAGCAGTTAAACTTGCAACTCCTGTAATATCTTTCCAAGCAATTTTAATTTCATTAACAATACAATCATTGTAAGGACTGGAGTAAGAGTACGTAGATACTCTTTTCAAAGAGTTCAATGTCGTATTTTGTTGAGTACATACATTTATATTTTTATCTGAGTTATTAAAATCAATATAATCTTGAGGTATGTAACCTAATTCATTCTCTATTTTTTCTAAGTTAACTTTGGCATTTCCCAACTCATCTACTTCAATAGTCGATTTAACGAAATTCATTAATTCTAAAAATTCAGCTTCATCATATCCTTCAATTACATCCTTTTCTTGAGCATTTCCCATAGGAGCAAAAACAGTAAATACTAGTGTCAAAGTTAATATCCACGAAAACACTTTAAAAAATTTATTCATCTAAAATTATCCCCTTTTCATTTTTTATCTTATAATAGTATTGTACATCAATATAATTTGGAATTATATAACTTTTTATATCTAATTTTACATTTATGGAATGTATTTATTTATTAATTCAATCTATATTTACAATAAAATGGTAAATTGATGATAATACTTATTATAGAGATATCCGATTCAGTGGCTAATTCTTTAATCACCTTTAACGCATTATTATAGTAGTAATGCTCTGCTTCAAATCTTGTCCATTTAAATATTTCTTCTAAATAACTTCAAGATATTTTTCTTTTTGTTCATCTTAATTTAGAGCATTAATATCAACTGTCAATTTAAATATGAAATCTAAAAAATCTTGATCTCGTTTCAGATAGAACGGGATCTTGCACAACAATAGGAACCACTGTCGGATTGAATTTTTGTCTGTGTACGTGACTTACGCAGCCACTGATACATACTTTGAACGAGTACATTATTTTTTGCACACCAAGCGGCAACGCAATCGGGCGTGATTGTGGAATAAGCTCCAATTTTCTAATTCAATTAACATGTACTTAAATTCCACAAGGATTTATAACGTATACATAAATAAACCTAATAACGTTCCCAAATGAAAGTTTTGGGACACAATAAAACACTTAAAACGTTTTTATATCAATGTTTTAATTGTTTTTCTTTACTCCATTAATATACAGTTTTTTATACAAAAACGTTGAACACTATATACACCAAGGTTTTCAACGTTGTTCAAAAGAAACTTAAAAAGCTCAAGTTTTGAATAAAATCTTGCATACGTAGCCAATTCTTTAACGTTGTAAATCCGTATTTTTATGACGGTGCCCCTAGATAGAGTTTTTCGTATTGATTTGGGACAAAACGAGAATGGTTTAGTAAAACACTCAACATTTGACTGATTAAAACATATATCTATAGGGAACAATTATGTAGATACAATGTATATACATTTTACAAGTGAGGTGATATAATGAACGAAAAATACGAGGAGGAAGAAATTATGCCAGCATTAAAAGCACCGCTCGAAGAACTGATCGAAGAAGAAATCGTACATCCTGGTTCTACTGTACAAAAATGGGGTAATAGTTTAGCTGTTCGTCTCCCCAAAGATATTTTAAAGGAGGCTGGAATTGAACAAGGTACACGCGTTGAATTTAAACGTTTAAGCGATGGCAGTGTCGTACTTGTACCTATCAAAAAGAAACGTAAAAAGTATACGTTAGATGAGTTATTGGCACAATGTGTGCTTGAAAACCGTAGCGAAGAAGTAGATTTTGGTATCGAAGGTGAGGAATTAATCTAATGTCAATACAAGTGCCTGAACGTGGCGATTATGTTTATATAAATTTAAATCCACAAGCAGGAGTAGAAAAAGCTGGGCGACGTTCAGCCATCGTTTTATCTCCTAAAGCATTTAATCAAAAAACAGGCTTTGCTAGTATATGCCCTATTACAAATACAGTAAAGGACTGGCCGTTTCAGGTACATTTACCAGAGGGCGAATTTTTTACTGGCGCTGTAGAAACAGACCAAGTTAAAAATTTAGATTGGAAATCACGTAAAATACAAGTTGTTGCAAAAGCTGATGATGAAATTGTTGAGGAATGCTTAGCGAAAATAGAAACGTTTTTGTCTTATTAAAGAGCGTTTATTAATTTTATAATACAGATGAAAAAGCCTTCACAAACCCTTTTCGCCATTAATTTACATAAATAATTCAAAATAAAACAGAGAGCCGAATACAGCTCTCTATTTAACTTTTAAAACCTCAAATAAACGTAACCCCTTTCTAAATTTAGGATGGGGTTAAAATATAATTGTGTAATTTTCGTATAAGATACTTCACTATACTAAAAATTATATCAAAAAAGTCGTTTGAAAATCTAAGTTTTATTCAAAAATAGCGCCCTTTAATGGAATAACTACAAGAAGTTCTCAAATCTAAAATCACTTAATTCTTCTTTAACTAACGCACCCTTTAGTTTAAGTACAATTTTTCACAAACAATAAAATTTCACCTTGTGACAGCAAGTAATAATGTAAGAGAATATTATTAGTAGGCGATACCTACACGTGATTTTATATAATTGTTACTTTCAATCTGCTTATATGTAAATTCTGCTGTATCGGATACGTATATTTTTACTCCACCTACCGGTAAGAAATCACGTTCCACACGATATTCATCTAAACTTTCTCCATCTGGTAAATATGTAGGACATACAATAGTCCATTCGAGTGTTGATTGTTTAAGTAAATCGTAAACTTTATGATGTTCTTCTGCTGCACGGGTTGATTTACGCTTTGATTCACTTGATTGATAACGCAGTAAATTTGGGGTGGTTCTACTTTGTAGGATACCTGCAGTTCCTATAGTTATAATCCGTTGTATACCTTTGTTTTCCATTCCTTCTATAATGTGTGGCATACTTTCAGACAAAGTTGTTACTCCATCAGTATTTAGCGCACTAATAACTACATCAATTCCGTGCATTGCACGTACGATATCCTCTTTATTTAAAACATTACCTTGAATAATAGTTAAATTTTCATTATTTATTTGAATCTTCTCTGGCGTACGAACTACTGCAGTAACATGATGTCTGTCATGAAGAGCATAATTAACTATTTGACCTCCAACTCGACCAGTTGCACCTAAAATTAAAATATTCAAAAGTATAATCCTCCTTTTACGATACAAGTAATACACTACACTATAAATGCTATTATTTCGTCTTTTTTAACTCAGGTAGTATTACTTTAAGTATATAAATTCAAACTACTAAAATTTTAGAATAGAGAACTAATTTTCTTTAAAGAAGTAGCTCAATAAACTGGCCCGATTGTGGAATAAGAAAAGAACCTGCATATCAACAGGATCTTTAATCAATCTTTATTTTAAATAATCAATCTTTTTATAAACCTATACGAGACCCTATGTAAAAAAATAATGTTGATTTTTAAATAAGACAGAGTAACTCCATGATTATTTTGGAGTTACCATCTGTAAATATTGCCTCTTATTGAGCTTCAATTTCACTGGCTTGTCGTGCTTTACATACACGACTTCAGCTTACGATTTCCTCTTAATAAATTCAGCGACCGCTTCCCTAAGCCTTGATAGAGGAACGCTCACCTCATCTGCAATTTGAGATAATATCACAGCCCAACTGTGATGCTCACTGTCCTGTTTATTAAGAAACTTCATTAAATCCCTTAATTCTCTCATTTCCCGCTCACTTAGCTGTTGTGCCATAAATTGTTTTATAAGGCTATTGATAAAATTCATATCTTTCATACTCGCTTCTATTAATAAAGAACCGGCTCTTGCAGTACTACAATCCAAAGCATAAGCAAGTTTACGAACATCTTCGTAATCATCTTCTCTCAATCTCGTTGTAATTCTTTCACATTCTCCTTCAGCCCTTTTACCAATAGGACCATCGATTAAATGTCCGCTATACCAAGTGTTGTTCAAATAGATTTCACGCTTGAAGTGGCGTGATAGACTGTCCAGAATCGTTTTATTTTGTATTGAATTGAGTATTAATTGCTCTGCTATATCTTTGACTGGCGTATATGTGAGAAAAGACAATCTATAAATAGCATCCTTTAATTCTATTAAAATGTAGGGCTTCAAATCCCGTTTTCGGTTTTTCCTTCTAAATGTTGCTCCCCTATTCACCCTCGACACCCCTCATTTCCATTGTTTTTCGGTAGCACCCTATCTTTTAGTCCCAGGGTTTGCTCTCATCTTATGAGTAGGGTAGCGGATCTATTCCACTTTGTATATAAGTGGAAAAAGGTGTCAAGAATACTTGTTAAAGGAGGGATCTTGAATGGATGAAAAGAGAAAACTAGAGCTGGTAGAAGCTTTACGGAATCAATCAAAACGATATGGTTTCCCTACTATTCCTAAAAAGAAAAAGAAAGCGAAAAAAGATGATCGGGCAAAAAATTAAGCCTGCTCATCTTTTTTATTTCCTCTCAACAATGTCATCTGCTAACGTTGCTATAAGCATATAAAATAGTGTTTGCTGGGCTAGCTTCTAAACAAAAAAAGATTCATGCTATTAAATGCACGAATCCTTTTATATACGCCACCATGATTATAATATATTTAGGGGTTCCTTCAGAATTATACTCATTTCCACTTTAAGAAAATTATTTTTTTCTAAAAATCTATTTATCTAAATTTCTCCTTCTTTTTCATACTCAAAACCTAGAGAAAAGAATACATTTTTCTCATCAAGTTCCATCTGCTCACGCTCACGTTGGCTAATACGCCACTTCGCACTGTGCTTCTGATTTCCTCGCACCTTTTTATAATTTGATTTCGCTCTGAAATAAGCAAATATCCCGTAAAAAACAATCATCGCTAAACATATGACAATTAATAAAATCATGTCTTGAACAGGCATTGACTCCGATTGCCATGTAATTTTGATTAACCCTGCAAATAGAAGAATCACGTGTGCCCCTATCACAAACAGCATTGCCATTTCCTTTTTTTGATTCTGCTCATCTACTCGTGTATGAAGCACAAATAAACTTGCTGAAAGGAGAATCAATAAAAAGGATAAAAAGGCTGGTGGGACAAACCACCCCATTACACTACTAATTAAAAAGGCATAACCCGTGGCAAAGCAAACGTCGTAAAGTAACGCTCGGATAATTTGATTTTTAGTCATTGGCTGCATCTGATGCTTCCCCCTTTAAATGAAAGACCTTTAAAACTTCATTCGGTGCTACTCGAATCGGTTCAATAAAGTTCCGCTTCACAGCAACAAGCTCTTCCTGCAATTTCATAGACGTACAAACCAATAAATTCATCCCATGCCTTCTACTATCCGCTTCACTATATGTTTGAATCGCTTGGATTTTCTTAATATCGAGATCCATTATATTCACATAAAAATACCGCTTGCCCTGGTATTCTATAATCGTTTTGAAAACGGAATGTTCGGCAGTCGATTGATTTAAAAGATCCTCTGCAGTTGTACCCTTTTCCAATTCACTATAAATTACTTTAAAACCGTATACAGAAGCAAAGTGATATAAACTGTGCTGCTCCCAATCTTCAAAGCTTGAAAACGTCTTTAGAATTTGTTGTCCTAGCTTGAACGGGATTACTTTTATGGAATAGCCCGTATATAGAAAGTCTTTTGTTGTCGTTTTACTCATGGCTATATGCATGAAGTCCTCGATTCCCTTCTTTCCTTTTCCAAAAACCACATACTGACGAATAGAGCCAGCTCGTTCCATGATTTCGCTCTGAATTTTACCGATTGTCTGTGTTAATGGCGCTTCCGTCATTACATACATGGCATAGCTTTGTTGATTATCCTTACTAATTAGAGCACCTTGTACTTGTGTACGGCTACCTAATCCAAATAGCTTTTTAGTAGCTCTGCTATCATGGACTTGCCAGTTCTCCATTGCTCTTACTAATAAATCATTTGCTGTTAAGACATAATAGCGAAGCTGCTCAGTTAAATAATTATCTGCAAAGCTTTCATCAACAAAGTGCTGATTATAATGTAGTGCTCCTATACCACGCATTGAAATTGCATGAAAGGAATGACCCTTCTTCTGACCACGTGAGCCTGATTGTGTAGAAGAACGAATCAATCCTGCTTTACGTAGCTGATACAACACTTTATTTAAATACATCGTTGTCACATCAGCATTCCTCTCCCCTAGTTGTTCCGTTGTCAGCACGCGAAATTTACAGAGGTCTAATAATATTTGTATTTTTCTTTCGGATAATCGCTTATAAATCGTTTGTGTCATTTTCTATGGGTGGCTCCTTTATACTGGGCTTGTTTATCTCTCGGCTCTGTCTGGCTATCCCTATCCTCGTTCTAAACTGCAAGAATCGAATTAAAGTTGTAATCGGTGAAAAATCCTGATATATCACTGTTTTAGAGCTTCCATTTTTGTCATAAAACTAGGTCAAAATTGAGATCGAAAGAAAAAAGCAATTTTGACCCTCTGAAAGCACCTAAAAAAATTTACTTTCATCAAGCAATCGAGCACGCGCTATCTTTAAAATTTCCTCATTCATACGGATAATTTGAGCCGGTTGCTGCTGTAATTTCGGTATTACATTAGAATCAACAAATTTAGATAAATAACCGCTTGGTATCAAATAACACTCCAACATATCGACTTCTCCTTGCACACCAGATGTATACAAATCTAGGTAATGAAAGCTGTCATCCTCAATAATTTGAAGTGATTTCACCGCATCAATGACATATTTATAATCATAGTTATCTAAATCAGTCGCTCTTTTCGTTGAGAAATGATGGATGATGATACAAATTGCTTTTGAAAACCTAAAATAATCAGCTGTGCGATCCAATTGCTTATGTGTTTCATTAAAAAACCACTCTCTTAACGTGCTTTTTTCAAGTTTTGCAATACGCTGCCTATCATTACGAGTAGATTGTGCTCGCATTTTCAAATCACTATTTTTAAAGCCTATATATTTAAAGGAATAGTAAGGAATCCTGATTTCATTTTCCTTAAAATTTATGTATTGTAATGCTTGCACATCTATCTTCCCTTCATATTTTGTAAACATTCGTAAACACTTGATATATCAGCTTTCTTATTTATTTTTCTAAGATTTCCACAGCATTCTTCGTAAACAAAATCATTTATGGAAAAAATGTTTACAAAAAGGGCTGAAAATTCCCGGCAAACGTTGATACATCAAGTGTTTACATTAATTCAATAAATCTTGTACATATGGAATTGGATTTTTCTGAACACCATTAATCCAAAACTCTAAATGTAAGTGAGGTCCCGTTGAACCGCCTGTACTTCCTACATAGCCTATCACTTCACCTGTTTTGACTTTTTTACCGACAGGAACACCTTGCTTATTCATATGAGCATATAGCGTTTCAAGTCCATCTCCATGATTAATCCTTACATACCAGCCCCAGCCAACTTCTTTACCGTCACTATAAATCAAATTATATTCTGACCTAGTTATAACACCTTCTGTAAAGGCTACAATCGGTTGTCCTTCAACACCATTTACCGCAATATCTATCCCCTTATGTTCTCGACCCCAACGTGGACCAAAATGAGAAGTAATTTGTTTTGTATAAGGTACTGGCCATGCTTTCCCATTTCTTATCGTTGTCGCAACAGAGCCGTCAAACTCTTCCCAACCATCTGTATAGCCAATAAAACGATCATATACTTCGTTTACATATTGCGAAGAATGATTATAGGCAAAAATAGCAGCTTGTATTTTGTCTATTTCCGTTGAACCCTTCATATTAGCCGATAAATATTTCGCAGCTGAATGTATAGCATCTTCCTCATTCCAGGGATCTGCTTTACCGTCACCGTTACCGTCAACACCATAGCCCCCGTACTTACTAATTTGAGCAGGCGACATCAAAATATCTTTTGGAATACCACCATTCCCTAAACCATTGCAAGTTGGGTAAGACCATCCAACAAATGTACAATCCATGAACTGCATCGCTCCAATTGCACCCGCTGAAGATACAGTCTTATTTTGCGAGAAATTCGTTTCCTGTCTATGAATCGAGGCTAGTAACAGCCAATGGATACCATACTTTTCTCCGGCTTCCTGATAAAACGGAATAAATTCAGCAGGGATTTCATTCTCAGCGATTACTGACATATCGGTTGAAAATGAGCCACTAGGAAAGGCATTTTCATTATTTCCGCCGACAATTACTGCTACCATCAACAGTACAAACACAACACAGCATACAATTAATACAGGTATTAAACCGATTGAAAGCGAACCAATAACAAGCATCTTTTTCATCGACTATTTACCTTTACAATGCGCACATCTGACACTTTAAATTCTGATACAAGCTTTTCCACTTTCACATAATAGACGTAGCTTTGCTCTTCAAATAACGAACCATCTGAGCCAAATACCTTGCCATCAATAAATGCAGAAAATACCATGTGTGTACTAACTTGGTCATAGGTTTCGAGCAATTCAAATTTAGTAATTTCAGCTTTATACGCACTATTCGTGGCTCTACCTGTTTGAGCAATTAATGTTTCATATAATTCAGGGGCTGTGATGGATTGAACAGCTTCAATATGTGCCTTTATCTCATCACCATTAAATGAATAAATAGAGGTTGAAAATTGAGTAGCAATATCTTTTGCTGCTTGAATTTCATCTTCAGTAAAATAATCTGAAATGGTATATGTTCGTTCTTCTTCTGGTGCATCTTCTAAGGGACGCACATTTTGATCTAGTTCACTTTCTGACATTACATCATGGGTGTGGCTAGGATGACCCTCCTCGTGCTTATCTGCATCTTCTAAAGGGCTTACTGAATCCATTTCGATATGTTGCTCTGTTACAACATCATCTTCATTTGCTTGCTTTTCTTCCTTTTCGACTTTTTTACCTGTCATGTACATAAAAACAAAAAGCATGATAGCCAACGCTACCATGCCATTTGTTACGATTTTCCGCTTACTCATCTCATGCTCCTATCACTAAATGGGTATTCTCGTAAATATGGCATTGTCTAATAGACTGCTGCCTTCTAATTTTTTGGAGAAAGCTCTTTTGCTTCGATATTTGGGTCAGCGACCATCTCTTTTATTTTTTGTATCATAAATTCATCTCTAGATAATGGCTCTGTGCTATTTCGAGCTGTACGTGAAGTAGGATAATGTTCAAGATAGCTGTTATATTGCTTATAAATCTCTTGAATTCGTTCCTCAGTTACTTTTACTTCTACAACACCACGAGTTTCATTAATAGATGAAGATTGTTGAGAAATTTGATTAATCTTTTCAATTGTTCTTACCTGTAAGTGCATTTGCTTCATCTTCTCTGCATTCGCATGAAGATTCGTATCTAAACACTCTGTCAGCTGCTTATACTCGACTTTTTCAATGACAAAGTCCGTAAATGGTTTCGGTAATGAACCGTTTTGAACCTGTTGTTCAGCATACAATTTATGTTCATGCACATATGTTTCCATATCAATTAACGAAATGTCGTTAAAATAATCCCCAAGGGTATCATAAAACTGGTTTGCACCGACTGTGCCCAATTCTTCTACGATAATTTGTTTTTTACGTGTATCCTCTACTTTACCTGCGAGACTAGAAAGGACTTTCGTTTGCTCTTGATGATGAACTAAATTATCTGTTGCCTCAGCATTTCGTTTTTTCACAATATGACGTGCCATGTATTCACTCATGCTTTGACCATGCGTATTATCATTTTCATAGGCTTCTAAATATGCTGTTTTCGCGTCATTTAATTCTTCTACGGAAACATCTGATAAACGGTGGTCTTTTAATTGATGTTTCAATGCGTCTACTTGCATTGAGTCAAGCTGTTCATTGTCACTAAATTCCTGTAGATGATTAAGTGAATTGATATCAAGATTCGATTTAGCCATTTTATCTGAAAGCATCTTATAACCAAGAGCTGATGTCGCAATACTTTTCGTAGCGTCACCAATAGAAACATCTCCTGTCATAGCCTTTGTCGCTTCTCTTGTGGCATTAGCTGCTAACATAGCTGGAGCCACAGCACCACCTGTTGCAACCGCAACGGTCGTACCAATAGCTGCCGTTGCTGTATTTTGGAATCCTTGCTTAGCTGGATCAATTAATGAAGCGTGCATTTGCTCTCTCATTAAGGCTAACTGTTCTGAACCTTTCGTGAAGATTCCACCAATTCGCTTTCTTAATAGGAACATCGCCATGATTAAAATGGTTTGTAATACAATCGCTAATACAAGCCCTTTAGAGCCACCACCTGCAATTGCGCTTAGGCTATAAATCACTTCTGTTAAACCAAAGATTAAAAGGGCACCAATGCTAACAACTGATTTTAAAACTAACGGTAACGAAAACTCGAATAGATATCGTTTTAATACACCAAATTGTCCTGGCAACGCAGCCCATAAAAATACAAATGGAGCCACCATCGCCATGATTAAAAACCATACTTGGAACAATAGCAATGATAGAGATAACAAGTAGACTGGAATTGATGCAACAGCATTGCCGATTATCATAATGCCTGTGTAATTATATCGTTTCCAAATTGATGAAACGAGCATTGTATTATTTTGTTCGTTATCGATTTCATTAATTACTTCATTTTTTCGTTCTTCCTCATTAGTTTGTGGGTCTAGAGTTAAAAGCCTTAAAGCTCTTTCTTTTGATACATCTGTTCTTCCATACTGTAGTAATAGGTAAGGTTTATGAACAAACGTATTAAAAAGGTTGTCGTACATTTGAGTCTGAATTGTATTGGACTTCACTACACCTGTCGTTTCATCTATAACTGCATCACCTGTTGTCCCCGACAATATTAATGCTGAAAATTCATTTGAAATGGTATGTGCACCCTTTAAAAAAGTTGTGTAATTGCTAAAGAATGCTAAAGCCAAAGTAAATACAATAATCGATTTTAACAAGCTACTAAACGCACCAATTGAAGCACGTTTTACTACAAATTGATACAATGTATATAGCGCCACTATTATAGCAATCAATCCACCAAATGAGCCAAATAAGCCGCCAACTGTAATTGAACCATCACCTAACCCAGAGATACCTATTACAGTCCCTGACATAGAATCAATCAAATCATTTACTATATTGATGTCATAAGCAAAATCAAGAATACTAATCATCAAATTAGTCATGAACATATTAAATGAAAAAGCTAGTTCAAGGAGTAAGAAAAACACATAATAAATGGCTTCCATTACCCCTTCACTAATATTTGAAATATCAAAGGCATTGATTACAGTTGTTAAAAAGCCTTCTGAATCATCATTTGCTTCTTTCTCAGTAATAATATCTAAATCGTAATAAATATCTTCATTTTTAAACTCGCCATAATTTGCATCAAACATCTCGTCTTCTGCACTTACTTGATACATTGGCAGGCAAAAAAGGACCATCATACAAATAAGTATTTTATTTATCCAGCCAATCATTATAAGACTCCCATGCATCAAAATACGGCTGTAATTCTATACGCTTTTCCTCTGTCATACCATCATAAAATTCCTTAGTTTCTTCAAATGTAACTAATTTAGTGGCTTGCTCGGGATACAACTCAATTAAATCTTTAATTATCGGCCCTTTGACCTTTCCTCTTGGAAAATGAATTTCTAGCTTTGGTGAAGAATAACTGTACGCTGCACCATAACGAATTTGCCACTTATCATCTATTTTCTCAGCAACAAATGGTGCAGCTTTCATAGAATCTGTTCTTTCGTGATGGTAACGTAAAACATATAACAGCAAACCATCTTCTTCATAAAGGTTAGTACGCCAAACTTCATAATTATTCCCTACATTTCGATACTGGAAATAGTAGCGAATATCATCCCATTCACTTGGCAAGAAATCGCTAGAATTTTTAGCCTTGCTATATTTTTCTAAGTCGCCCTCGTAAAACATCCCCTCTAATGCTTCTCTATTGCCAATCACATAGGTAACCATATATTCATGCATTTTTGCATCAATTTCTGCAAATTCATCCTGCTTCACATTCTCCTCAATTACTTTTGAATCCTCCGTATTTTGAAAAGCCTCATTACCACAAGCTCCCAACAATAAAGCACTTCCAAAAGCTAACCCTAGCCATAATTCCCCCAATTGACACGCCTCCTATGATGTAATCTCTGTTGGTGTTTCCTTCTGGCCGTATCGTTTTAAACGCTCACGTTCACGCTCTGCTTCACTCGAAGTTGAGCTATCAAATGCTGTATAAAGGTCTGGGAAAATTGGGTCGATTTTAATTACTGCTGAACGCCCATAAATATCTTGGAAGATACAATTCCCTTTACTCAATTCACGAATTTTATCTACATTCGCCTTTGTCTCAGGAAGGTTTAAAAACTCTAGCATTTCCAAAGCTTCATCTCGTGTACGTAGTCCGAATGAAAACTTCATCCCCATATTTGCCACATCATTTTTATGGTCTGTCGCATTCTGAGAACCTTTTAAAAGTGTTGTATTGTAGTAACGACCCTTACGAACGATAAAATCCATTAGCTTGCGACCTGTCGCATTACGGTCAATTGAGCTTGCTTCATCTTGTAACACGATTTTATGAATACCACGATCCTGCTTGAACATGTATTGCTTTGTAAATGCTGTAATCGAAATTAAAATGGCTTCTGAAATTTTCTCCTGTGGCAATAGCTTCTTTGTCGCCTCACGCTCTAAATCAGGTAATTCAAGGTTTTCTACCATTAATATTTGAATCGGCTTATTGATTTCAAGCACCTTATATTTCTGATTACGCTGACCAATCAATAAACGAGCGAGATGTACCTTTTGCATAGAATTTAAGCCTTCACGTAGCTGTTCTAAAGCTTTATAGCGTTGCTCAGACATATCCTGAATGTTTGCCGAAACGTATTCCTGCTCAATTTTTTCAATAACAGCTCCTAAACATGGATCTTCTTCGTTTCCTACTTCCTCAACGGCACTACTTAAAATCGCGTAACGAAAATCATCAATATCTACATTTGATAGGAATGATAAAATGTCGATAGCAATCGTTTTACCTTCATCTAAATTGGGGCTTGTACGGAACGGGTCAAGACTTCCTGCATCATCTTCATCGCTACCAAGCGTCCACTTTGAAATAAATTCTCCTGGTATCAACGGTAGGCTATCCCAGTCTTTACGGTCGCCTTTGGGATCAATACAAAGAGCTCGTGAACCTGTTAAAACCGATAAATACATATACAAGTTCATATAGAAGGACTTCCCTTTACCTGTCGCACCTGCAACAAGGGCTGAAATCGAATCTTCCAAATTACCGATGCCCTCATAAGCCTTTGCTGCAAGATCTGGTTGAATGAAAACAGGCTTGTTTAAATTATGGGTATAGCCGATAAAGAACCCTCGATTGTCACCGATATTTGAGCTTGCACCGAACATCATGCCAGCTAAAACACCCGAGTCCATTTCAATTTGATAATCACTTGTAAATTGCTTTGAGCCTAAGATTTTTTCCATCATTAATGTAAGTTGCTCGCCATACGGAGCCACAGCTTGTATGCCATAGTTCATTAAAAGCTGTTTCAATTCACTTGAACGAATATCTAAATCCTTCGTTGTTTCTGCAGTGATTTTAAAAACAATCGAACTTGCATAGGCAGGTTGGCCCGTCTTTTGGAAATAGGCTTCAGCTTGAATCGTACCGGCTTCCGACTGATTTAAAGCTAAATCTGTACTAGAGTCGGCTTTCATTGCTTCTTCCTTCTGATCTCGATATTCCAAACGCTTATTTGACAGGCGCTTTACAATTCGTTCATTCGCTTGATGATACGCACGAATACTCGTTGAAATCGGGAATGAAAGACGCGTTTGTAATGTATATAACCATTCAAAGTTTGGGAAGTAATTAATGGATTCCATCGAATGAACAACTAAATAACGAACAAATAAATGCTTTTCCTGATCGTTCACCATACGGCTAAATTTCAATGTAGTTGGACCGTATTCCTCAATATTCGTTTCTCGTAGCTCTAAAAAGCTTTTTCGATGTGGGCGATAACCAACTTGGATTTCGCCGTCATCTCCAACAAATTCAACACGCTCTGCAGGAGAAAAATCCTCACGTAAGCTCACGTCTGCATTGTTCGGTAATACCGAGAACTCCTTTTCAAGCAGATAAATCGTTTCTTCTGTTGAAACTGCCTCCACACGACAACGGAAAGCTGTACGAAGGGATTCGAGTAAAGTATCTGCTTGTACCTGCCACATTTGAATTTCAGATGCCAATACATCCGTAGCATGTAAGCCGACTGCTCGATGCGTTTGTTGGGTTAAACCATTAATAAATTCACGAATAGACTGAATCGTATTTAATCCTACGTTCGTATCTTTAAACCGCTTCTTTTCGGCATTCAATTGAATACCGAAATACTGGTGATAATCACTCGCCTCTGTATTTGCACGCTGTTGAGCTAAAGCTTCCTTTAATACTTCCATATACATTAAGCCGTATTCTTTTAGCTCATAGTCCTTCGCCTTCATATCTTCCATTGTGGCATCTAAAATTTGCTCAATATCTGTTGGAAAAGGCTCTGAAACATAGTGCAAATCATATTTATTGTTATACAGCATGGCTCTCTGTGCATTGAAGGGACCATACTTATCATCCTCAGATAAAAAGTCGTAATTAAAGCCTGCAACTTTAAAATACGCTGTCACTGTGCCATCAATTGCAAACACTAAGTTCTTGTCTACATGACGGACAGGAAAAGTTAACACTGACATATGTCTCATCTCCTTTAGTCATTCGTAATCGCTATTTTTAAAAGAAAGGAGAATACCTTGTTTTTGCTCGATATTCCCCAAAAATAAAAATATTTTTTTCTAAAAATCTATTTATCCTTTTTTCTTTTCTTATTCAATCGTTTATTTCTTTTAGCTTGCTGTTTCTTTAGCCTATAAAGCTCTTGTATACGCCCCTTCTCTGCTTGAGATTGTGTGGTCGTAACAATGCTATACCCCTTTATTTGATGAACTTTTGGCTTTGGTAAAAGACGGTCTCGTATGTACGTCACCTTTTGTTGCTTTCTCCATACATACAAAAGGACTGAACGGAAAAAGGCTACAGAAGAACGTCCCTCCGTTTGCACATCTGCTAAAAGGTAAGCTAACCCGATTGGAATAGCGATTAATATCACGAAAGGAAATAGCTTTAGTACATTACCGATTACTGGGGTAATATATATAAGCATTTCGATTAAGAAAATAACAATAAAGTAGCCCACTGCTTTAAAAGCTATAGGGCGACCAAGTGGTACACCAAATACTTGATAAATCTTCTTTTCAAACTTCAAATAATCATTTAATACATGAAGGGCTGTATGGTTGGTTTTATGCTCCTGCATCAGTATCCTCCCTAATTAGCCACCGATATTTACCTTGTCGCCTAACCAATCGGCAATATCTGTAATCACGTTTGGATTACTAATAAAAATGGCGATAATACCAAATCCGATAATTAAACCGACCAACTGAATCCAAGCACGCTTAAAGCCAAGTACAAGGGCTCCGATAATGACCCCGATAAATAAAATGTACATCGCTTGCTCTTTGATCCAATCAAATAACCCTGATAAATCCACAATGAAAACTCCTTTAAAATCTGTTTATTCTGCTGCTGTCTTTTGTTGAGCCAATGCTTCAGCTTGTTGCTTTGCCATTAAAGCTTCTTTTTGTTGTTGTAAGCTTAAAAGCTCTTTCTCTACATCACTTGCTGACTTTGATTTGATTTCTTTCCCTGTCATATCGTCCATTGCCTGCACAACAAACTTATCTGCACTTTTCTTAATCGAAAGCTGGTAGTTCATTAAAGTTTGAATCGACGTTACAGGATTCGTAACTAGCACGTCTACATTAGCAATAAAGCCTGTTTCTGCTTCATCTTTTAAGACCTCTACCTCGCCAACTTCATTAAATACATAGGTCGAATTTAAGCCTGTTATCTTGCTATCCTTCACTAGTAAATAACGTAGTTGTTCATACTCGCCTTCTACATAAGTTTTAAAGAACGTTTCCACAAAGGCTTTAATCTCGTTCGATTCGTCTGTACTAGCTGTTTTTAGCCGTTTATCTGTAACTATCTTTACCGTCGTATAATCTGTAATATCTGTAAATTTCGGTAGCCCATATACACCGAATGTTTCACCGTCAAAGGCAATAGGCACAATCATAAACTGCTCAACAACTTTTTCTGCTTCTCCGTTCGAGAGCTTACTATTTACCTGAAATGTAATTTGACCAATTCCTTCCTCAATAGTTTCAACATCACGAACTTGTGATGATAAATAGGTCGAATCCCAATTCACACTTTTTGTAACAAGCCCGGCATTCACATCCAAGCCATTTGCTAGGTATGGTGCTAAGGCTTGCTGACGTGCTACAATGCCTTCGTCTGTTCGTTTCCATGTAAAATATGCTTTGATAAAGTTTTGAGCAAATACGGTGGCTTCTTGTGAAGCTACTTTGTCGTATAAAATCTCGTCTTTTACATCCGAATCATCTGATCCATTAGATAAAACAAGTAGCCCTACAAATAAGAACATGCCTACAAATAAAGTCCAAAACGTATATACTCCGACACGGCGAGCACGATAGCCTTTAGGCGTAAAATTATTTAGCTTTTTCCCTTTACGCTCAAGCTTTCGTTGCTCTGCTTTTTGCTTCTCATCATCTGACAATCGCTTAAAGCCCTTCAAAAGAGCTTTTGTTTTTCTTTCTTTCGCCACAGCCCATTTACCTCACTTATCGAATACTGCTTGAACCAAATAGAATTGCAATTCCAGCAATAAAAATGACCGTTGTTAAAACACCGTATTTTACTTTGCTTGATTCATAGAAATCGCCTACAACTGTTTTAAATTCCTCCCAAATTGGAGCTAGTGTTGGGAATTGGTCAATTAATGTACTTCCCACCACCGTAATTACTAAAATCATTGCTACAACTACTAATAAATTCTTAAACATATATCCACATCCTTATCTGTATCTCATGTTAATTAGGCAGCAATCCTTACTGCCATATATTTAGCTTCTGGCTTTGGGCTAAAGCCTGTCCTTCGTAAAAGGCTTCAACATACTTTGTATTGGGATGCTCTACATTTGAAATTCGAGCAAAACCTTCCTGTACAAGCTGTAAGTTGACATTTTGACTATCCTTCCAGATATAAACGAGTAGATTTCCTTGTTTATCACGAGCCATTTCACCTTCCTCAACCTCCACAACAGAATCCTTAATAATTAGCTCTCGTAATCGCTGTATAGCTTGCTCTGAATAAGGCTCTGACCCAATCGGTGCACGGATAAGCAGTAGTTTCACCGTTTCAATTCGCTTCTCGGCAAACTGTAATTCAACGGTATTACCATTAATAATTTGGCGAACAACCGCTTTTTTTAAATCTTCTTCTTCAAGCACTAGGTTTGAAGGGGCTGGTTCGTCAGTGGTAAGCATATTCTTTTCAGAAGGTACTTCCTCCATTTGTTCTGGTATAGCTGCCTTTTCCTCAGATGTTTCATTTGGCGCCGTATCACGAAAGAAAAACGTAAGTAATACTAAAATGCCGAGCAAAATGTATCGAAGTTTGCCAACTACTTTTTCTAAATCAATAGTGAACTGCATGAGCTTCACCAATCATCACTTTCAAATAGCGATAGTCCTTCTTTGAGGCTAGCGGTGAACACATCTTGATCGAAAATACTATCAGTTGAAGTTGATGACTGTGTAGGCACTAAATTAGGCATTTCATCTTTTGAAACTAGCTGCTTTAATAGCTGCATCATTTCATCTATCTTCGATTCCTGTGTTTGTTGCATTTGAGCAAAGCCAGTTTGAGCCTGCTCAATCATGTAGCCGATTTTTAAAAGACGTTTTAAATGTGCTTCCTGTGATGCTGCATCAAATTGGTTTAAATAATTTAGGATTTCCTGATCTTGCTTCGTAAATGAGACGACATATCGAAAATCACCTTGATTGCCCTGAGCTTGTACAGTAGAAACCCCTAAATATAGGAGTTTCTTCATTTCTGTACCTTGCCTTTTCAAATCGAATTTGTCTAAATAGTGGCGCAAGCTTTCATCTTTTCGATTTAATCGAATCGCATAGACTTCTTTAACTGTCATCGCTCACACCTCTAGTTCTCTTGTCCAAGTCGCTCACCTAAAAGCATTTTGCCTAATCGGTAATAACCAATGGTATTGGCGAACTGCCCATCTAAAATCGTGTCGTATTCATTCGTGAAATATGAGTGGAATGTGCTACCGCCACCACCAAGTAAGAACGTAGCATCAAATGTATCTGCTTCTTCCTTCCAAAGTGTTGAAATACGGTCCTCAATGGCATTCACTACGGATTGGTGAGCCTTTTCTACTTCTGCAGTGAAATCAACAACTTTACCTTTGTACTTCATCTGCTTCGTTGAAAGGATACGCTCAATCTTACCTTCACTTAAATTAGACCCGCCTGTTTTATCCTTGTAAGCCGTTTTAATCATGTCTTGTAGATTGACTACACCAATATCAATCGTGTCACATAAAGCTAATAACGGACGGAAGCCACCACCTTGCTTCATTTCAACTACACATACATCTGTTGTACGGAAGCCTATATCAATGACTGCAATTTGATTCCCTTCTTGCATTAGCTCAGGGTGAACCACTCGTCCTTCTGCATTAATCAAAGTCGCCCAAATAGCTGATAACGCTTGAGGGAACACTTTAACGGCTTTCATCACCTTATTTGAGCTTTCATTTGAGCCACCACTGATCCATTTAAATGCAGGGAGAGGCTCTTTTAATTTCGCCTCAAAGTCCTTTACCTGTGATTTGTAGTAATCAAGTGGCAAGCCCGTAAATAATACAAATTCTCGTTCTTCAGGACTTGCAACAAGATGAATCGCTGTTTGCAATAAAATCATTGTGTACTCATGATTAAAACGAACGCGTTCGAATACACGAGAATAATCTGTTGCGTTTCGTTGAGCCATCTCACCGACGTAATAATGTTTTCCATTCACCTGAATATGCAGTTCATCTAGCTTTTGTTCATCTATTTGACGGTCATTACCTAACGCAAAATTCATCCCTTCACGGCCAGAGCCAACAACTGCCGGGAAAATAACCCGCTTTCCATTTGAACTAATTGCTTTTACGAACCCATATCCAATATCCACTGACACATATTCCATTGATTAAATCTCCAATCATTCCGGCAGTACAATGCCTTCTCTCTCTAGGTTAAATTTCATCTGCTTTACTAAACCCTCGTATTGCTGTTCCTCAGCATGTAACAATTGAGCGAAAGGAACCGGTGTTTCAGAAGGTAATTCACTTTCATGCAGCAAACGCATTAGTAATTGAAGTTCTGAAATTGTCACACCATCAATCTCCTTCAACTCGTTTAAGACCTTAATCTTTGCTTCCATATCACGAGCTAGATCCTCGTAATATAAGTGCATTCGTAGTGCGTAAAGTTGTTGTTCATTCATTTCCATGTTTGTTACCTCTCAGATTTGTTTTTATCATCACTATGTATAAAATATTTTTAACGATATTTCGTTATATTAGATTAAAAAAATTTCAAAAGAGCTTTTAAAATTTTAACCTCACATTTTAACGATATTTCGTTAATTTAAACTAAAAAATTTTAGCCAAGTCCAATTGACTGGCACAGCAACACCTGCTGCATAAAATCACAGAGCGTGTAAACAGTCGTAAACATTTGCTCTGTGAAAAGAATAGTCGATATTTGATTATAAGTCAACGGTATTTCGTTAAAATTATTAATGTAATAAGTAAGGTTTCAATGGCTACTCGTAATAAGTAGTAGATTGAAATTATATTTTACTAAACTGTTGTTTCAAAAATGTGAAGTAAGTATTAAATGCATATGGACGCTTACTGTGAAATAAATCAAAACAAAAATACCCATGTTATTTGGGAAGATTTGAACAACATGGAGAAATAGTGAAGATACCTGCAAAGTTAATGGGTAATTGTGTATGCTTCAAATACCTTTAGCCCTTTGACATCTAATACCATTAAAGAAGCAGAGGTAGGTTCGACTAATTTCAAATTTCAAATTTCAAATTTCAAATTAGTATTTTAGAACAAATGATGAAGTAGTCGAAAGACTGCTTCTTTTTTTATGATGAAATTTTCCTATGAACAACTCTTTTGTACCTTCTCTACTTATGTAAGTTTAGGCAAAAAGGTTGCTATAGACCCACTCGTAGTTGGGTTGTTATTATAAAAAAGTACTAAGTAGGAGGTAAGAAATTTGGAATCAGAAAAATTTAATAATCTTAAATTAGGTGAACGAGGAGCAATTATTAGCATTAGTGCTTATATAGTTTTGTCCATTTTAAAATTAGCAATTGGTTACATGAGTGATTCTGAAGCTTTAAAGGCTGATGGTTTAAATAATACTACTGATATTATTGCTTCTATTGCAGTACTTATTGGGCTTAAACTCTCTCAAAAACCGGCAGATCATGATCATAAATACGGACATTGGAAAAGTGAAACAATAGCGTCCATGGTGGCCTCATTTATCATGATGGCAGTTGGTATTCAGGTATTAATAGATGCTTTTATCTCAATTTTTCAAGGCGGAAAAGAATCTCCAGATATTTTGGCAGCGTATGTAGGTCTAGGATCAGCATTGGTTATGTATTTTGTGTATCGTTATAATAAAAAATTAGCTGAAAAGATTAATAGTAAAGCAGTAATGGCTGCTGCTAAAGATAATTTGTCAGATGCTTGGGTTAGTATAGGAACAGCCATTGGAATATTAGGGTCACAACTACATATGGCTTGGTTGGATACAGTTACAGCTATTGTTGTAGGATTCTTAATTTGTAAGACAGCTTGGGATATTTTTAAAGAATGTTCACATGAACTTTCTGATGGTTTTGATGAAAAAATACTTCAAAATTACAAAGATATTATTCTAAAACTGGAGGGAGTGAAAGGGATAAAAGAAATTAGAGGAAGAAATTACGGTAATAACGAGGTTATAGACATAGTAATCCTGGTTAATGCGAATTTAAGTATAACGGAAGCGCACAATGTAGCTACTAATATTGAAGATATGATGATTAACGAACAGGGTGTATACGAAGTTCACGTTCATGTAGAACCAAATGATGAAAAAAAGTGTTAATTCACTAAAATTCGTTATACTATAAGAGGCAGGACGGAGCGGAACTAATCTTTGGGTTAGTGCTGGACTTCGTCCTTACTATTTACGAAAGGCTTTTTTGTCATAGCAATTCGTTTACTACAATTCTGGTGCGGTTTCTTTTTGCGTATCAGAAACAAATTGCTTAGTAAAAAAAGTGAACTACCTTGTATTTTTGGATAGTTCATCTACTTCTTCTGGAGTAATATCTTTTGCTTTATAGGAAATCACTTTCATTCGCTTGTCAGAATAATGATCAGGTATACGGAAAGTAATACGGATTAGTTTATATGGTGGATTCATTGCACCTTCGTAACCGACAACTCTTAATGTAACATCGTAGGTATCCTCATCGATATTACGTTTAATTTTTTCGATTCGTTCAAAGGTGAACAATTGTCTATTTCCATGTGCGGACATTGCATCCAGTATAGGTAGCCCCAAGTCACGCAGAAACGCTAATTCTAATATACTAGGTGGTTGATCTTGAGGGAAATATTGAGTATTCGATTTAGCGAAAGCTGAATTTGATACCAAGAGGCACATTAATAACGAGATGGTGAATATTTTCTTCATGACATTCATTCCTTTTTGCCTTTTAATTAATTGTTAGCATGGAATAGCATTTTTATGTATGAACCAATATGCATACTAGGCATTAATTTACTAAGCATTTCGAGTATGTATTAATTAATAACAATGAAATAAAGTATTGCATCATTTATTTCGAATATCTACTTAAATTGCCCCCAAAAAAAAGAAACCAGCCACACAAGGTACTAGTTTCAATTCATTTATTTTTCTATAAATCCCTTTTTAGACAAATATATTTTTCTATACATATTGAAAATACTTTTTCCAATTAAACATATCCAGTTCAACACCTAGTTGTCGAAAAATATAATACACATTTTCAAAAGTCGGATTGAATAATTTATTTTCCTCTATATCGCGATATGTATCTACATCTACTGGTATTTCCTTGCATACTTCCTCAATCGTCAACCCTTGCTCAAGGCGAATACTTTTTAGAAAATCCCCAAGCTTTTCAGGGTGAGTGACGGTACTAACCAATTTCATCCCCTACCTTTTCAAAATGCCCTATAACCATCTCCGTTACTTTAACGAAGCAATAAATTTTAGCTAGTATCGTGATAATTTACCTGTTGGCATTTTACATTGTTCTACCAAACTAAAACAACATTATTCAAGAATAATATACTTACTTTTTCTACCTTTAGCGTAATAAGACCTATAAAACATATAAAACCCTACTATTATTCCTCTCAAAATCAAGATATAAATTAATAATTTTCTCTTAATCACATTAATTTTCTACAAATAATACATCAAATATAATTATTCTTTTCCTAACTGTTACAATTGATTACAAACATTACAAACAAGGTCTTTTGAATCATTTTCTTAAGAAAATAGCTAAAAACACAAAAAACCTACTCCAAAGGAAGTAGGCTCAAATAAAATTCCTTTTAAAATAAAAATACATCTGTCGCTGAAAACAAATCATTTACTTGCACAACCTTATCAGCAAATTGCTTAACGATATTCACGTTTGCCGAATTACCGATAACAACAGCTGTGCAATCGAAACCTTTCTTTTTCTTTACTGTTCTAAATGCCTGCAACAACCCCTCTGATATATTGCTTTCTCCATCTGTTACAAAGATCATATCTGCTTGCTTAAAACGAGCCTTCTCAATTAATTGAAGGGCTGCTTGTAATGGCTCCTCAAAAACGGTGCCTCCCCCCATGAAACGACTACATAAGTCCTTTAATTGTGTAACTGAACACTTACCTTTCGGAAGTATTTCAATCTGACCAACCGTACTGGAAAATGGTATAACTGCAAAATCTCGATGTTGCTTTCGAGCAATACTCATTAAAGCGATTAAAAAAGCTTTACTTTGTGTATCAAGTTTACGCATCGATCCACTTTCATCAATACAGCAAATAATAGGTCCTTTACCTAGCTTCGATTTCCCCTTTTTATCATAAATAAGAGTTTGCGCCTCACTAAAACGCTTCATAAAATCTACATTCGCTTGTGGTAAAAGATATTGCATGTATTCACTAGGTAACAGCCGTTCAAGCTCATTCCCAACTGTTACAGCTTTACGGGCAATCGCTTCCTTATGAAAAGACTTTTGCTTATCCTTCGCAATTTGTTTAAATCGCCCTGCTAATAAAGCAATTTCCTTCATCTTCGGATTGGCTTCACAAACCTGTGCAAGTAGAAACTGATCTCGAATCGGTAACTGACTATAATCACCTTTTCCTGAACCAGTACCCTCTCCCATTAATTGATTCATTTGCTGTGTCGTTTCATTTGAACGCTCAGCTGCTTGTGAAAGCATTTGTCCTAGCTGTTCTTTTGAAAGATTATCTGTTACATTCGAAAAATCCTGCTGTAATTGATGCTTGGCTTCCTGTGCACGACTTAATCGCTTTTCAGCCCGTTTTAATAAGCTTTCCATCTCCTTTTGAATAGCAAGTGATGAAAGATTGGCTAATTGATTTATCGCTTGTTGAATATCCTGCTGTGCCTTATCTTCACGCTCTTGAATTTTCTTTAATTGCTTATGGTACTCTTTTGCTTCCGGTTGCTGCTGAATCCAATTTAAAAGCTCTTTTGACATATGAATTGACGTCACTGTAGATAATAAATCATCTAGCTTCGTATGCTCATGCTGACTCTGATAATCAGGATTGATTAATAGCTTTTCGATTAAACCTCTATTTAGCTCCAACTCAGGCTTCACATCTTGTAAGGAAGGGGCTGACTTATAAAAGCTCGCCCATACATCTCCAACTAAATTCGTGAACTGTGGCACCTGTTGATTGGCTTCACACAGATTACGAAGATTCCCTGCCATCTTATAAAGTTCGTTGAAACGACGTACATCATATTTATCCGCATTCACCACTGCATCTTCTTGCTTATAAACTAAATCTTTTCTTATCAGTTCCATCAAATTCTCTCCTTAATAGAAAAAGCCAAAAGTGATTACTCACCTTTGACTTCCTCATGTATATATTGATTTTGAATACCGTAATTAAAATCCAATCACAGCCGATGTTAATTTTAAAAGTTCTTCCTGCATACGGGCTTTTAATTGTACAAGCTCTGAACGGTTCGGATGCTTCTCCTGGAATTGTTGCACTTCGCTAGAAAGAGCCTTCCCTTTTAGCAACAATTCGCTAATTTGGTCCTGAGAACGCTCACGATTCATTGCTGATACAGCTAATTGTAAAATTTCATTGAATTCATCATTCACTCGATCAATAAACGATTGTACTACATCCTGTGAATGCTTTTTCACAATGTCTTTCGTCATCCCTTGTTGGTCTGCATTTTCCCATAGCGAGTGTGCCAAAATACGAAGGTCGCCAACCGATACCTCATTACGCCCCTTTAAATAAGCTGAAGCCTGTAATAACGAAAGGGACTGCTTGAAGCGACGGTCACTTGGACGAATCCCTTCATCTATTAATTCCTGTCGAATTTGAGCTAAGGCATCATAAATGACATCTCCAATTTGTACTTGGTCAACGGACTGCTGATGAATCAGTAGTTCCTCTAAAGTCATTGTTGGAATAAATGGCTGCTGTTTTGATTTCATCATCGCAATGAAGTTCTGGCTTTCCTTGATGTACTGCACCTCATAACGTAAAAGGAATCGGTCAAATAATGCTTCAAGACCCTCTCCTTCTTCGATATATTCGTTAGATGAACCAATAATCGTCATTAACGGTGAGGCAACCGGTACGCCATTGTTATAATATAAACGCTCATTAATCAGTGTCAGTAAGCTATTTAAAATCGCTGAATTGGCTTTAAAGATTTCATCAATAAAACCAAAGTGGCTCATTGGTAGCATTCCATCAATATTACGCACATAGCGACCTTGCTCTAAATCCTTTAATGAAAGGACACCGAATACTTCCTCCGGTGTTGAGTAAGGCGTTAATAGCTGTTGGAAGTAGCTTGAGCCAGATACGATTTTCCCTAGCATGGATGAAAGAGCTGATTTTCCCGTTCCTGCAGGCCCAATAAACAAAACATGCTGGCGAGCTAAAACACCTGTTAAAAGTGCTTCTATTTCAGCCTCTCGATCAAAAAATGTTGCGTTTAAACCATCTTGAATTTGCTTTAATTGTGTATTCATGCTGTAATCCCTCTATCTATCAACGAATGTGACAGGCTTTCTTATTTTAGATTTTTAGTTTTTTCTCTTTTTCTATTTATCTTTTTTTAATATAAATAGACTTCTCTACTTTTCTAAATCTGCTAATTTATTGAGTACACCCATTACTTGCAAACGAAGGTCATCTACTTTGCTATCCAGTACATCTGTCTGTAATTCCAAAATAGCTTTATATTCGTTATAGGTTTGAGCGACTTTTTTCGCATTGGTCATCGCCTCTTTCAAAGCTGACTTTGTAACCCCTGGCTTATGAACAATGCTTTCACAGCTTAAAAGTGCTTTCTTAATATCCTCAGTTATCTGACGATTCACGAGCTCATGTGAAGATTTAATATCGAATAACGGAATACATGTAGCAGTACTTTCTGATAAGTCGTTAATTAACTCCGAAAGAGCCAGAAGCTGCTGATCATACGTGTACGGCACAAAGTAAATACCACCCGAAGGACGGACACTTGTGGTTGCCATGTGCTCCAAAATACGACCGACAAATTGGCGAATGTTTTGAGAATCGTATAAGGATTTATACTGCTCATAACGTTCCTTCGCTTCCTCTGCTAACTGAATGGCAATACGATCAGTTGTCGTCGCATCTACTGATACCGTATTATCTGACTTTCTTAAAACTAATTTGACCGCCTCGGTTTCGTAAGCTAGCTTCTTACCGGCTCGGTCTACACTCTCTACAACAACGTTACGCTGTGTAAATTGCGTATCTGTCATCACCTCTCGCGTTAAATAATTGAGATACACATCACGCTGCATTGTCGGTACTTTTGTACGCTTCAGCTCCTGTGTGGCTCGACGAAATGCATCGGCTGGTCGAATTGGATTGGGAAGATATTTCGTATCGATCTGGAAAGTTTGCATCTTTTGCTCTAATTCCTCACGAGAAATTTTTACATGTTGAATGCTGTACCAAAATAAATGACCAATACTCCCCTGCCCCTCTGTCTTGGCAACGACTTGTCCTGTTTGTAATTGATTACGTAATTTCACGAAATCTCTCTCCTTTATAAATGGGTTTTGAAAATGCAAAAAAGCCAATCCAGCTACTACGCCAAATTGACTTCTTGTATATATGACACGCTAAAACGTGAATATATCCATATGGATTTTTTAAAAATAGGCATGCTAAATAAACATAAGATTTTTGTGAAATTCATTCACAGCTGCAATACTCCAAAAGAGCTTTTAAATGCAGGAAACAACGGTTTTATGCAATCACTTTTAATAATTGAACGTTCAATTAGAATTGCCAATGCAAAGGTATAGCGTAGGCTATGGGCATTGAGGAAAGTTAAATACCATTTTATCTTAACGAAATTTCGTTTAATTTACAAGTGGGACAGAAAACCAATCAGAATATTAGAAAGATAATTCTGAATAACTTTACAACTAAGAATGAAGAGTAAATAATATTGTTATGTAAAAACGGAATAACTATATAACAATCTGAGAGGAGATTAGCAAAATGATTGAACAACGTTTAAAGGAGCTCGACATTGTATTACCTGAGGTAACATCACCACTTTATGAGTATGTGCCCGTGACGACTCACGCAGGTGTTGCATATATTAGTGGACAAGTGCCACGCATTAACGGGAAAATTCCTTACCCTGGCAAGGTAGGACAAGAGGTAACTGTAGAGCAGGCACAGGAGCTTGCTGAATACTGTGTACTAAAGGCACTTAGCTGCCTGCAAGCAGAAATTGGCTCGCTTAATAATGTAGAAAAAGTATTAAAGGTAACCGGCTATGTACAGGCTGCCGACGATTTTTATGAGCCGTCTAGCGTTGTAGATGGTGCATCCCGTCTGCTAGAAAAAATCTTCGGCGAAAAAGGAAGACATACACGTACCGTTATTGGTGTGGCTGTACTTCCAAGCAACACACCTGTTGAAATTGATTTCATCATTGCCATAAAGGAGCGTGCTAAATGATTACTTTACAGGATGTTAAAGATGCGAAAGCGCGCATTCAACCGATTATCCATGAAACACCGACCCTTCATTCAGAGCAGCTATCCGCCATTTGTGGCAATTCATTATTTTTAAAGGGGGAGCACCTGCAAAAAACCGGCTCCTTTAAAATTCGCGGCGCAGCGAATAAAGTGATTCACGCAGTAGAGCAAGGTGCAAAATATGTAACAGCCGCATCCTCTGGCAATCATGGACAGGCTGTAGCATACGTCGCAAATCACTATAGCATCTCTGCAACAATTGTCGTTCCAGAAAACGCGAGTCTCTGCAAAATTAACGCGATCAAAGGCTATAACGGCAACGTAGAGAAATGCGGGACAACATCAAATGAGCGACTGCCACGCGCTAAGGTTATTGCTGAGGTAAAAAGCGGCATTTACATCCCACCCTATGACGATCCGTTTATTATGGCTGGTCAAGGAACCATTGGGCTTGAAATCCTACAGCAGTTGGACGACATTGACGTAGTGCTTGTACCAATTGGTGGTGGCGGACTCATCTCCGGCATCCTTACTGCGATTAAAGAAACTAAGCCAAGCATTCAAGTCATCGGCGTAGAACCAGCTATCGCGAATGATACATATTTATCACTGCAAAACAAAAAAATTACCACTATTCCTGCAACGAACACAATTGCAGACGGCCTGCGTACGAATCAGCCAGGTGACCTTACCTTCCCAGTACTACTAAACTATTTAGATGACCTAGTGCTTGTAAGCGAGGACGAAATTCGCTATGCGTTTAGCTTTGTATTGGAGCGCACGAAGCAGATAATCGAGCCATCTAGTGCGACAACTGTAGCAGCGGTGCTCTTTGATAAGCTAGGCTTGCGTGGGAAAAAGATCGTCTCGGTTATTTCAGGTGGTAATGTGGATATCGACCAAATAGAAGAATTTGTTGTGGATACAGCTCACTTTCCAAAATAGTATCTGTTAGAACCGCCTTTATACCCTTAAAAATATACTGATAAAAATATGCCCGCCAAATATTTGGTGGGCATAAATATTATTCACTAATATACTTCTTCAACATCATCTTCTCTTCATCCGAAAGTGTTTCAAAATACACCTTCACCATGTCGCCCATTAAATCGTATTGTTTAATCCCACGCATAGAGCTTAATAGCTTAATGAAGTGATAGTCGTTTTCGTTCGCTTTTAACGAACCACGCTTCATATAAGCCTTTTCGTGTGGCTTTTGTTCAACAGGTGCTGCACCACCGAATAGTGAGTTTAATACGTCTGCCTCACCACGTTCTACAGCCCCTACTTTTTGTGCTAGTTCAGTTAATTGTGGATCTCCTTTAGAAAATGGAGATGGATTTGGATTGTCCTTTCGCATAGTCAATACCCACCTTTTCTAGAATTTCATTTAATAATACTTCATACATTTGCAATGCATTCTTATCGTGATGATCTAATTTATTATCTAAATCTAACGGCGTTTTCGTATAGCGCTCGATACGGTCACGAGCTTTAATAATATTGTTATACGCAAGCTCACCAAATTCTGTACGAATATCCTCTACAACCTCTTTACGTAGCGTACCTTGACTAGAGAACAGATAAATAATAACACCAGCAAATTGGACTGGCTTTAGCTGCATAGCCTCCATGATCTTGCCAAGCGTATTTGTTGTGTCCTGAAAGTCCTTTGCACCGTTAAGAGAAGAAGTTTCGCACTTCACTACACCGATTGCATAATCAGAAGCAGCTAATGCATTCTTTGTGTATGTATTTTGTGTTGGCGGTGTATCCCAAATAATAAAGTCATAATCACCTTCAATTTCACTTACTAGTTTACGTAAGTAGAAGTTGAACGCTGGATGCTTTTCATCACCTAACATTTTATAAAGGAAAATATCAATACCATCTAAATCCTTACCGTTCGGAATAATATCTACGTTCTCACTTAACGGAAGAATAGCAGAACGGAAATCTTGATTTACGATTGCATCTTGAATCGTTGGTGTATTTTCATTTAATAAATGTAACTTATTGAATGTATTAATCAGCCAATGCGTACTATTTGCTTGCTTGTCCATATCAATTAAAAGCACTTTATGACCTCGTAACGATAGTAATAACGTGAATAGATAGGAACACGTACTTTTACCGACGCCACCCTTTTGGTTACCGAAAACCATCTTAATTGCCATACGGGGAGTACCTCCTTTGAATTACTTACTCTCTTTATTATATACGATTTGGGTCAAGATTGAAGGTATAAAAATAAAAAAAGATTTTTAGAAAAAGATATTTTTCTATTATAAAAATAGCCCGAATGGACGATTTGTCCATTCAGACTTTAATAAGAACATATTCAAGTCGTTTTTTATATAAATAAAGGCTCTCAGCCAAACTACAGTTGCCACTCCATACTCCATATACTTTGAAATCAGCAGTTAAATTTAGAAAGCATTAATTTTGATGTTAGCTCTAAATACATGTATTTTTAATAACGCTCAGGTAAAGGTGTAATATTGACAACAATTGTTTTTGGTTTAGACAGCTTGCCATTTGCCTCTAAAATCGGTCCTTGTACAATACATTGACCTTTCTTTAAACCTAACAGCTGCTCTTCCCAATACTTTTTGTCTCCCACTTCATTTGCTAATGTATTAGCAATATACGTGACATCTTCATCTGATTGTGCAAAATAAATTTTTTGTGATGCATTTTGTAAACGTGCTAGCTCACTCGAATCCATTTGTGCCTTTAAGAATTGTGTAGCAAACCAAGCAGACCAACCAAATTTACGCCCTTCTGTCAGCACACGTGCAGATGGTGCTCCCTCTTTATGGTCTAGGTTTTGCGCCTCATCCATAATAACCGGCATTGGCATATGCTTATTACCGTTACGGATTGAATAGTTCCATAAATCCCACAAAATAAACTCTGTAATGATAAGCTGTACATCACGCGGATAGCCTGTTAGCTGAATCACAAAGACGTCGCCACGCTTGTCGATTAAATCCTTCCAATTAATTGATTCTCCATCCGCAAATGGATTTCGATCAATTAATGGACGAATTTGAGAAAGCGTTTTAATCGCTGTACCGGAACCTTCCTCTTCTAGCAAGTCCTTTAGATGCATTAAATTCATCTTCTCATCATAGCGTTCCAGTCCGATTAAAATACGATCATATAGCATGTTCAACTGCTGAATACCAAGCGTGCTATAGACAGCGGAAAAGACACTTTTAATACGTTCTGCAATATCTGTATTAGATTCTTTTAACTCACGACCACTAATCTCACGTACTGTACGAGTAAACGGATTAATCGGTAACTTTTCAAAATAAACGATTCGCTCATTGAATCGCTCCCCTAGCCCACCTAAAAACTCTGGCTCCAGCTGCGTTTTCGAAAAACCTTCCGTATAATCGATAATAATGCTTGATATGCCTTGACGTGACTTTTCAAGTAATAGACATTGCATAAAATACGTTTTCCCTTGTCCTGATTTTCCTGAAATCAATAAGTGACGATTCGCTAACTCCGAATGACCATACTCCCAATAAATTTCTTTATTTGAGTTGACAGCTGTACCAATTTTTATACGGATATCCTCTAATTTTGGTAGTACATTTCCCTGCACTTCCATATTTGGCTCCTCTTTTACTAGCTCACTAGTTTCTAGCTCTTCCATTGTAGCAGCCACTTCATCAATCAGATCATTTCCTACTTCTATAATCTCAAGCTGTGGTGATGGAGGTGTAACAATCTCAATTTCTACCTCTTTTGAATCTTTTATAGATTGGGAAGAATGTTCCGGCTCTTCAACAACTTCCTCTGAAGCATCTTCATCTTTTTGAACAGGTACCACTCTAGCTACTACAGCTCCAGACGCATCGTATTGATTTTTTAAGAAACGATCTTTTATAAAATCTGTTTCCTCCTCATGTAGCCAATGACAAATATCCACCATCGCTTTGACAATACCATTAAATCCATCCTCTAACGAGAACTCAATCACATTAATCCACTGCTCATCTAAATAAGACGAACGCGCTGTACAATCTGTACGGAATGAAATGATCGCACCTTCTCCGATATGTGAATGCAAGTGGTCTGTAATTTTGAAATCAAGCTTCACAAGCTTTTCAACGACTTCACTTGCCAAGGCATAATCTTTTTCAGGCCAAATATCACCCTGTACCATTTTGTTTGCATTGGCAATAAGCAGCTGCACAAAGAAGTTTTTATAAAACTTTTCTTTAAATGTTCCAGCATAGTCTTTTACTAATGCACTTAGCAGAACCTTTTTCGTCTGCATTACTTGGGCTTTCGCTTTGGCAATGACATTGTTATTATTTACACCGATTTTCACTTCAACTGGATAGAAATGAATGTATAGTTGCTCATCACTTGTTTCTAAGCCAATTAATAGCAGGTCATCACTGGTTGGCCCTTGAATGCCTAGATTTTTCGCTGAGAAAATTCCCTCTGCCTTCGATAAATTAAAGACGCCAGCAACGCGTAAAATTTCCTCTAATGAAATCGGAATCCATTTAATGTTCGGATGATCTAAATACGCCAGCACATATTTAATAGCAGAAATGATGCTTAGCTTTTCACGATCTGCATAACCCTTTGTGCCAATAATGCGGAGCAGCCATTCTCCGTTAAAAGTATTAAACGCTTGAATCGTGTTTTTAATATTATTTTCTGTTCCTTCTATTCCTTTGTTGTGCAAAAATTCTTCTATCACTTTGTAATACTGGTCTGATTTATTTGTCACTGTAATGGCATCGAACTTGTTAGAAGACGTGTACTGGTCACTATAGTGAATGACTACAATATCATTGTTGAAGTTTTTGAAAAACTCAAGGTCTACTGTCGGGTCGATAAATGTTACCCAATGTGAATGATCAAAAATTTCAAGTAGCGTTGTTTCATCAGTCGTGTTGACACGAGATAACACGGTATTCCCTTTTACATAAGAGTCATTTCCCTCATTACGCGAGTTCGCAATAACCTCATTTACATAGTAAGCCGTTCTAATTAAATAATCGTCCGCTTCTATCAAATAATTTTTGATACCGAATCCCGATTTATAAGTTTCTGCATCACGCATTGCCGGCACACTTGCATAAAGACCTGACAATGCCACATCCGATTTCATTTCATGCATTGACTGCATGGCAGAGCTTTCTTGAGCATGCATTTTATAAAACGTAATGTGTGCATAACGTAAATCCCATTTTTGCTCCTGGCTTGTTCTACGATAGAAGAATAAACTTTCACGTAACACTTTTAGCACAACATCAGCTTCTACATCTTTTATTTTCTTAATTTGGGTCAGCTTCGTATAGTCGATAACTTCCTCTACAGTTGTTAACTGTGCAAACTTTTCAAAGGCACTATTTACTTGAGATTCTTTATAAAGCGTTACTTCAATCGATTTCACCGATTGAGCACCTTTCGTTTTCACCTCATGTAAGATGAAATTCAAAATCCCAATTAATACTTCATAATCATCCGGTAAATTCATCACGTTAATCAAAATCGGTGCTTTAGACGTTTGTGTAAATAAATAGCCGAAGTGTTCTTTAAATTGCTTAATTTTATCGGTAATCACCTTTGACAAATATTGAACAGAATCCGATGCTGTCACTTGATTTACAGATTTAAATACGAGCCATTCTGGTGCATCATCCTGATACTGCGGTCGGTATAACTCGCCTTTCTCAAGGAATGGTAACAATGCTTCTGGTGTCAGACGATTTAAAATAACATTATCCATTTCCTCATTACCTAGCTGCTCATACACCTTTAATTTATATGCAACCATCAATGGATGAAACGGTGTCATATAGACTATATCATTTGCTTCTATTGTTCCTAACCGATATAGGCTAACACCCTTTTTCCCAGCCGGCACACCATTTTGGAAAGCCTCTACCTCTTTATGATACGCCTCTAAATAGTCTCTTCCTCGCTGAGCATACTCGGCTGAAACGTGTGTTAAGCTTGAAATCATCGTCGGTGTAATAAAGTAAGATAAAAATCGGCTGTATGCCTCTCTTAGCTCTTCGCCTAGCTCCAATGTTTCGGAAACTAACACCCCCGACTGCAATTTCGCAAATCGCATACCTTCCTTTAGCCATTTATATTCCCACTCGAAAAACTCTTGATAGCTGCTTTGCATGTAATATTCTCGGTGGTTGTGTGTCAGACGATTTAGCTCTTTAATCCACGTCATATCAAGCATGCTTTCGCGTACAAGCTTCCAAATACGTGCGCCTTGAATCGGTGTAGAATCTATTAACTCACTATCAATGCGAATCGGAATAACTGACTCCTGAACCTTTGCTGAAAAGGTCAATGCATCTTCTTCATCAAATAGGCTTGGATCAATCGTTATAATCGTCTTGCCAAGCTCCTCCATTGATAACATAGCTTCATTCATTGTTAAGTCTATATTGGTAATCGGATAATTCGTACCGAATGACAATCTTCCTGCCGTTGCCTTTAAAACTAACGCTTTCTTTTTAGCATCTACGCCATAGCTTGAGCTTGACGCTTCAAATAAGTACGAGCCAATCGGTAGCACACAAATATTAAACTCCGCTCCTAAAGAAACTTTATTATCATGCTCATAATTAAACTTCACAAACGCAGGCTGCACGTCGTTTGGCGTAATCTTTACGTGAATCGTTGAATTTTTCACCTCAATCTCCGCTGGTCCTAAATATTTGTCAGGATTAGAAAGAAACTCTTTCCTTAATGTTTTAGCAGCACCTTCAAGCTCAAACTTGATGACTAGCTTTACTTCCTGCTCCTTCATCGGATTAAAGACGATGATGTTACGCTTTCTTTTACCAGCTGCTGAGTCTGATTTAGGCTTGTCCCAAACTACTAGGCCATTGTCTGCTGAAACTTTCTCATATGTGACTTTTACAGCTTTATTGTGCTCAATAAATTTTTTGTGCTCTTTTTGAATTTCGGTATACGGTTTTATTTCCCAGCCTTCTTCTTGCATTTTTTTCGCAAAATCAGCGTTGAATTTTTTTTGTAGTTGCTCTTCTGTATCGTTAAATTCATTTGCTTGGCTGACGAAGTCATACATTTCTCGGTTTTCTTGAATTCTATTTTTCAAATTTTTACCAGAGTATGTCGGAAGCTCAGGGTCCATAAACATACCAAGCTCTTTATAGTCATCCTGATCGATTTTGCCCTTTTCTAAAATCGTTAAAATTTCTTCAAATTCAAAAATCGATAGCTTCATAAACTGATAATCTTGCAGTAACTTTTCAAGATTATCTTCTAAAATTAATTTTTCAGCCTTCCCTAACATACTGTTATGAATTTCTTTTTCTAGTTGATCTGATAATGTTTTTGGATGCAATGGCATTCCTTCACTTTGCATATCTAAGCTACCACCAGGAATCGTATCAAGCTGCTCTGATACGATACTTATTAACGCCGTATTCTCCCAACCTGGCTGCTGTTCACTTACTAAGTTACGAATTAACGCTAAATAATCCGTTTTGACAACTTCGTCCGTATTTGCAATGACAATTTTAATATCACCAAAGGCTAAAGAAAATGTTTCATAGCCCGCGCCTTGCTCATGCATATACGTAAAGTTGCTTACTTTATCTGGTTGAACTGTTTTTAAGGCTGTTACCATATCAAGCACTTCCTGCAAAGTGTCTAGCCTTAAAAAATACCTGTTGCCTCGTTGGATTTCTGTTTGATCCCAATAGGCGATTAATTCATTTGCGATATAATTATAAAATTGGTTTGACATATTGAGCATCACCACTATCACTTTTTTTGTCTAAAATATTATGATTGTTAAATAACGTTATGATTTCCTCGATGGAATGTCGGTCGAATGCAATACCGCGCTTCTCAAATTCTTTTAGCAACGTTTTAAATGGCATACGCCCGTCCTTCACAATAACAGCCGTCATCATCATTAAGAAATCATGGTTAATATTTAATAAATAACCTAAACTACCTCGCTGCTTTAAAAATACACCTAGACCTAAATTTTCGATTGAACGACCGTATTCTTTTCTTGCATCATCATTCATTCGATCTTTCACCAATGCTAACAATACTTCAAATAACTCTTCTGCTGTATTTGGTAATTCACTTGTAGGTCGTTCCTCTGGATTTCTATAAGACCAATTAATATAGTCCTTCACCCATTCCTTTAGCTCCTGTACAAACTGTTGTTTACCATTTTCACCTCGTGACTCCACATCATGAAGCAACTGGTGATAACTACGTACCTCATAGCCTGCATCTTTATCTTTATTAAATATGTTGTAGCTTAAAGAACGCAATACAAATTCATGTGAGAATAAATTAATCGCATTATCTTTTACTACTTTGAATCCTTTAAAATCATCGGCAACTGGTCGCTTCTTTCTAACTGCTTCCCAATCTAGTGCAAAGTACAACGGATGTGCTTCCTCGAATGTACCTTGTGCCATCTTTTCAAGTTGTACAACGCCTTGACATACGTACATGAATGCATAATAATGTAAAAACATTTCGAAATTGGCGATAAAAAATTCCTTATGCTTTACTAAAAATTGAATATCTTGCTGGAATAGCTTTGTAAAATTAGGGAACAGGTTCGAATACTGTCTTTTAGGAGCAGTCTTTTTCTCTTCTACTAACTGGTCGATTTCTTTAATAATTAGTCGTGTTAAAATATCGTCTGTTTCCTTATTTTTAAAGATATTTTTAATCTCCTCATTGTCCCCAATAAATACACTCGCAATGAACTCTGCTAAGTGATTAATTTCTGTTTGACCCGCTTCACTTTTCCCTATGAAATTATATAAATACGTATGTACAACTTTCATCTGTTGATCGCTAAATAAATACGTATCAATTAATCTTAAGAAGTTTACTCTTGCCACATCATCCGGGAATTCTACTTCTTTTGTCCCAGCAATAAATTCACTCAATTTATTAGCCCCTTCAAAATAATAAAAATCCAATTCCTCAAGTTTACGTGGTTGTAAGTCATAATGTGTAATATTTCTTGCTAGCTCACTGATTACTATTTTAAAATTCCCTTGAAGATATTTCGTTTTCTTCGTTGTAAAAGGAAATAAGTAACTAGGCTTATTTAATGTATGTACAACACCACTAGGTAGATGTTGCTCGGCATTTATGTGTAAAATTTTATCCATTTGCTACTCCACCTTTTCAAATACATAGCCATCGAATTCATCATATTTCAATCGATATTTCATACTCTCATCCTGGAAGTTAAATAATAGCTCGTTTTGCTTTTCCCCAAACAGCATAATCTTACCTAAAAACTCAACAAACGTTGTTGCATCTTCCTCATCCCTCTTATTTGGACGATAGCCGTTTGTCACTTTTTTTAGCAGTTGGTACAACACAAAATCGATATCTAATAGCTCCCATTTACTTTTCGAATTGTTATAATACTTTACTGTAATAGACGGCTTAAACGACTGTAGCTTCAGACCTGGCAAAGCTTCCAATTGATCCGCTGCTGGATTTAGTCTTAATTTTTGCGCAATCGTTTTTTCACCTTCTAAACACTCTAAATTGATATAGTCGTTCATCGGCGAGCCCTTCCAACTGAAAATAGCGAACTTCAGCTCTTTATAAAACGTTCTAACTTCGGACATTTCTTTTTTATTGAATGCATACAAATATTCCACATATTCATCATAGACAGTATTTCGAATATTTTTGGCAAAATGCGCATCTGTTAAATACAAAATCGCGATTAAATTTTCTACAAATAAGTCAAACGATTCTTTAATAAGCTCTGCTTCATTTGCAAACGGCATCAACCATTCTTTTGCACAATCTACATGTACTTTTTGATTTAAAAGTTCTTCCCAATTTGACAATGTATTTAACGTCACGAGCAATTCATCAATTGCACTTGTACGTGAATGAATTGGGTTTAACTGTCCAATCACATCTAATAGCTGTGAGCGACCTTTACTCTGGAATAACATATTCGGTAAAGTCTTTGTCAGCTTGTCGTATTCATTGTGCGTACGATATGTACCATCCTCTACTTCATTTGGCAAAATTAAATCCGCGATAAAATTTAAATAATGACGCGATGACAAATTAATTTTGTACTGAATAATCGCCTGCACGACAAGATTGATAATTTGCTCCTGTACAAATTCATCTGATAAAAATTGATAATTTTCATGGATAATCGTTTGTCTGTTTTCTCCAATGTCCCTCAAATAGGCTGCGTAAAACGGATTTTCATCTGATTTATCACAAATCTTTTTCAAAATTGATGATAAATAATTCGACTCCGCCCCTGAAGCCGTTAATTCGTATACTTGATAATCTGCAAACGAAACAATATCAAACGTGTTGTCTGCTGCATGCGTTAATATTTTAGGCGTAAATAAACCGCTTTCCTCAACAAACTTTTTCAACTTATTGTACGTATAAGTGGAATGTTCATGGTTAATAAAGTTATGCAGAACGCCTAAGTTAATCGCAATAATCACTTTCTCTGTCGTTTCATCAAAATGCTGGTCCGAAAAGTTTTTCAAAATTTCTTCTAATGTCTCTAACGCCGTTTTATTGGGTGAAAAACTTTCTGTAGCGTCATTGTAAATTGTGTATCCCTCAATCAAATCTTTTCGTTCACGATTTAAATAGGCTAGTAAATGTGATTTTCCGTCCCCTACGCTACCACAAAGTAAAATTAAATTACTGCTTGTTTCTTCTTTACGTTGTTGTAATATACTTTCAATCGTACTTTGAATTGGTCGTGTTACGTGCAAATAATTTTTAAAATCACTAAATGACTGTGCATTTTCAACTGCTTCTGCTGATGAAATATGCAGTCGTGCGATTTCACGCTCTAAATAGCTGTCGTTTAACAATTCAAGCTGATGCTGCTTGCTTTCGATAGCTTTAAATCCAGGTGTATCTTCCTGCGTGTTTATGACAGGCTGAATTCTTCCTGAATGTGCCTCAATCATCTTCGCTAATTTGGCTTCCAGCTCTTCTTCAGTCAAAGTTGGCTTCACTTCGGGTGGCTTCGGTACTTCGTAAATCGGTAGCACCAATTCCTCATGTGTATAAATTTCAAAATACCAAACCGCAATATTGTACATCTCTCTATGAACGAGGTATGCTTTGTTCATATCGCTATATGTCGCATCATGAGACGCCTTGTTCCCTGCTCGACGAATAATATCAAATGATTGATAAATTTTAGATGTAATGTACTTCTGGTCATATAAAAAATTTATTTTTTCATTTAAATTGCTGTATGAATGACTGTCTAGCTCCTCAATTTCCCAAACTCGCTTTACAATATCCTCTATATATAAACGCGCTTTTGCAACAGCACCACTTTGGTCAGAGAAGAAAATCTCCTCCATTTTTTTAGCGCAAAGTGCAGCGTATGGTAAAGAGCTACTTAAGAAACTTAAAAAAGCCTTTTCCATCTGCTTATCAACTCCTCATTTTAAATAATTAGTTCCATTATTACAGAGAATCCCATATTTATCAGCCCTTCTATCCACTTTACACAATAATATTTTCTTATTTTGGCTACAATGATATAATTTTTATTATTTACGTACGTAATCGGAGGATTGTTTATGGATTTATCATTTAATTATAATTTTCCAGCTCTACGTGGCCGACAAGCAAATAAAGAATATTTCGTAGTCATGTGTCCATTAAGGCTCATTCCTAAGATTTTCTTATTTGATGAAGAAGAGATTCCAGCTGCGTTTCGTGCACAGCGAATTTTAAATCGTGCTCGGATTCCTGAGTTAACAAATTATATTTTAGATAACACTGAAGACTATGTTTTTTCTTCCATCACAGCATCAATTGATGGAGAAATTTTATTTGAGCCTTTAAGCTCAATGAAGGCTGCTCAGGACCTCGGTATGCTAAAAATATCGATGGATGCTAAGTTTTTGATCAATGATGGTCAGCATAGACGTGCTGCTATAGAAGAAGCATTAAAAATCTCACCCGAATTAGGTGACGAAACTATTTCTGTTGTTTTCTTTCATGACACAGGATTGAATCGTTCTCAGCAAATGTTTTCAGATTTAAATCTTCACTCGATTAATACAACATCTTCCATCGGTATTCTTTACGACCACCGAGATCCTCTCGCTTTAGCTACGAAAGAAGTTGTTAACAGTATAGATTTTTTAAGTCGCTATACAGATAATGAACGCGTTTCCCTCTCTAAAAATTCGCCAAAGGTACTTGCACTCAATTTCATCTATAACACGAACAAACGCTTGATTTGTAAAAGTAAAGGAAATGATATAAGTGTAGAAGAACGACGCTTCCTACTAGCTTTTTGGGAAACAGTTACCGAATCGATTACAGAATGGCAAGAGGTACTTCATAAACGTCTGTCTCCTCGTGATTTAAGAGGTCATTATATCGTAGGACACTCAGTGTTTATCGAAGCTGTTGGAGAGGTAGGGAAATCTTTAAAAGAAGAATATGCAAGCACATGGCCAGATGAATTAAAAAAATTGCGTTATATTGATTGGAGTCGTACGAATACGAAAGATTGGCTTGGAAGAACATTTTCAGATAATGGACGCATACAAAAAACGAACCAAAACATTGCACTCACTGCCGAACGAATAAAAGAATTGATTAAACAGCACCCTTAACAGCTGTTAAAAAGGAGTCACTCACTATGAGTACAGGACTTATTTCAGACTTATTTTCAAATGAACAGTCACTTGTAGATTTAGCAAAAGAACAAATTAAATTAGCATACAAAGAAGATGATCGCCCTTGGGTTGTCGGTTATAGTGGTGGTAAAGATTCAACAGTTGTTGTCCAGCTTGTATTTGAAGCTTTAGCAGAAATGGACTCGATGGACTTAACAAAAAAAGTTTACGTCATTTCTTCTGATACATTAATTGAAACACCGTTAATCATCAACTCGATTAATAGGACATTAACACGTATTCAGGATGCTGCACTCAAAATGGGACTTCCTATTGAAACACATAAAGTAAAGCCTGAGCCTAAAAACTCATTTTGGGTTAACCTAATTGGTCGTGGCTATCCTTCACCAAACCAAACATTCCGCTGGTGTACAGATCGTTTAAAAATTGAACCAGCGAACTCGTTTGTCATGAATAAAGTATCAACGTTTGGAGAGGTTGTTATGGTACTAGGTGTGCGTGAAGATGAGAGTGTATCCCGCGGCAACAGTATTCGCAATCATTCTATTGAAGGTAAGCTTTTTATGCGTCATTCTACGTTACCAAACGCTTACGTCTACGCACCAATTCGCAGCTTTACTTTAGATGATGTATGGAATTACTTATTAAATGCTCCTTCTCCATGGGGTGATGACAACTATGAGCTACACCGTCTGTATCAGGATTCGAGCAGCGGTGAATGTCCTTTAGTTATCGACAAAAATATCAAAGAAAGTGCCGGCTCATGTGGTAACAGTCGTTTCGGCTGTTGGGTTTGTACAGTTGTAACAGAAGATAAAGCGTTAACAGGCTTTATTCAAAGCGGTCATGATTGGATGAAACCACTGCTTGATTTCCGTAACTGGCTAACAACGATTCGCGATGATCGTACAAAGCGTATGAAATACCGTATGAACGGTCAAATTTACTTCCGTGATGTTAAAATTGTAGAAGAAGACAACATACGTTGGCTTATTATCCCTAAAAAATCAGGTCGTGCTGCATCTCGAGAATATTTAGAAGATTATACGATTATTGAAAAAAATGAGTTACAGGATTATATCCAAAAAAACAACATCGACTTAAGTGCAGCCGAAGACCAAAAAGTATTAATTCGTTACGAAGAAGAAACGCTTGATGGTGAAATTGTTGAAAAACACGCGCAGCTCGGCTTAGGTCCGTATACAATGGAAACACGTCGTGAAATTTTACAACGTTTATTAGCTGTGCAACGTACAATTGTCCATCCTGAGGACCCTTCATATGAGCTAATCTCTGTCGATGAGCTAAAAGAAATCCGTCGTGTTTGGCTAAAGCAAGGTGAGTGGGAAGATTACGTCCCAATGATTTACGAAAAAGTATATGCAAATCAAAAAACGATCGATTGGGAAAAAGACGATCGTCCACTATTAACATATGAACAAATGAATCAGCTTGAAATGCTTTGCCAAGAATTCAATGTAGATGTCAAGGTCATGCGTAAGCTCATCAATGCGGAAAAAGAGTTTGCCGGCTACAAAGTTCGACGTGGATTAAATGATGAAATAGGGAAGATTTTAAGACAAGATTACTTACACCTATAGAAGAGGTTTTATTATGTATTTGAAAAATATAGCACTCGTAAATATCGGTGCATACAAAGGCTACAATTTCTTTAATTTCGAAACAGAACCTAACAAAAATGTATTATTGATCGGTGGTGAAAACGGCGCTGGTAAGACGACATTACTAAATGCGATTAAACTCGGTTTGTTTGGTGCTTACGGTTTTGGCTATAAGACTGAAAACAATGAATACTTTAAGCACGTCAGCAGTGTTTTAAACAAACAAGCAAAACGTGAAAAGCTAAACGACTTTAACGTGACGATTCAATTTTCAGTGGTAGACAACTTAGAAATATTCAATTATGAGCTAAAGCGTGAGTGGACATATTCTAATGAGCAAATTAAAGAAACATATTATTTAATAGAAAACGGTCATTTTTTAGATGAGCAGCAAAAAATGCTCTTCAATGCCAAGCTCAAAGACTTTATGCCACCACAGCTACTCGATTTCTGCTTATTTGATGGGGAAGAAATTGCACAAATCGTTACGCAAAATAAGCTCTCTTCTTACATTAAAAAACTTTCAAAAGTAGTCTTCAACTTAGATTTATTTGAAAAGCTAGAAGCTGACCTTGAAAACTATTCAAAGCAGCACGTCGATTCTGATAAGCTAAACACAATTGAACATGATTTATATAAAGCGAACACACGTGAAAAAGATTTACGTACCCAAATCGCCACTACAATACGTGCTATTGAATATAAATCTACTGAACTGAAGCAAATGTCCGAGGAATATTTAACAGTAAAGGATACATTTGAAAAATACGGTGGTCTACGCAAGCAAGAACGTGAAGAATTATTATTACAGATCAATCAAATCGAAACAGATCGTAAACATCGTTCAGAGCAAATTAAACAATTTGTTAGCTCATATCTGCCTTTTTTCCTTGCACAAAACTTAGTGCAGCGTACACGCGAACAGCTAAAAAATGAAGAATCTTTACAACTTTCAAAGCAGCTAGAGGAAAAGCTCTCAACAGATATTTTACAATCACTGCTGCTGCAATTGAACATCGAAGGCTCTACAGTACAAGCAGAGCAAATGAAAGAGCAGCTAGTGAATCTTGTAAAACCAGCAGAGCAAAGTGAAATCATTCACGGTGCATCGTTTGCTGAATCTTTTAAAGTAGAGCAAGCTTACAATATTACTCAACAAGATTTACCTGCAAAATATTTAAACTTGTTAAACCAAAATGCTATGGATTTAGCTATATCAAAGCAGCTACGTGACAAAGTAAAAATCCATGATACAACGGATGAATTTGGACAAATTATCAAGGAAATGGATTGCTATAACGCAAACATTCTACAACTTACACAAGCTCTAGAAGCGGAGCAAAATACACTAGCCGAGTTAAAGCAGGAATTAATAGCATTGCTAGAGCAAATTGAAAAAATCAAATTGCAATTACGCAACTACGAAAAAACATCTGGCTCATTCCTAGAAGCTCAAAAAATTATCGCGTTAAGCCGTAAATATCAGGATATACAAATTACACAACGCTTGCAAGATATACAAATTCAAGCAACAACAAACCTAAAAAAGATGCTGCATAAACATGATTATGTTTCACTCATCAAAATTAATCCAGACGATTATGAAGTAACGTTAATCGATGCTCATAAAAATGAAATTGAAAAACGTACATTGTCAGCTGGTGAAAAGCAAATTTTACTCATCTCGATTATTTGGGCAATTTTCGATTGCTCAGGTCGCCAGGTACCATTCATTTTCGATACCCTACTAGGACGACTTGATAAAACACATAAATCCGCTGTTTTAAAAACATTTATTCCGAACTTTGGTAAGCAAACTATCATTCTATCAACAGATAGTGAGATTGACCAAGCACATTACAAAATTTTAGAGCCAGCCATTGCACGTGAATATACACTTGAATTCAATTCAATCCAGCAACAAACAAGCATTAAGAAAGACTATTTCAAATTTAGCTAGGAGTGACAACTATGAACTTTCGTCTCAAAACATCTAAACAAACAGGTGAAACCTTAAAGTCCCTCCAAAACTCTACTGGATTAACATGGAATATTTTATGTCGAATCGGTGTGGCATTATCGTTAAATGACTCTACACAGCCTGGCCCCGTACCAGATACAGCCGGCGTAGAAATTCATCGCAATACAATGACAGGTGAGCATGATTATGTCTATAAAGCATTGATTCGTCAGCATGCAGGTTATCACGTACCAGAGAAAGATTATTTCCCTGAGCTCTTTAATCGTCATGTAGAACGTGGCATTCAAATTTTAGAAGGTGAATACAAATTAGCAGGTAACTACGAAAACTTTTTAACTAACCTATTCAAATACGAAAACGGGTGATCACTTTGTTATATTTAGATAATTCAGCGACTACACAAATTCATCCAGAAGTGAAAGAAGCAATGCTCCCTTTTCTTCTGGAGCAGTTCGGCAACCCTTCAAGTAAATACTATGAGCCTGCTACATACGCTAAAAATGCTGTAAATGAAGCCCGTCAAAACATTGCAAAGCTTTTAGGGTGTAAAACTGATGAAGTGCTTTTCACAAGCGGCTCAACCGAGAGTAATAATTTTGTTATTAAAGGCATTGCAGATCGACGTAAAAATGATGGTAAACACATCATCACAACAGCTACGGAGCATCCATCCGTTTTGGAAGTTTGTAAATACCTTGAAACGATTGGCTTTGAATTAAACATTTTACCTGTGGATAAATACGGACGTGTGAGCCCTGCACAAGTGGCAGCTGCTATTCGTCCTGAGACGATTTTAGTAACGATTCAATGGGGGAACAACGAATTAGGTACACTCAATCCGATTGAGGAAATTGCGGACATTTGCTTACAGCACAAAGTCTTTTTCCATTCTGATGCTACACAAATCGTTGGAAAAGTAGCCTTCTCGCTTGAAGACATACCAGGCCTGCAATCTATTTCGATTTCAGCTCATAAATATTTCGGTCCTAAAGGCGTTGGTATAACGTTCTTACGTCAGGATCAGTACAATTTGTATCCATCCATTACTCCCCTTTTACATGGTGGCGGACAAGAGCACGGTCTTAGAAGTGGTACATTAGCTGTTCACAACATCGTCGGCATGGGCGTTGCGAGTAAAATTGCACATGCTAAATTAGCTCAAAATATTCAACAACTACAGGAGCTAGAAGCTTATTTAATCGAGCTGTTAGTAGCGAAATTTGGTCAAAATATTAAGTTCAATCAACCAAAGGAAAATAAAATTCCTGGTATTGTAAGTGTGCAGTTTATCAGTTTAAATAATGAAATCCTTGTGAAAAAGCTAGCACCGATTATGGCCGTTTCAACTGGCTCTGCATGCAGCTCTGCTAAGCCGTCCCATGTACTAACAGCCATCGGATTAGATTTAAATGAAGTACGTCAAACGATTCGATTCTCCCTCTCTCCTTATATTTCAAAGGACGATTTGAATATTTTCAAACAACTTTAAATGATAAAGCTAGTCTGTTTTCAACAGACTAGCTTTTTGTTGTATAATTTTTTAAAAATGGAGGTGAGAAAATGAGCTGGGACTTAAAAGTAGCGGAAATACAAAAGCCATATCTGACGGACAAAGACATTTGGCAGTCTGTTCATCGTTTTTATTATCATGGGAAAACAACAACTACATATAAATATGGATTTTTAAAGGCTCTTTTAGAAAGCGTTCCCTCTGCAAATGAACAATTCGAAATTTCGTTTGATCATTTATTTTACTCGTTTACCAAAATTTATTGGAATCTCGTAATCCATAACAATCTTTGTCAATCTAACTCACAAAAAGCCCCTTCTAGCGTTCAAAAGGTGCTCGAAGCATTTGCCGCTACTCATGCTATTCCTAGAGAATGGAGCTTTGACCAACTTCCTGCTAGCCAGCAACTTCAACTCATAGCAGCTGTAAAAAAAGTCGGCAAGAAGTATGTTATTGGCGCAACGTATAGTGATTTCAATGGTGAAATTTATTCCTTTGATTTGAAAAAGGAATACCTGCAATTGCACCCGACCTACTATAGGTTCTTCCAAACACATAAAAGAATGTTAACCAACATTACCAACTACCAGCTTGCCCTGTTTTTAGAAAAATTCAATGAGGCTGAAAAGGTATCGAAGCTGTTAACAAGAGTAGAAGTCGTCACACAAAGAAAATCATTGCTACAGTTTTCACAGCTACTACAAAAAGCAGGCATTGAGCATTGCTTCTATTGCCATAAAAAAATAAGGAAATCGAGTCACGTCGACCATTTCATCCCTTGGAGTTACATTCAAAGCGACCATCTTTGGAATTTCGTGCTATCTTGCTCTACCTGCAACACAAGGAAAAACAATAAGCTTGCAGCTGAAAACTTTTTACAACAGCTCATCACACGCAACAATCAATGGATTAAAGAAGAACGTTATTTACTACAATTCGAAAACTACACTGAAAAAAAGTTAACGGAGTTTTATAAGTACTCACAGTTAAATGGATTCATTCATGATTGGAAACCTAGCCAATTAAGAGAATAGTTGTTAATCAACCAATTGGTCTCTCTTACAAATATTCCTCAACATCCGCATTATCAACCTCTAAATAATGCTGTGTAATGGTTTGAAGCGACTTATGCCCCGATTGCTTTGCGATTGTGGCTAAGTCTGCTTTTTTTCTATGCATGTGCGTAATTTGTGTTTTGCGTAACGTATAAGGTGCGAAGCCAAGCCATTCATGAATGAGCCTGTTATAGCTACGTTCCGTAATCATACGATTTGTGTAGTTCCCCCAACGATCTGCTGCACCTACAAAGTAATCGTCGCCACTTAGCTGAGAGAACTGGATATACTTTTGCACAGCCTTCACACATTCTAACGTTAAACGCTTTTCCTTCATCTCACCTTGCTTCTTCAACATTACCGATACTGTACGATTTTCTAAATCAAAATCAGATACTTTTATTCGTACCATTTCTGAAGGGCGATTGGCCGTAATCAAATTCACAAGACATATTGCACGTTTACGTATGTCAGCTTTATTATTCGTATCGTACTTATTTATAATAGAAAGAACTTCATCCTGCTTCTCAGCTCGAACACCACGCATCGGCTTTAAACGTAAGTAATCCTCTGTATTGTATAGTTGGCGTATAATTTGAATTCGCTTTTGCTGCTCAGGTGTCTGCTCTAAATTCAAAACGTCTTTTAAATAATATTGAATGCCTGCTGCACGACGGTTAAATGTTGAATATTTAACGCCCTGCTCTACGATTGATTCATGCAGGTACTTCTCCATCGCATCAAAGCTTGGCTCACGATGTTCCATTTCACAAAAACGGAGAAAACGCTCAAAGTCTGGACGATATACTTCCTTCTTTTGCTCAATTACCTTCTCAATCGTCGCATCTACCTTCAAATTCGTCTGCCAGGTGTTTAAACGAATCACTGAACTTTGATTATTCGTCTTATCCATATGCTCTCCTCCAATTCACTCAGTCCATTTCTCTTTTGATAAAATTATATTTTTAGAAAAAGAGATAAATATATAAAAGGTAAATTATTTTTATATTATTTTATTTTTTGGGATAAAGAGAATTTAATTATTTTCTACTTATATTATTATATTTATTTCTTATTTTATCTTTTTCTATAAAAATAATTAAATAAAAATATTTTTATCTATGATTCTATTTTTCTATTAATTAGAGCATTTGTTCTTACTTTTTCATTATACGTTTTACACGTCTAAAAAGGAATCTTTTTTGTCTTTGAATAACCATTCATTTTTTAATCATAAATAATTTATAATGTTTTATTACTTATTATTTATAATAATTTATTATTAAATGTTTTATAAATACCTATGATTGTTTTATAATTAGTAATATATAATTAATGATAACTAAAAGTTAAGGATTGATACCTAATGAATAATGAAATGATTAAAAGTAAAAAAATTAAAGTGTCCGGACAACGTCATTTAGTGATCCCGAAAGAATACTATGACGCACTTCATATCGGTGAGGAAGTAACGATTGAATTACATGAAGGTCATTTAGTCATTAAACCGGTCGTCAAAGTAGATGAAGATTTTGCAGAGAACTTATTAGAGGAACTGATTGCAGCTGGGCTAAGTGGCGAGGAACTCGTGGCGAAGTTTAAAGAAGTGAAGCAAATGGTGTTAAATGGTGAAAAGCCGTATTTGTAATACTATATAATAGAAGAAACTACTTGTATGAGGTATCAAAATGACCTATCAAATCAATCCAACAAGCACCGAAACGCAGATAATTGGACTTGTTCCACAGTGTATTATTGATTATTATTCCCTTAAATGTGCTTCCGCCGAAGTTTATCTACCACCAGGGGTGCTTAAACATTTAAAAAAGCGTGGTCATTGGGACGATTTTATTAAATATTATGAAGATATCCCTGCGATGATTGCACTTCCTGATTACGTTGGACAAAACCCTAAAGAGCCACATACCATTGAAATATATAAAGTAATTGCCGATCATGTCATTCTTCCAATTAAACTAAATGAAGCAGATGGCATGTTCATGAGTTCTTTCTACATATTAGATAATGGTGCTGATAAAATTGCAAAGCGTTTACGAACTGGGCGTTTACATCCTTATTCTCATTTCAAACCATGATCTAATATATACTAAGTGTGTACATTTTAACGATTTTGACGTATAATATGATTGAAACTTGAATAAAGTGAACTTACTAAAAGCTATTTGAGGTGGGAAAGGTTCCCCACGCGCTTATCCTTGTGATAAGTCACCAGAGATCAGGATTGCCGCCCTGCTAATAGTTTTTAGTAGCTATACATCCTCTTTACCTATTTTGGTAAAGAGGATTTTTATTACTTAAGTTTTCCACAATTTCTTCTACAGTCTCTTTCATTGGCTTCCCCCTATAAGATGTCTTGAAATTACATTTATAGTTCAACTATTATTTTTAAAATCTCTTATTTAACCAATATTTCCTCTCACTAGTTAAAGTAAGAAGCTTCCCAAAGCTACATTTGGTAACATCTCTCTTATATTCAAATATATTATCGTATAAGATTTCAATAATAATGTAGGCTTTTTTAACTTTATCATCGTATTACATATAAACCGACATTTGATTATATCTATTGTGACGAACTACTACATTAAAATAGCAGCCATTTTGTGTTCAGCCGTGTAATTAAGTTTGTCTAGTTTAAACTGCTTCATTTCATTTGTAGAATGTTTTAAAAATGACTCTCCACTGATATGTTCCTATTGTTACAAACAAGTTAAGAGATACCGATGTAAACCACTTATATCTGTTGCTACAATTCTTGCACTTTCTTGTTCTCTCTAAACAGTCATAAGCAGCTACTATTTTTTCCGTTGCTTGAATTTTAGCTATACAAATGACCTCTTATACAATTGACAATAACAGCTAGCCTTTTCAATTACACTTAAACTAACTTTCCTCTTTTCCTCCTATTTATTAGACATATCTCCCTCTGTAGTAATAAGTAATCTCTGCTTTTATGCTATATATTTTTCCTCATAATAAATAGAAAAACTTCAGGAATTTTTAATTCAGTAAACCAATTTTAGATTGAAAGTAAATTTATACCGTTAAATAAAATGGAATTTTTTTAAAAAAACACATACTAAAGAATTAAGTTTATATTAATAAAATGATTTTTTATGACCATTTAATTAAAAATATAACAAATATATAATAAATCGGATTGTATAATCTAATAATATATTTAAAAGGAGCACAATATGTTCAAAAAATCTCTTAACCTTTTAATTGTCTTCTGTATGCTACTTGCATTTATTCCATTTGGGAATTTTGCTGAAGCAAAAAGTAAGGACGATTTTAAAGAAAAAAAGAAACAACGAAAGAACGGGTGGAATTAGTAGAAGAAAGAACTGCACTTTCCAAAACGTATGATAATTTAGATGGCACCTTGTCTACCGAAATTACACAAATCCCTCAACATTATCAAGACAATAATGGACAATGGAAAGAAATAAAAAATGACTTAGTTCCTAGTAAAAAAGGGAAATTCAAAAATGCAGATAATGCTTTTACAGTTGAATTCAATGAAAAACTAACGTCTCAATCAACAGGGTTACAAGTTCATGAAGATACCTACAATGTAAATTTACAGCTAACCGAAGTCGTGAATAATAGTATAGAATCTTTGCAACCTTCCACTGGCGAAGTTAAAGATAATCAAATTTCTTACTCTGAAATCTTCGAAGATATTTCAGCTACATATACGGTTGGTGAGAACTATGTCAAAGAAGACATTATTTTAGAATCCTATCCGAAAAATGGCTTACCAGAAAAATTTACCTATACATTAGATTTAAAAGGATTATCGTATAAAGCAATAGATAACACCATTTATTTATATAATCCAGAAACAAATCAATCCGTCTACATGATTGAAGCTCCATTTATGTATGATGCTTACAAACCAACAAATTTTAAAACAGTAGAAGGAGTCACTTCTGTCCCAGAAGAAGCAAAATCTTACGATATTCAAATGAATACACGTGAAAAAAACAATCAACTTTTCATTGATTTAATACCTAATCAGAAATGGCTTTCTGCTAAAGAACGTCAATATCCTATTGTTATTGATCCAATGATTGTACGTCTACAAGATGCCTCAGAGAATGAAACAGATGCAACAGTATCTGACACAACCATTCGTAGTAACTTTCCAACTACGACAGGTGGAAATGACTTTGAGTTAGGCATTGGAACCGCCTCAGATGGAAATATCGTGCGTAGCTTATTAAAATTTAACCTTACTAGTATTCCAACAGCTGTAAATATATTATCAGCTGATCTAAGTTTGCACCTAACATCTACTAATAATGCTGCTACGGGTATAAATATTAATGCACACGCAATGACAAGCACCTGGGAAGAAAATGAAGCCTCATGGACATATCGTGAAATTACACCTTATACAAAATGGGCAACAGCAGGTGGAGATTATTCTTCTACCCCATTAAGTACTGTTTCAGGGATAACAGCAGTTCCTACTATTGAAAATGGTTTGACAAGGTGGAACATCCCTGTAAGTTCTATTGAAAAATGGGTAAATACGCCTTCTAGTAACTATGGTATTTTATTAAAGAGCGCAAATGAATCAACAAAGGTTTATAAGAAGTTTGCGAGTAGTGCCTACTCCACAACTACACAATACAAACCTAAATTAGTAATTACCTATAAAACACCAAGTCGTTTAGGCTTAGAAAGCTATTGGGATTATACGTCTCATCCATTAAATGATGGTACACAGTATATTAACTTAGGTACGTTAAATAATATTTTACAATATAATGATGTGTCTCTTTTAAACTATGCGGATTTCGGGTTAGATTTCACACGTACTTACAACAGTAAAGATGTGGAAACTTCAGCATTTGGTGTAGGTTGGTCATTTACAGGGGATCAAAAACTGTATATTGGCACAGAGGACAATGGTGTTTACTACAAAGATGAAGATGGAACAACGCATTTGTTTGAAGATACGAGTACGACTTCAGTACCGAATTACAAATCGCCTGTAGGTATTTATGATAAATTAACCAAAATATCAAATACAGAATACCTTTTAACATCTCCTGAAGGAATTAAGACACTCTTTACAGTAAGAGAATCTGCGAAAGATACAGACGTAAAAATTGCCTATATTACAAATCAACAAGATTTGAACGGAAATACAATTACGTATAGTTATAATACAAAACATCAATTAACAAGTATTCATACAAATGCGGATTCGACGAATCAAAAGATTACATTGACTTATAACCTAGATGGATATATTGCTTCTGTTACTAAAAAAGATAAAAAATTTACGTATAGTTATACAGATGGATTTTTAACAAGTGTAACAGAGAAAAAATCAGCTACAGAAAATTTAGTTACTACATTTACTTATGAAAAGACAGCTAAAAAAACGCAAATAAGCAAAGTGACAGATCCATCAGGATATACGACGACCTTCACATATACAAGTAATTTAGATATTGCTTCAGTATCTGCAAATGGCTCAATTGATGCTACTACTAAGTATGTATTAGATCGTACAGTCGGTGAAATGCTTGTTACGTCACCAGAAGGATTAGCAACAAAATACTTCTTAAATAGTAACTTTGTTATAACAGGAATTTTACTTCCATCAGGTGAACAAAAATCGTATACTCTAGACGCTAATTATAATGTAACGAAAGAAGTAACGAATCATTCAGACGGGACGAGCTACACAAAAAATTACACATATAATGGCAGTGGCAACGTTTTAACAACGCTAGATTCTTCAAATGTCAAAACTGCCACAACGTATAATAGCTTTCAATCGCCTTTAACATCTACGGATGAGCAAGGTCATATAACTACTTATACGTACGATAGTAAGAACAATTTAGTGAGTACAAAAACAACGAATAATGAGATCACGACCTTTGCCTATAGTGCAAATGGTGAATTGGTGAAAATTACTTCACCAAAGGGAGATATACAAACATTTACAACCGATTTTGTTAATGGTGGTAAAACAACGACAAACACAGACGATGCATTAGGGACGTCTTCAACAAGCGTAACAGATAGCGAAGGAAATCTAATTTCTTCAACAGATGGGAAAGGCCAAGTCACAACATACACGTATAATAGAAGTGATCAATTACTGACAGTTAAAGATGCTGCGAATAAAATCACAAATTACGTTTATGATGCGAATGGGAATTTAACAACAGTTACAAACGCAGCGAATGCGCAAACGAAACTCGCGTACACTGCTAAAAATCAAGTGCAATCGGAAACGAATGCATTAAATCAAGTTATAACATATGGCTATAATGAAGACGGGGATCTCACTTCAATTAAAAAGGCCAATGGTGATTTGATTTCATATGAAACAAATGTAGAAACAGGTCAAAGTAGTACGAAGTTAAACGGAGTAATAGCCTATACTACAACTGAAAAAGATTTAGTTACAACAAGTCAACAATTGTTGAATAATCAAACAGTCCAGTATAAGGCTTTAGAGAATGGACTATTGTCGACAATTCGCTTCAATAATCTAGACCTTAATCAAATAACGTATACATACGATAATGAGCAATTAGCAACGCTTTCTTATGGTTCAAATAGTTTAATTTATGCGTATGACGCGAACAATCAAGTAACGTCATTAAAAAATAACGCAACGCTTTTAGCCACTTTCAATTATGATGCGAATGGATTAAATACAAAAACAGCATTTGGGAACGGGAAATCTGCAATCGAAAACGATTATGTCCTTACACAAGCAGATGGAACGACTAAAAATAGTAGCCAGTTACAGAAAGAAAAAATGTATACCACAAGTAGCACGACACCGTGGTTAACCAATACCTATAAGTATGATAAAAACGGGCAAATCTTAGGTATTACAAATACACGTGGCACTACAAATTATGTCTATGATGAAGTAAACCAATTAACACAAGAGCAGTTGGCAGATGGACAAGTGATTAATTATAAGTATGATGCAGTAGGCAATCGTACAGCAAAATCTATTGTAAAAAATGGTGTAACGACGACAACGAATTATACATTTAACGCAGCGAATCAAATGACAAAAGCTGGTTCACAAGCCTATACAGTAGATGTAAATGGTAACTTAACAAATGACGGTCACTACCAATATACATGGAATGTATTAGATCAATTAACAGCGGTGAAAACTACTGCAGGAGCTACAGTCGCAACGTATCAATATGATGAAAATGGTCGTCGTATCTATAGTAAAGTTGGCAGCACTGAAACGTACTACCGTTATGATGGGACAAGTAACCATGTATTGTTTGAAGAAAACGCAAGTGGTACGGTGACAAAAGCTTACACATATGACCTAAATGGGCATCCGTTAACGATGACGTACCATAATCAAACATATAACTATTTAACGAACTATCGTGGCGATGTATTAGCTTTAACAGATGTAAATGGTACAGTGGTTGCTGAATATACGTACGATGCATGGGGCAATATCTTAACACAAACAGGTACAATGGCAAGTGTGAACCCTTACCGTTACGCAAGCTACCGTTATGATGAAGAAACAAAGCTGTATTACTTAATGGCACGTTACTACAATCCAGATACAGGTGTATTCTTATCACTCGATGCATATAGAGGTGATAAGGAAATGCCCATTACAATGAATGGATATAATTATGCTAATAACAATCCAATTATATTTGTGGATACAGATGGTAATAACCCTGTCCTCATTAAATTACTACAATACACAGTTATACCGATTTTAAAATATTTAGCTAAGAGGTATGGACCAAAATTAATGAAAGAATTAAATTACATTGTATCAAGCAATATTAACAAATATATCAAAAAATACACAAAAGATTACAATATAAATTTCGGAAAAGGTAATTTAGTAAGTATTGTTAAAAAATCTGGAAAAGGTGATAGACGTATATTTTCGTTTGAGTATGCGTCTGTATATTTCGGAAAACGTAAAGAAAATGCATGGCATTATCATCTTGGAAATCCCAAACAACACTATGTTTTCAGATGGAATGAACAATATAGAAAAGGTTACACATTTAGTAAAATACAAGCAAAAACGCATTTTTGGGTTTGGTAAAAACAATGAGGTGATTACATGATTTATTTTGAATACTCGGATATAGAGAATGAAAATATTCAAGGGTATTTTGAAAATATGCCGTTTATTATCGGTGTCCCCACTCGATATACTATTGATACTTTTGGTTTTAATTTGCATGATTGTCATAAAGATTTTATACCTATTTGGATGAAAAAGATTAATGGCTACCCACTATATTTTTGTATACAAATCGAGAATTTTATAAAAAAAGAATTTAAAGAGGTATGTGCTCAACATAATATAAAATATGAGGATTATAATAAATTATTTAAAATTATAAAAATTGAAAGCGAAGATCAATTGAAACAATTCCTTACTTTAGCATTGACAATAGCTAGTATGGGCTTAGTAGTTTCGTGGGCAACTAAGTATAATATATTTACTGACATTGAAAACTTAGCACAAACAGAAATACAAATTCCAGAAGATCAAAGCTTCATTTGTATTGGTCATGACTGTGAAAGCCTATTGATTTCAACTAATAATCATAAATTTAAAAGTAAAAGAGAAATCATTAATAATTTTTTTGATGAATATGAGTATCAAGTCGATTAACTATTAGTTTTATCTAGACTAGGCATTTTTACTTATCAAATAGCGTTATTTTAACTACAGGAGACAGCTATTTAATTTTTAAAATTTCGATACTAAATTAAATAAAAATTTAATCGCACACTACTACACTGTAAGGTAAGCCTGAAATATAAAAATTAACGCACTTTTACGGTACGCACAACAAATAGCCAGCTTTCTGTGACAATTTTCAGAAAAGCTGGCTATTTTGCACATGTAGTATGGATATTTTCAGGTCAAGGCAAATAATTATGTAAAATTTCAGGTTCCTAATGGACCTGGAAATTTGGCAGTTCTATCATCAACTTCACCAGATATCTATAAAAATCAATTCCTTTGGCTGTTTCCGTCAAACTTAAACAAATGGCATTCACTTTCTGACCTGCTTCACTCACTGAAAAAGCCAATTTTTTTGACCGATGACATTCGCGCGAATCGCATTTTCAACAAGGTTGTTATCGATTGTGACCAATCCATTGTTAAAGAAGGCTTTTAACTCATTCGCTCAGCCCAATGTGTATTCCACTGCTTTGGTAATCGTGTTTTTACCGAAGAAAGGAGAACGGTCAATCCATTGGAAAAATCCCTCTACTTCTATGAGAGTCGATGAAACATACATCAAAGTAAAAGGACAATGGATGTATCTGTATCGTGCAGTCGATTCTGAAGGGAACAAAATTGAATTTCATCTAGGTAAAACAAGGGAGAAACAGGCTGCAAAGAATTTTCTCAAGAAAGCTTTGCAGTCTAGTCATGTGTCTGAGCCTCGTGTTATCACCGTTGATAAGAACCCAGCTTATCCAATAGCAATAAAAAAGGATAAAAGCATTCCAGAGCGTATGCGGACCCAACAGCTGAAGTACTTGAATGATATCGTGGAGCAAGATTACCGCTTTATAAAGAAGCTGTCCGTTCTATGCTAGGTTTAAAAACGTTTGGAACAGCACAACCGATTATCTGTGGCGTAGAAGTGATGCATATGCTCAAAAAAGGATAACTTCCCCAAAGGGAGAATTCTGTCAAAAACGAGATTGAATTCATACATAGATTATTTGGGGGAGTATCATAATTCATAGATGATAAGGAGCATTAGGTGTTATGTCTCTAACAAATTATATTTGCACCAGAACCCATTAAAAAGCGTTCAGACAATCTGAAAATGGAGATGGTGAACACCCCCTCCATCTTGATTCATCTGAACGCTATCTTATCGTTTTCCGACTTGTATAAATGGGGTTAGTTCAACTTTCCTCCATTTGTAAAACCACTTTTGTGAATTTCTTAAAATCATCAATATGCTTTTCTAAAATGGCTTCTAATATATCAAGCTCTAACGCTTGGTAATCATGTACAGCAATATTACGAAAGCCGACCATGTTCATTAGTGTTTTCGCTAAATTAGAATCAATCAACCCAGCCTCTTGTAATAACTTAAAGCCTTCGCGACTGGCTTTCGGTATGCCAAGCTTACGTTCGCTGACGATATGCATCGCTAAATCGATACTCGCTTCACAAGCGCGTTGAATATTTAAGATGATACTATCTTGCTTTGTGAAATCTGTTAAGTTAGCTGGGTTACCTTCGTACACCTCATGAATACGCTTCACACAACGTTCGATCGTTGTTGTTTTATTTAGAATCACATCATTCATCGCCAAATACACTTCCTCGTTCTTTAATTGCCTCAATAATAGAGGCTCGCTGCTCATTTAGTGTGGCATACATACTGTAAGCGCGCATTTTTTGACGAGTAAATTCGTTATCGTCTTTTATATAAATCGGTACACCTTCAGAAAAAATTTGCATCGTAAATACGGTATCGATTTGTTTAAGATTGACTAAGTCCACTTCTCGACCAGCAATCGCAGCTAAATCGCCAACAAGCGTAAAACGTTCATAGGATGATAGCTTTTGATCGCTAAAATAAGCAAGATCGATATCACTATCTTCGCGTGCAGTCCCTTTTGCGAATGATCCGAACAAAATGATGAAATCGGTATTTAGTTGTTCATTTATCGTATTGATTAATTGCTGCAGGGTAACTTTATTTAGCATGCTATCACCGTCCTTTTCTTCATTATAAAGCTTAGACGAAGAAACCGCACTTATACATGTCATGAAGAAGATTCTGGTGCAAATATAATTTGTTAGAACCATAAAAATCAGAGGCGACAGTTGATTAAATTATCTGTTGCCTCTAGTTCTTAGCAAATATCTTCCCAAATACCCATTTTGGAGCACGAACTGATTGATATTCAAAACTTTTAAAGACACCTATATTTAAAATCGAGATAGTGTGCAATCCCCCATCTCGGTCCATCTGAGCGCTCATTTTATAGCATAGAATGCCCTAAAATAGAATACAAACGAAGTAGAAAAGGATAGAAAAGTTTTGCGTAGAATAGCGCAACATGAAGTGTGAGAGAATGCGAAAGAAACGAATGAAAGAGAAGATAATAGAGATGCTACAAGATATCCCTCTTTACCCTGTACTATGTGTTCCCCAATAGAAGGAGCACCGTATACTAATCCCTCTACCTAACAGACATTATTGAAAAGTAACTCTATTCTGCATCGGAAGTAGCCGGTTCGTTTAATTAATATTTAAATATACGCATGTCAGAGCGCGTTCATATGTTTAATTCTTCCATGCATATTAACTAGAGAATCGAATTAATTGATTAATCGATTATAATCGATTACCATTTATATATACAAATAATCGATAGAGGTGAGAAGTATGCAGATGAAAGAATCACCGACCGTTGAATTTAAACGTGAATTAACAGATGCCGTTAAACGTGAAATCATTGCGTTTGCCAATACACAAGGTGGCGATTTATATATCGGGATTGATGATGATGGGACAATTCTTGGACTAGATCATGCACATAACGTGTTAGAATCCGTTTCAAGTATGCTACATGATAGTATTCAACCCGACATTTTAGTGCACACCTACTTAACAGTGGAAACAATGGAAGAGAAGGAAGTCGTGAAAGTTTCGGTATCACGTGGGACACGTCGTCCGTATCATTTGAAAAGTAAAGGGATGAAGCCATCTGGTGTGTTCATTCGCTATGGGACATCTGTCACCAATGCCTCGGAGGAAAATATTCGTCAAATGATTATGGAATCAGACGGAACGAACTTTGAAACCATGCGTAGCTTACACCAGGAGTTAAGCTTTACGGAAGCCACTGCTGTATTTGAAAAACAAGCACTGAAATTTGGTCCTGAACAGCAGCGTACACTTGGTTTAATCACAGAGGATGGTTACTATACAAACTTAGGTCTGCTTTTCTCGGATCAATGTGAACATACGATTAAATGTGCTCGTTATTTAGGGAATGACAAGCTAGAATTCCAAGACCGTAAAGAATTTAGTGGGTCAATCCTTACACAAGTAGAGCAAGCCTTTGAATACATGAACCTTTACAATGCTAAGTCTGCTCATTTTGAAGGGCTTCAGCGTGTTGAACAAGAAAGCTTCCCATCATACGCGCTACGTGAAGCGTTAATTAATGCCGTAACACACCGAGATTATAGCTTTAGTGGCAGTATCTTAATTCATCTATTCCAAAACCGCATTGAAATCGTATCTGTTGGTGGACTGGTGAAAGGCTTAACAGCAGAAGATATTGAACTTGGTATTTCACAAAGCCGTAATCCAAAACTAGCCAATGTCTTATACCGCTTAAAATGGATTGAAAGCTACGGAACAGGCTTACAGCGTATGATTGAAAGCTATAAAAATCGTCCTGTAAAACCTTCATGGCAAATTGGGCCAAATGCATTTGTTGTGACATTACCTAAAATAACACCACATACACCGACGACCGAAGATGAATTACTGCTCGATTGGTTAAAGAATCATGCTGAATTTACTTCAAAAGAGCTGGAGGTATATTTAGATAAGAGTAAAGGAACTGTCCGAAAGATACTAGAAGAATTAATGCTGAATGGTCGTATCATTCGCATTGGTAGCGGACCAACGACAAGGTATAAAGTAAAGGACTAAACTACGCCTAACTAGAGGAAGTGTAATAAATGATTGATTATATGAAATTTGATGTGATGTGGATGGATGATGTAATTGCTACGGTAGATTTAAAGCCTGCAAATGGCGGAACACCCTACGTTATAAACTACATTACAACCTTTAATAAGCAGTTTTCACCGAACATGGAAGGTCATATTACGTTAGAAGAGCTAGAAAAATGGTTGAAGTGGCGTACGTTCCCCCCTACTCGAGCAAATGCAAAAGAGCTTTTGGAAAGCCTAGGGATGCAAGCTTATAATCGCTGGGGCATTGTGAGACAAACACATGGTGTCATGGCAGATGATGAGATTTGGCTACGGTTTAAAGGGGAAAATTTGTGTCATAAGGATGTTTGTCTGCGAAAAGAACTATATTATCCTGAAACTGTTGAATAAATGAAATGCGTATATAACCCCGTTACCTTTCATGGTGACGGGTATCTTTATTGATTAATCGATTATTAAAAATTAGATCAAATAATCAATAAACAAGGTTAGTCACAAATTTTAATTACTTCAGATTACAACTTCATTCCATTTATCCACCGTTTTATAGACGAATTCAAAGCCCTGCTCAAATCAACGTTTGAGCAGGGCTATTTTAGTTGTTTTTGTCTATTTACTCGTCTATAATTAATATTATATAAAACGTATAGTTATAGACAAAAAGGAGGCTATTTTATGTCTTTTAATGATTTGAAACAATCTATCATACCTGGATTACAATTTGAAAAGCCAAATGTACAAAGTTCCATTTTGAAAATGGACCAAGAAGGATTTTATTATTCAATTGGGCAAAATGGAAATTCAAAAAAAGTAACATATGACGTCCTGGAAAAATGCTATCACCAACTTGAATCCACTAATACATTTAGCAGGGAATGGTTTAATGCAACATTTCCTTCAATTGCTAAAGCAGCTCCATGTAATTTCACAACAATCGGTGGACTATTCCAACACTTCGGATTCGCTGCCTATCAAAAATCTACCTATATTAAAAAGGAAGTGTAGTATATGTCCCGCATCATCGGATACGCCCGTGTTAGCACAGACGATCAAAATTTAGATATGCAAAAAATGGCCATTGAAAAGTACGCCCAGGAACAAGGGCTCGAACTGATTATGTATGTTGAAAAAATCTCCACACGCAAAACAGAAAGAATCGAATTGCAACACGCACTGAAGGCAGCGACAAAAGGAGATCGCTTTGTGGTTTATAAACTCGATCGCCTCGCACGCAGCACAAAAGAGCTTTACCAACTCACAGATGAAATGAGTGCGCGTGGCATTGACTTTGTCAGCATTCACGATCATTTCGATACAACTACCCCTACCGGACGTGCCATGTTTGGCATGCTTGCCGTCTTTGCCGAGTTTGAGCGCGATATTATTCAGCAGCGTACAAAAGCCGGTTTAGAGGCAGCACGAAAACGTGGTCGTCTTGGTGGACGCCCTGCTATCGATGCCGATACAAAACGCCGGATAATCAAACTGTTTGAAAGTGGTGAAAGTGCTACTGATATTGCGAAGGAGTATGGGATTGGGAGAAGTACAATTTATAAAGTATTGAAAGAATTCAATTAAATATCTTATATTATTAATTATACAAAAGGAGTAAACGCCTAAAATCCCAAGGTATTACTCCTTTAAAAGTTATATATCTTTTTTATATCTTCACTTAAATAACTACAAATGATTTATTAATCACATGATTTACAGCAGTTCTCCATTCTTGAACTAAGATTTCTAAAAATGCATCTTCTTTGAAGATTTCATAAAATGCTTTTTGTACTTCCCTTAAAGATTGGTCATATGATATATATTTACAATATGCTTTCTCTAGAATATGACGAATATCAGGATTTTCATAAGATAAACGATATGCAACTGTAATCAATATCGAATAGTATAAAAATACCTTTTCATCTAAATAATTTTTTATCAACACTTCCAAATAGTTCCTTAAATCGTCTGAAGATTGGTTAGAAACAAGCTCTTGTTTATTGAAGAACACTGTAACTTTTTTTAATTCTTCTTCAGTTAAATTAGATGTATCAATTTTTAATGCATTAATTAAAGTAGTTTTCAACTGATTTGATTCAATTACTTTCCTAATTAAACCAGACATATTCAAATTGAAATTTGCATACACTCTTGACCTTGTTTTATGTCCTTCCCCCTGAGATAACTTACGCCAATAAGTAGAAACAGCTCTACCATGATATCTATACTCATTATTAACAATTTTATTATAGTATTCGTCTACATTATTAGGATATTTTATCAATAATTCTCGAATGAACTGAATATTTGGTAAAACTTCCTCTGGCGATAAGACTACGTTAATAATATCTTTATAATAGTTTTTAGGTGTTACAAGTAACGGATGCTCTTGGCCCATTGGTAATAATTTCAACTGACATTCCTTAGCGATTTTATTTACAAAATTATACAATCCCTTTGGTTTAAAACGATTTAACCATTGTTCTTGATCTTTTAAGGCCTTTTGCGTTGGATCAATTTCTAATTCTCTATATCGCAATGATAACCAATGCGTATTAGCTTCCATTGTTTTAAATTTTGCTCTCCATTTTGCAATAGTTTCTTCAACTTCATTAATTACATTTAAAATATGTTGATCATAATCAGATTGAGAAACCGTTAAGCTATCTTTCCTACCATCTATCTTTGCTTCAATTAATTTATCTGCTTTTGTAAATAAGATATATATAGGTTTTTCTGTACCCTTACGCTTTTTTAAGTCTGCTAATTTAGCATGCACTGCTTCTAAACTTGTTTGAATAACATCATCACGCTCTTCTAGGCTGATTAACATAAAAATTGAATCCGAATCAAAATTAAATGCTACTTCTAATGCTGAATTGATATCTTCAGGATCAATTCCTCCTTGTGTAATTCCCATTGTATCTCTAATTGCAAATCGGAATGGGTATTCATCATTATGGACTTCAATTAACTCTGAATGAGGTTTACATGCAAATTTTACATCTTTAACCACTAAACTATAAACAGATGTAGAGTCATATAACTTTGTTAAAAATATTTTTTGCTCATCATTTAAAATCCGATTAGTAATTAATATCTCTTGATTTTCATTTGCTTTAGATTTTGTTAAACTTACTAGTTCTGATTCAATATTCATTTCAACTTCTTTTAGCCAATGTAATAAAGGTTTCTTATCTTCTTCACTAGCACTATCCCATAAATCTTCAAAAACAAATCTTCGAATTTCTTTAAGCGAGATATTCTTACTGTCAATATTTTTCCTACGTTCCGATACTAGCTCACTAAATGATTCTTCAATATGCTTAAGAATAGGACCTAGCGCTTTCACAAGTTCTTCTGTATTCAAGGCATTTTTTATTTGCGAAAGATCATATAAGGCATTTTCTGGTGAGATAATCTTCTCAAGAACTTCCTCATCAAAGCTCTCTATAGAATCATCACTACTAAATCCATTTTCTAAAAATATCTTACAAACGTTTGTTATAATTTCTTGTTGAATCACTTTTAAATCCACACTTTTTTTTTCCAATAACAATGAGAATTCATTTTCATTATCAATACGTGAATCTAATATAAATTGCGTTGATAATTTTGTTGTTTGACTTTTCTCGCCAACCCCTATAGATAAAACAGAAGCAAATTTTGAATTTATTACTGTATTACAAAGCGTAGACTTGCCTGTACCAGTAGGTGCAATTACAACTGTAGACGGTACACTATTTCTCCGTTCAATAGCATCTTTAGAAGAAAATTTAACTTTTTGCATTTTTATAACCTCCAAATATTTGTTTGAATATATATGAGGCTAAACAAAAAGCCACACTGTATAAGCACAGTGTGGCTACTAAGTCCAATTATAAACTGTGCATCATTATCACTTACGGTAGTAGTAAGTAATATAATGTCTTGGTTACACTCAATGCTTTCTTCTTCGTGCATATCTTGCAATAACCTCATCATATATTCTTGTAACATTAATTTACATATAATTAAAATAAATGTCAATATTTTCTTTTTTTAAAAACCTCAAAACAGATTTTACAAAAATCAGCTCTTAGTGAGTGGTGTGGTGGTGCAGGTTTCCACCACGCCAATCGCTTAGAGCTGCACAAGTATGTTAAAACAGCGAGCACAAGCGAGGCATAGCCTTGCTTGCGTAAGTCGTTTTAAAACATACTTGATGTCATTTTTGTCAAATCGCGTGTTAGAACCAGTCACTATTTCGTTCGTTTCAGTATTAAAATCCCTTTTCTTTAGAGGTTTTCCGGGCGCATGTCGCAATCACGTGATGCCATTTCAATTTATTTACCCCTAAGATGAACATCTCCGAGTGCTAGCTGCTTCAATACTATAGAAAACAAAACAAGAAAAATCATATGATAGAATATACTTTAGTATTATTAAATCTATTATAGGGAGTCCTGAAATGAAAAAGAAAATAAACTATCTAGTCTTACTTTTAACACTTATCCTTATGGTTGGTTGTACCGAGGTAGAGGATACATCCGTTACAGATAGCGAAACGGAGTCACAAGAATCAAGCACAGTTGATACGGATGAAACCAGCCAAAAAGAAGAGCCGATCACTACGGATATTGATGATTTAGCAGAAGAAGAAGCAGTAACAAAGGAAACTTCAGCTCAATCAAATGATGAACTGTTCGCAGGATACAATTTGATTGAAGTAGATGGTTGCAACAAATCGGGTCATCGTGAAGCCAAAGTTGTTGTTGATATTGGTTATGGCGAACGTGAATATTGGGCATTTACCAATGAATACGGCCAATTAGTACGTGTCATTGCTGATGAAATTATCCTGCAAGATGATAATAGTGAACGTGTAACATCTCAGGGTAGATATTGTTCTGACGAGGCAAAGGTTCCGGGAGTTGAGCGTTCTGATTTAGATGAAGGGCATGTGATTGCAGATTCTTTAGGTGGCGTATCAAATGCATATAATATCACACCTCAACAGTCTGTACTTAACCGACATGGCGATCAGGCTTATATGGAAGATTCTATCCGTAAAGCCGGCGGGGCTACAAATTTTGAAGCCATTATCACATATCCAAATACGTCAACGCAGATACCTTCTAGTTATCAGTACACGTATACGATAAAAGGTAACAAGGTTGTAGATCAATTTGATAACGTGAACCCTGACGAAGTAAATGCTTCCAGTGGTCTAACAGGTAGCAAACCTTCAAACTCAAACCAAACTAATACCAACGTATCTAATGTAAATCAAACAGGTGATATTTCTAGTGTTGATACAAATGGTAATGGACAGGTTACAATAAAAGAAGCAAAAGATGCAGGTTATAGCATGCCAATAACGCGTGATCACTGGTTATATCCATATATGGATGACCGAGATGGTGATGGTATGGTGGGCGAGTAAGCATCTACCTTGAAGCAAGTAATTCATTTTAAAACAGACTGGATGTCGTTTTTGTCAAATCGCGAATGATCTTCACATCCAGAAATAAAATCCCTTTTCTAAAGGAAGGGGCGCATGCCGTGATAGTCATTCGCTGAAACGCTTTTCTTTAGCGAGTGACGGTGCTGGCTGTTCGTCGAGTGATTTTCTCGACGATCTGCTAGCAATCACGTGATGCCAACATATTTTTATTATCCCTTCTTGAATTCCCCTTCCCTCCAAAATATAGTTAATGTAACAAACTATATCGAGGGGGCATGGTCATTATGAAAAACGGCTATTCGTAATTAGTGGTGAAATGTGATAAGTGATTATTACATTTTACAAAGCATTTGACCGGAATTAATCGATGATTTATTGTCATAAAAAAGGGGTGGTTAATTATGGTAAATTTTACTTTCAAAAAAAGAAAAGAATTGCTAGAGCTTCTTACAGAACAACAACGGGAATTTATTGAGGAAAATTTGAAAGTCGGACGAAAAACGTTATTTATGAGATTCATGCAGTCTGAAAAAGTAAGCGTTATAAAAATGACCGATGATATTACATTAGAAGAAATTGAAAAGCAATCGCAGGATTGGAAGATTGTTGACTATCGTGATTATGGTTTAGGCAATCGCGCAGGTAAATGTGCTTGTGGCAAAACATTACGATATGAGTTTATAGTTGAACATGCTATTACTAAAAAACGCATTCATTACGGAAAAGATCATTTAGCTGATTTTTTAAATATCGATGTGTCGGATATTGACGCAATCATTAACGGCTTGCATGAAGTAAACTATGAAGCAGATGAACTGCTATTAAAGATACAAAACAACGAATATGGTTATGAGATAATAGAGTTATTATCGAATGAAGTAGTCATCCCAACAGATGTCCAAGTGCATTTAGACCACAATGTGCCGTTATTAGATCGTCAAATAAAGCGGTTATTAAAAATGTTAGAGGTTCAGTATTTGGAAGAGCAACGGCGAACACAATTTGAAAAATTCAAACAAATTATGGAGAACGTAAAAAAACAAAAATATAAGGATAAACTTGATGTTGTTCAATCTGTGAATGAACAATTTATTTTCACGAATAAATTAACAACAGTTGATATTGCAGAAATAGCTTATCAGTTTGTCGTAAATGGTATATCAAGTGCAACAACCATTAGCCATATCATCAGAGACCATTATAATGTACCAAAAGAATATTCAAAGAGCGTTAGTCGTAGACCAAGAATTTATGCCGATGTGTTACGTGCGCTACATTCATACGCAGAAAAAGGATTAATTTATCACGACAAAGAATCTTCTGGAATTAAAGACAGCTATTTCTTCCCTAGTCCTTTATAAGTAAGAAGCTTTATTAACAGTTTCTAATGTACGTAAATTTTAATACGCATTTTGAAAAAATTGTTTAATAGAGAAAAGTAAAATCAAGGGCATTCCACTATTTATTACGAATGCCCTGAAAAACTTCTTCACATTAGCGCAGAGTGGAAAAATACAGAAAATTAATATTTAGAATAGAAAAGAGTAACGAAGATTATCATAGAATAGGAGGTCGAACAATAGAAAAATCCCGCTTATAAACGGGATTCATCTAGTTTAATAGGCGGATCTAATTAATTTTATTGCCTTATATACATTTTTAAAATAATTATGGATTGCTTCTTTTGATATGATTCGATTAGATCCATCAATCGGCGTTAATCCTACGCGCGCTTTTACCCAGGGGCCTTCAATGTGGCTTAACTTTTCTAAATACTGAGCATCGAAATGATGATATTTGTCCCATACCCAATCTAATATAGCTTCTTGGTACGACAATAAACCAAGTTCTACTATGTTTTTATTTACTGGTGGCAATGGATTAGCGCCAAGATGCTGATGCTTATGATAGGATTCATGGATAACTGGACCATGACGCCAAGCTTCAAAATCATTAGATATTAAAGGTTCATCTGTAAATGCAAGATGCCAACCTTGCGTAAAATAGGAGAGATTTTGTAGCTTTTTATTTGTTATAAGTGTATCGTATTCATTCTTCGATTCTTCATATCCTCGTATAATAAAGTATTCTTCCATTACTTGATATGGAATCATTGATATTTCTTCCGCCCTTTTTAGTTCAGGAAATTTCAATGGTGTATCTGTTGTCGTTAAAATCTTTTCCATTCTAAGTGCCTCTAATAAAAAATCTAATCTCTCTTTTAAAGTAAAGTATTCACTTTCTTCTAACTTCGCTTTATTTTTTTCAACATATTGGACCATAATTGTAGGATTTCGTAACAAACGAAATGTCATCTCATGCTGTGGTGTCTGAATGGCACCCTTTTCATATTTTGTAATGGTTGCAGGACTACAACCAATTATTTTCGCAAATGTTCTTACCGTAATTTGATATAGTGCAACACGGATATAACGGAAGTCTTCGGCTAATAAAAGTTCATTTTTTTCTTTATATACTCTATACGCCTGCTGTAAATTCATCGAGTACAGTTCGTCATCGGGGACATCCATCCCGCATTCGGAACAAATATAGATTTTAGCATCATAAGTAATATCTATGTTATGAAGCGTCTGTGTTCTTTTCTGGGTAGTAATGGTGACTTCTCGATCTTCGCAGCATTCAAGACAGAACTTTTTCATCTTAGTGCCTCCTCGTATATGTATAGCGGAACTCCATCCCCCCCTTATGCAAGAGAGGGATTGATTAGAGAATCAGCTTTGTAGAGTGATACACAAGCAACAAAATCCGTTGCATTCAGTTTGGCGCAGCAAATTTTTATATAGACTCCAACCGGCTTTCCAGCAAAATCTTGCAGTCGTTTACCCAAAAACCACACACCGCCTTTTTAAAAGCTTCCGACAATTAGTACTTGTATTTATTTCTGGCCCACTTGAATAATTTTCAAGATTTAGTTGGCGAATAACATTATAAATTTTATGGAAATCAGTAAAGGCTAATTAAGCTATTAATTGAGTGGTTGGGTGGTCCTCACGCTCTTATATAGCTTGTATTCGTATGTTTCAGCATCGGGAGTCAATCATTTTCAATACTCTCCCTCTGCATGGCTAACAAATTAGCTGTAGTCTATGAATTTAAAAGAGGAGCCATCGCACAAATACTTTCTCTATCTATGGATAATATTACAAACACACCTGTTATCCATCGATAACAAATTATATCATATAACATCTGTCACGTATTGCAATCATAGAAGAAACACAATAGAGAAGCACTCAGACGATTGAAAAATTGAGATAGTAATTACTCCCCTATCTCGATTCGTCTGAGTGCTAATTTTTATAATCATTTATCTCTCCACGCATAGAATCTCGTAGAATAGAATACAAATAAAGTAGAAAAGAATAGAAAAGTTTAGCCTAGAATCGAATGAAATGGAGTGTGAAGGAATGTGATCGAAATGAATGAGATGAAAGAAAAGATAATCGAGTTACTGCAGGATGACCCTCTTTATTCTGTACTACAAGATACCCCACTAGAAGAAACACTATATACCGATCCCTACCTAGCAGACATTATCGAAAAGAAGTTTTATTCCACGCCTGAAGTGGCCGGCTGGTTTGACATAACAGATGGACAGCTACGTTACTATATCAAGCCGTTTGAACATTATATTTTCGACGATACAACAGACAATCCCACGACTGCGACTATTATTCGGTTGAATCTCAAATCGATTTTAAAACTCCGGATGATTTTATTATTAAAAGATGAGTATCGCGTAAAGGGCCTGAAGCGCTTACTTGGCATCGATGAAAATGGCTATATCGTCAAACAACCACCCGCTGCCACAACAGCACTGGCACCACCAGATGAACTCGCCAATAAAGTAGACGTGCTCAGTAATGTCCTGCAGCAAATGATGCAAACCGGGCTCTTTCA
>NZ_JBYQFK010000010.1:0-132840 GCF_057837305.1 Lysinibacillus sp. RU7 | reverse complement strand
TGGCGCGCCCGACAGGAGTCGAACCCATAACCTTCTGATCCGTAGTCAGACGCTCTATCCAATTGAGCTACGGGCGCGTATTTATTAATTCACTTGGTGCGGCCGAGAGGACTTGAACCTCCACGGGGTTGCCCCCACTAGGCCCTCAACCTAGCGCGTCTGCCATTCCGCCACGACCGCATTTAATCTTGCGACTTTACCATTATATAAAATGCAAGTAAGTATGTCAAGACTAAAAATGGTGAGCCATGAAGGACTCGAACCTTCGACCCTCTGATTAAAAGTCAGATGCTCTACCGACTGAGCTAATGGCTCGGAAATGGCTGGGGTACTAGGATTCGAACCTAGGCATGACGGAATCAAAATCCGTTGCCTTACCGCTTGGCTATACCCCAACAAATGGCGGTCCCGACCGGGATCGAACCGGCGATCTCCTGCGTGACAGGCAGGCATGTTAACCGCTACACCACGGGACCTAAATATTTTATCTTCTTTTATAAGTGGTGACCCGTACGGGATTCGAACCCGTGTTACCGCCGTGAAAGGGCGGTGTCTTAACCACTTGACCAACGGGCCATGGCTCCGAAGGTAGGACTCGAACCTACGACCAACCGGTTAACAGCCGGTTGCTCTACCACTGAGCTACTTCGGAATGTTGTTCGTTTGTCGTTCGCATCACGCTGTCGACTTTTATTATTATAGACAGGTCTATCCTAAACGTCAACACTTTTTATAAACTTTTTTCTAAGTTTTTTTCAAAAAGCTCACAAACCCTTGTTACATAAGGTTTCTTCATTATAAAACAAGTCTATTCATTCCTTCTTAAACACCCATTCTACTCGATTATTTCACTTTTCACATAGGTAATTGCACTTCTGCATTTACTACAACAATACTTGCTTACATCCATTTTGCGCTTTCTTCTATATAATTGCTGACACCCCACACAAATATACGTATGAATTGTCTGTCTCCGCTTCTTTTTTTGATTTTCTTCTATAGTAGAACAAAAACGAGGAGCTCCCACTTTTTTTAATAACTCACGAAAATCCTTATCCCGATGCTTATAACCCATCCCTCTTATATGTAAGTGATAGTGACATAGTTCATGCAAAATAATCCCGCGCAGTTCTTCCTCACCAAAATGATCATAAAGCTTCTTATTGAGTTCAATATTATGGGACTGCAGCAAATAACGGCCACCTGTCGTTTTTAAACGACTATTAAAATACGCTTGATGTAAAAATGGGACTTTAAAATAAGTAAGCGATAATTGTTCCACTAGTTGTTGTACTTGTTCATCTGTCATATCATTCACCTCCAAATCAACAAAATATTTCCTCAATCGTTTCAAAGCTGCATGTTCGTTTCATATATCTGCAAATATACTTCTTCTCCATACAAAAAAAGTGTACAGGGACTCCCCGTACACTTTCTAGTTTAATCATTTTGTGCAGCTGGTGGAAGCATTGTTAGGGAAATCCGACCTTTTTTCACTTCAACGCCTTCTACCCATACGGTTACGATATCACCTAACGAGACAATATCAAGCGGATGTTTCACGCGTTGTTTTCTCATTTTCGAAATGTGGACAAGTCCATCTTGCTTCACACCAATATCAACGAATGCCCCAAAGTCGACTACATTTCGTACTGTCCCTTGTAGTTCCATACCGACTTGTAAATCCTCCATTTGTAGTACATCTGTTTTTAGTAATGGTTGCGGGAAGGCATCTCGTGGATCACGCGACGGCTTCATTAACGTGTCGACGATATCTTGAATGGTTACTTCACCAACCCCTAGTTGCTCACTTAAATCGGAAATCGATAACGTAGCAATTGCCTCTTCTGCCTCTTTAGAACCGACATCCTTTTTCGTCACACCGGCAATTTGTAAAATTTGTTCTGCTAATGGATAACTTTCAGGGTGAATCCCTGTTGCATCCAGTGGATTTTTGGCTTCTGGTATACGTAAAAAACCAATCGCTTGTTCATATGTTTTGGCACCAAGACGCGGAATTTTCTTCAATTGTGCACGAGACGTAAATTTCCCACCTTCTGCACGGGCATTGACGATATTTTCAGCTACTGTTTTTGACAACCCTGAAATGTATTGTAAGAGCGAAGCAGATGCTGTATTTACATCAACACCGACTTGGTTTACAGCCGTTTCCACAATAAATGCTAACGATTCCGCTAATTGCTTTTGCGAAACGTCATGCTGATACTGACCTACACCCACCGCTTTCGGATCGATTTTCACCAGTTCTGAAAGCGGATCTTGCAAACGACGCGCAATCGATACCGCACTTCGCTGTTCTACTTGTAAATCCGGAAACTCTGCGCGGGCAACATCTGAAGCGGAGTACACGGAAGCACCTGCTTCATTGACGATGACGTATGCAATATCACCTTCTACCTCTTTTAATGTATCCGCTATAAACTGCTCTGTTTCTCTAGAAGCCGTGCCATTGCCAATTGCAATCATTGTAATCGGATACTTTTTCAATAACGCTTTGACTGTTTCTTTCGACTTTGCGACATCCGGTTTTGGTGGGTGTGGATAAATTGCTGTTACCTCCAGCATTTTCCCCGTTTCATCGATAACGGCTAGTTTACAACCTGTGCGGTAAGCAGGGTCCACGCCGAGCACCATTTTGCCACGAATCGGCGGTTGTAATAGAAGATTCCGTAAATTTTCCGAGAAAATATGAATAGCTTGTGCTTCCGCCTTTTCTGTTAGTTCGGCGCGAATTTCACGTTCGATCGATGGCTCAATTAATCGCTTATAGCTATCGGCAAGCGCTTCCTTTACTTGTGCCACTGCATCACCCATGAATTTTTGAGGAATCCACTTATGCTCCATTGCTTGAATCGCACGCTCCACTGGTACCGCAATGGACACACGTAAAATATCCTCTTTTTCACCACGGTTAATCGCTAAAATACGATGCGGTACGATCCGATTGACTGGCTCTTCGTATTCATAGTACATTTCGAATACTTGCTTTTCGTCTTTTTCTGCATTCTTTCCAACGGTTACAACTTTGCCTTCACGACGAGAGAGCTTGCGTAACTGTTCACGAATGGATGCATCGTCAGCAAAGCGTTCTGCTAAAATATCTCGCGCACCTGCTAAAGCAGCTTCGGCTGATTCGACGCCTTTCTCAGCATCTATATACTTAGCAGCAATTGGTTCTATCGTGCCTTTAGGAAACGCCATTAACGCATCTGCCAGTGGTTCCAGTCCACGCTCTTTGGCAATCGTTGCTTTTGTACGGCGTTTTTGTTTGTACGGTCGATACAAATCTTCCACACGTTGTAAAACCGTTGCTGCTTGAATGGCAACTGATAGTTCTTCTGTTAACTTCCCTTGCTCATCAATTAAACGTAATACTTCTTCCTTCCGTTGTTCAAGCTGTTGTATGTAATGGTAGCGGTCTTCAATCGCTTTAATTTGCACCTCATCAAGAGAACCCGTCGCTTCTTTACGATAGCGCGCGATAAACGGTACAGTATTTCCGTCTTCCAGTAGCTTAATAACAGCTTCCGCTTGATGTGGTTTTACATTCGCATCTGTTGCAATGAGCTGCAACATTTTCTTTTGTTCCATCATTCCACTACCTTTCATTTTTCATGATTTCATTTTACCATCACCACTAAAAAAGAGCTTACTATTCACTCCTTGATATGCTCTACATTAAAACAAAAAAGAGCGACGAAACATTGCACTGTTTCGATGCTCTTTACTTTTATGTATTAAAATTTTACTAACCCTAAGCTAATCGCTAATGCAATATCTACTTTCTCCATGAGCGCTTCATCTAACTGCGTAATCCGGTCTGTTAACCGTGATTTATCAATTGTGCGCAATTGTTCAAGCAAAATTACCGAGTCGCGCTCGAAACCATACTTTTTTGCATCAATTTCCACATGCGTAGGTAATTTTGCTTTTTGAATTTGCGCAGTAATTGCAGCGATGATAACCGTCGGGCTAAATCGATTTCCGATATCGTTTTGAATAATTAAGACAGGTCTTGTACCACCTTGTTCAGAACCTACAACAGGTGAAAGATCTGCAAAAAAAACGTCCCCACGTTTTACAATCAAATTGTCATCCCCCGCTAACGAGACGCTCTACCATATGTTCTGCCTCATACTCTGCATGTAGACATTCCCTACAAATTGCCAGATTGATGTGTGACATTTCCACATAGCCCTTCATTAAAGCTTCCCGTATATGATTTGGTTGTGTATGCTTCGAAAAATTTTCAGTCGACATGTACGTGACCTCATTTTCGCTAAAATAAATCAATTCAAACATATGTTTGAATTCTGTAAAAAAATCATTCGTTTGTTTTACCATTAAATCTTGCGTTTCCAATTTTTTCGCGTACACAGAAAGCACCTCCACCCAAAACCATACGTACACTTCTACATTACAAGTTCATTTTAACATCGAACATTGGCAATGAAAAGACAAGAATACAAAAAATCTGACAATCCTTGTAATTAGCCGCGCGGTTTCTAGTAGAATTTCGTGCTTTTTATTTGTTATTATACACCCTCGGAACGCGTGAAGTGATGATACATGGCACTTCGTAGTTAATTGTGTCGCATTTTGTCGCCCATTCATCAATTGAAATAAAATCGTTTTCTTGTGCGCCTAATAATGTGACTCGTTCTCCAACATTATATGCACGTGGCAATAAAATCATACATTGATCCATACAAATTCTCCCGACAATTGGACAACGCTCTCCTCTCACAAGAACGGTTTGTCCGCCTAATTTGCGTATCATCCCATCTGCATAACCGATTGGTAGCGTACCAATAAAGCAATCTTCCGCCGCCGTGTATGTTGCACCATAGCCAACCGATTGCCCTGCTTTTAATTGTTTCACATGGACCAGCTCTGTTTCTAATGAAAGCGCTTGATGAATCGGAAACGGTAAAATACGCGAAACATAACCGGAAGGCGCTAAACCGTATAACGAAATACCGTAACGAACTGCATCAAACTGTAGCGGTGTGTCTTTAATTAAAGCCGTCGCCGTATTCGCTGCATGTACAAGTCTCGGTTTAACTGGTAATGCCGCAATGAGCTCTTTAAACAGACTCGCTTGGTGATCGAAGTATTGTGTCTCTTCCTCATCAGCTGTTGCAAAATGCGTAAACACACCATCGACTACAACATGCGGTGTTGCTTGGATTTCTTCATATAACTCAAGTAACTGCGCTTTTGATGTGACACCAATTCGGCCCATTCCTGAATCCACTTTTATATGTAGTAGCAGAGGCTTGGAAAGTGCTGGTGCTACTTTTAATTGCTTGACCCATTCCGGTGAAAATACCGTTAACATAATATGATGTTCACTTGCGTACGGTGCAAACGATACAGGTGTTGCACCTAGCACTAAAATATCGGTTTCCGGAAAATGGTTACGTATGTGTACTGCTTCGTCGGGTGTTGCAACTGCTAAAATAGTTGCCCCTGCTTGTAATGCCGCACGTGCGACTTCTACATCTCCATGTCCATAAGCATTCGCTTTTACGACAGCAATAATTTGTACATGATCTTGCAAGTGACGACGCAAATTTTGTACATTGTCACGAATTGCTTGTAAATCAATCATCGCCTTTGTCGGACGGTAATAGTGTGTCTGTTCCATTTGTCTTATACCCTCTTTTGTCATTGATCAACTAGATTTTATATTGTTGTACGTCTCTATCCGCCCAACAAAGCACTTACTATTTTACATTTCCTACTGTCATGGAAGCTGCAACTTCCATCATCTCTTCTCTTGTCAGTTTCGTTGAGGCAAGGAAGAATGATACGCCGTCCTTTTCCCAACTAATAGATGTATCTGTAATCGCTCCAATTGTAAATCCTAAATCCGCTAAATCACCTGGTGCAAATACAGGCAATACCGAATTCCCTGATGTTGCTGGCTGTTGCATTAATGTATATGCCTTCTCACCTTCAAACGTCAAAACAACCCGCTCTACTCCATCTTCTTGAATGACTGTCTCATCCGCAAGCTTCGTATTTTCCCACTGAACAGATGGATAATGCGTTTGCAACTCTTTATCCTCTATATCGGCAGCTGCTACCTCATTTTCCTCATTTTCTGAGAATTTTTCAACTGCATACTCTTCTTTTTTATGCGCAACGGATAAATCAATTTCTTTAAAGTCAATCACGATTTTTTCCTCTTTGCTATCATCCATAATGACAACAGATTTTGGTAGCATCGTTTTCTTATCAACCACAATTTTTTGTAGCGGTAGACCTGTTTTCTCTGCATTGCGTGTGGCTGTTTCAAAAATGTACTCGCCGTCTTTCTCTGTCATGACGGCTTCTTTGTCCTCTGCAATGTCTTGCGCAAGCGCACCAATGAGGTAGGCTTGGCTATTTTGCTTCGGCCATTCACTCTGGAATTTATACGTTTTCCGTAATGCCGGTGTCACAACAAAGACACCTTCCTCATTCCGCACAATCATTTGCGTGACATTGTCATTCTGTTCCGTTACCGTCACACGATAAAAATCAGGCTTTGTATGCCACACGTTGACATCATATGTGCGCGGCTCCCCTCCTGTTTTCATTTCCATTGTCGCGGTAAGCTCGTACCCTTTTCCGTCACCCCATTCTTCACCTAATTTCCCAACAACTTTCTCCTGTGATGAACCTCCACATGCCACTAACAAAAAACTCATTATAACTAGTACACTAATAAGACGAAATCGCAACGCCCCACCCTTTCTCCATGTTCCTTACCGTAATTGTATGGCGTGTTTTAGCATTTTATGTACTATTTCATCAAGACAACTTGAGCAGCTGCTACTTGTTTTGTATGTGTAATGCTAATAAAACCATTAACAAGTACGCCATCAAAATAAAGAACAGGCTTACCTACCTCATCTTTTAAAATTTCAATTTGATGCAATTCACAGCCTTTTCCAATGCCTGTCCCTTTTGCTTTGGAATAGGCTTCTTTTGCTGCAAAACGACCGGCTAAAAATTCAATTTGACGTGACTTCGAAAGTGTGTCAAAAATGGCACGTTCTTTTTCGGTTAAAATACGTTCTGCAAACTTATATGATCGCATAAGCGCCTTTTCTATTCTCTCTAGTTCCACTAAATCAAGTCCAATTCCTACAATCATTTAGTACCTCATCCTTTCAATCTACTTATCAATCCATGTATAATACTATTAAATCGAGGTGGAATCATGTTTATACGTAACGAAAATTTCAAACAGTACATTCATAGTTACCCTGTCGTCTCTACACTGCTAACGGTTAATTTAGCGATTTACATTTTGACATTAATCCCGAAGTTGGGCGATGAAGTTTTTTACTTCGGTATAAGTGTCAATGGCGCAATCATGCAAGGTGAGTGGTGGCGCATTATGACAGCAATGTTTTTACACGGCGGCTTTATGCATGTTTTATTTAATATGTTCTCTTTATTTTTATTTGGTCCAGAATTAGAAAAAATGGCAGGGAAAATACGCTTCCTAGCGATTTACTTTTTATCTGGGATTGGTGGTGGCTTAGCGACATTGTTAACACAAGATCCTACGTATGCAACGGTTGGTGCTAGTGGTGCGCTTTTCGGTATTTTCGGCGCATTTGGTGCTATTTTATACCGCTATCGTCATGCAATGCCTCAGCTCAGACAAATTATGTTACCCCTTATCGTCATTAGTGTCATTTTAACATTCTTACAATCTAACGTGAATGAGGCAAGTCATATTGGCGGCTTAGCAACGGGCTTCGTACTCGGTTTATTTTTCTTTAAACGAAAACCGACTGTCGTCTGGCGCAATCGCACATAAAAAAACTTCCGAAATTACTCTTCGGAAGTTTTTTTATATTCATACCAGTTCATTAAAGCTTCAATATCTCGCTGCTCCATATGATAGGCACTTGCCTTCGCGCCCGTCATCCCTGACATAACGACTACTTGCCCTGTCGCTACTTGCTTGCGCTTTTGGAAATAGCTTTGCCTTTGCTCCGTCACTTGAATGCGGCTCTTCTCTACGCAGAAGGTGACTCGACTAATTTGACGATAGATAATTGTTAGCTGCGAGCCATACACCTGAAAACGGGCGGTTTTATGTTGCCATATCCCTAATAATATAACCGGAATAACGAGTAACAACGATAATAACCCGTAAGGATAAAATACATAAGACGGGACAATCATTAAAGGTATTAACCATAGGAAATCAATGCGATAGAAAAATGGACGTGCACGTCGTGGCGAGCGAATCATCTGCTGTTCCTCTAATCGGAACTGAAATTGCGGGAACAATGCAGCAAGTGGTTCCATCGCCTCTTTTTTCGAAATAAGCGGGAACAACACGATTTTTTTATCTTTCCCTTCTGCAAAGCCCCCACCAGCACTTTCTACTTGCACCGTTGCAAGACCGAATGGCTGACGAAGTGGATTTTCAACAATTTTAATCGCCTGTACACGATTCAGCGGAATTGTAATCCGCTTCTTTTCAAGCAAACCGCGCGTAATGACAAGCCGGTCATTTTCCTCCGTTACCGTAAAATCAAAATAATTTAAGAGCGTAAGCGCAACAGATATAATCCATGCACCTAATACCCCGATAAAAATAAGCCCGATGATGAGTGCAATACTGTACTTCACAAGATGTGAAAACTCATCATAAATCCACTCGAATGGGATGTATTCCGCAAATTGCGAAATTACAGCGAATACCCCAAATATCACAACACCAATCCCACTAGACGTTGTCGCTAATATAATTAAATCTTTTGGGGACATTTTATGAATGACACGCCCTTGTGGTTGGATCACCCCAGCCGTTACTTCCGTTTCTACACGTCCGCGCATTTTCGCCTTGTTCATTTCCTGTTCAATCTGATCAGCTGCTGCACGTGTAATGGCTGTGAGCTGCGCTTCTGGCTTCCCATCTTTACTGCCTGCTGTTTCAACTAATACTTGCACAAGTCCAAATATCCGGTGAAAAATACCTTCTTTATAATTTAAACTTTGAATACGATCAAACGGGATATAGCGCTTCTTTTTGACAAATAATCCGTATTCCACACGCAGCTCACTATCTTCAAACCAATAACGGAATGTCCACCATTTTAATATCCCTGATACAAATGTAAAAATAAGTGCTGCTACTAAAATAAAGAGCGGAATCATTTGACTAAAAAATCTTTCATCCCGAAAATTCAACGTAAAATTAAACCCATTAGCAACAACGATAATAATAATCGGAATCGCCATATCCTTTAGCGCTTTGACACAGTTAATCAGGGCAGAAACAGCATGTAGTTTTAATTTAGACATCTTCTTCCGCCACCCTTGCTAATTCTGAAATGCGTGCACGTAATGCATCTGCTTCATGCGTTTCTAAAAAAGGAATGGTATGTGTTGTTGCTGCCGATGAAATGGAAATATTCGATAAACGATACCGCTTTAAAATTGGCCCTTGTTCTGTATCTACATGCTGTACACGTACCATCGGGATTAACGTACGTGTCACAACGAATAAACCACTTTGAATTTCAATTTCCTGTTCACGTACCTCGTAACGCCAAATATTGTATCGAATGTTAGGGAAAATCCAAATAAACAAAATAATAGCAAGTATAACAATCCCCCAAGCAATCAGGTAAATATAAAGCGGCCACTCGAATGTATACGTTAAAAATGTTGTAACACCCGCAAGTATTGCGAGCAGTAGCGTTTGGAATAGTCCGTAAATACGCCACACCGTTACCCCTCTTTCGGGGATTTTATATTTTGGTTGCTCCCTCATCTTTCCCACCTCTTTCTTCTTTGTATTTTATACGATTGAACGCTGAATTTGTTTCATTTCTGAAAATAAGGACTTTAAACCAAATATATACTTAACTTATATACCTTCATGTAGAACGGCTAGCTTGTGATTCATATATAATAGCCAGAAAAAAAACCGTCCCTCGAAAGGAACGGTTCACATCAATATTATTTTTCGTCACGTCGACGTGGACGACGATCACCACGATTACGGTCTCGGTCTCCACTACCGCTACGACGACGGTCGCCTCCGCGCTCACCACCACGATTACGGTCACCGCTGCCGCTACGACGGCGGTCGCCTCCGCCTCCGCGTCCACCACGATCATTACGACCACGGCCTCCGCCACCTTGAGAACGCTCACGACGCATTGGTAATGGACGCTCTTCTGTAATTGTTACAGGCGTTGCATCAGGCTCTTTTGTCATTGTTTTAATGGCAGCTGCTACTACATCGATAGCATCGTTATTTTCTAAAATTTGCGCTGCTAAATCACGGTAGTTGCCTAAATCATTATTTTGAACTAATTCTACTAATGTTTGCATTGCTACTTCTTGTTGCCCAGCAAGCGCTTCTTCTGTGCTTGGTGGACGAAGTGGTGTCATGCGTTTTTTCGTTGTTTCTTCCACAATACGTAAGTAACCCATTTCACGTGGTGTTACGAATGTCACCGCTAAACCAGTATTTCCAGCACGACCTGTACGACCGATACGGTGAACGTACGATTCTGGATCTTGTGGAATATCGAAGTTATACACGTGCGTTACACCTGAAATATCAAGACCACGTGCTGCTACGTCTGTTGCGATTAAAATGTCAATTTTGCCTTCTTTAAATTGACGTAAAACCGATAAACGTTTCGCTTGGCTTAAATCACCGTGAATACCTTCTGCAAGGTAACCACGTAAAGTTAACGCTTGAGATAACTCATCTACGCGGCGTTTTGTACGACCAAAAATAATAGCTAACTCCGGTTTTTGAACGTCTAATAAACGAGATAGAACATCAAACTTTTCACGTTCTTGTGCTTTTACAAAGAACTGCTCAATGTTTTCCATTGTTAATTCTTTCGCTTTAATTTTTACTACTTCTGGATCACGCATGAATGTCTCAGCAATTTTACGGATTGCAGGAGGCATTGTTGCAGAGAATAGTAATGTTTGACGAGTTGATGGTACGTTTTCTAAAATCGAGTTAATATCATCGATGAAGCCCATGTTTAACATTTCATCTGCTTCGTCTAATACTAATGTTTGTACATCGTCAAGCTTTAGTGTGCGACGGTTAATATGGTCAATAATACGACCTGGTGTACCTACAATAATTTGTGGCTTGTTTTTAAGCGCACGAATTTGGCGTCCGATTTCTTGTCCACCATATACAGATAATAATTTAACGCGCTTATCATAACCAATTTTGTAAAGCTCTTCAGATACTTGAATCGCTAATTCACGAGTTGGTGCAATAACTAACGCTTGAATGTTTGGATTTTTAGGATCGATTTTTTCGATTAGAGGAATACCGAATGCGGCAGTTTTACCAGTACCTGTTTGCGCTTGACCTAATACATCACGGCCTTCCATTGCAAATGTAATAGTACCTTCTTGGATTGGTGTTGCTTCTTCAAATCCCATACGTTTTACTGAACGTAGTGTAGATTCGCTAATGTTTAATTCTGAAAAATTTGTCAAACTCTTCAATCTCCTTTTTTCCTTTTAAGTTGACAAATGGTTACATTTTCAGATGAAGTATGTCGGCAAACTCGAGCCTGTATATGGAACGTTTCCGTTACTTAAAAAATTCTCCCTGCTATTTGCAGAGCTCTCTTATATGAAAAGGAAAGCCCGGTCTTTGCCGAGCGGTTCAATTCTATATCGTTCAATTGTTCCGTTATCATGAAAATAAAATAGAATAAAACCGTTAAATTCAAAAAAAAGTACTCTTCAACATTAATTATGAAGAGTCTTCGCACAAAATGTATCCATTGCTCTACATAGTCTAACACGTGTAAGTATTGGATGCAACGATAAAGCTCGAGTCATAATAATCTGATTTTTTACAGCTCTAATAAAAATTTTAGCGCTTTACTGAACCATTCATCACAATCATCGCTATAACATATATGATGCTTCCCGCATTCAGAAATATACAACGATTTTCGCTTTGCCGGAATTTTATCATATAGCATCTGGGCTGTTACACTTGGCACAATCCCATCAAGCGCCCCTTGTACGATAAAGACAGGACATGTAATATGCCCGATATACGGCTCCGTTTTTCTCACAATTTTCATAAATTGAACAGTTGCTGACAATGGGACATTTTGAAATTTATGTTGATAACGACGGAACAGTTCATTTTCTTTTAATTTTCTATGGAATGCATCATCTGCCATTGTACGAATATCCTTCACCAACTGACTGGGACTCACATATTTCGCTGCTGCACTAAGTAATACAAGCTTTTTTACACGGTAACGCTTCGCTAAATACATGGCAATTACACCACCCATTGAAAAGCCAACAACTATAATTTCATCGACCTGTTTAGCGAGCTTACGATACGCCATTTCTGCATCCATTAACCAATGCTCTGCTTTATACCCTTCCATTGCCAGCTCCTCAGCATCACCATGTCCTAAAAAAGTGGGAGTTTCAATGACCCATGTTGTGTTTTCTTTTATATAATTTGCAAAAGGTTGTATTTCATAAGGTCCACCAGAAAAACCATGCAAAAAAAGGACACCTACTGTCATATGCTCTCCCCCTTTCTTGATATACTATTCCAAAAATCTTGCGAGAAAGGATTTTTTGCAAAAAATACCCCGTTACAACGAAAAGAAATAGATGGATGAGTTTCAGTATTGCCTTCATCACGCTTACTTATATCGCCATAGAAAAAGAGCAATGCTAAATAAAAAACTCCCTTTAATATGAATAGCTACACTAAATATAGAATGCTGTCTTCAGCTACTCGTTTTATTGAACAGCAGGCGCAAATTTTAATCTTTACGAATTGAAAGGAATGATTTTCATGTTTGAATTTTGTCACCTAGCGAAATCGAGATACAACTTAATTTAAAATAAGTGTAAAATTAGGTCTATTTACCTAAACAGCACTTATTCTGAATTAAGTCGTATATCCAAAACGGCCAATGCAAATTTCGGCGTTTTTTACAGTGAGCAGATTATTTTTTCTGTTAAAAAATCGCAAGCTATTGTTTATTTTCATCAAAATCAAGCGTTATTTATTATATTTTATAGGCGATCACATCAAAAAGGCATGCACGAATTATTTCAGATGGTGGCGTATGCTTGGAAAAAAAGCTTGATGCCCATCTAAATAAAAGCACTTTTCACCTTCCACACGAGCTACTTTTTTTAGTAAATTTCGCTCTTTTTTATCACAGCAGCTACTAGGAATGCCCCCTTTTCCGAATAAAAACACGCATTTCCAAGCCGAAATGCACGCAATTAGGGGATTTTATTCATAAAATCTAGGCTAAATCGTTCTGTTAGATGCGTAAGAAAAAATATAAACACCCGCTTTAAACCGAGCTTCTTACTCTTTTAATCAAAACCACCAGTATAACTGGTGGTTTGCTCTACGCGTGAAACGCTGGGGTACTGGCCCATGTCTAAAGACATACTGAAAGGTCTGCCAACCGCACTCCGTTTCCACACAAACCGCTAAAGCGGCTTACTTATTTTTTCTTTCTCTTTATTTCTTCTCCTGTGAACGGGTCAATGAATTCTTTCATTGTCATTTGATCATGCAGGATATCCTCTTGTAATTGGTTTTGGATGTACGCTTGAATCACTTTTTTATTTCGACCGACTGTATCCACATAGTATCCTCGACACCAAAATTGTCGGTTTCCATATCGATACTTTAAATTCGCATGTCGGTCGAAAATCATGAGACTACTTTTCCCTTTTAAATAACCCATGAACGAAGATATACTTAACTTCGGTGGAATACTTACCAACATATGTATGTGATCTGGGCATGCTGTTGCCTCAATGATTTCTACACCTTTTCTTTCACATAATTGGCGTAGTATTTTCCCTACATCTGCTTTGATTTTTCCATAGATGACTTGTCTTCTATACTTTGGTGCGAAAACAATGTGATACTTACAATTCCATGTTGTATGTGCTAAACTTTTATTATCCATTTTGGATGCTCCTTTCGTACGAAGTCGGTTGACCAGACCTGACTTTATTGTACGACTGGAGTTTTTTTATTGTCCATAGCTAAAAGCTTTCCGGAACCCCCTGCACAGCAGGGGGTTTTCAAAGCATACAAAAAAGGCATTGTGCCAGCTTTAAGCTGACACAACGCCTTTTAAAATTCGCTCTAATTGCATACCGCGAGAGCCTTTCAATAAAATTAAACACTGCTCTCCTGCATGTTGTTTAATTTCTTCAATAATGAGCCCATAATCCGATTCCGTATAAATTAGTCGCTCCGGACCGAAATCGGTCATCAACTGATCATATAACCACTTCATACGTGGTCCGTATAAGCAAACCCGCGCAATCGAGCCATCTACTTCCTGTGCCATTTGCTCATGGAAAGCACGTTCATCATCCCCAAGCTCCAACATATCACCAAGCACAAGCCATTTTTCAGGACGCATGTTGGTTGACTTCACAAACTGAATCGCTGCACGCATCGATGTTGGCGCTGCATTATACGCATCGTTAATAAATAACGGACCATTCTCTACTCGCACAAGCTGCATACGCATATCGGTTAATGTGACTTGTTTTAAAGACAAACGAATTTGTTCATCTGTTAATCCAAGTGCTTTACTAACAAGCATCGCACTTAATGCATTTTTCACTTGATGTTCCCCTAGTACGGAAATTTCAAATGTTCCCTCCATTAACCCTTGCACATGGAAGCGACTACCTGTTTCTACTGTTTCAATATTGGATGCCATGAGTGTATTGTCTTCGCCAAAACCAAATGACATCGTTTCCGTATCAGGGTCTTCTGCGACTAACTTCCGTAAAAGCGGCTCATCCCCATCAAAGAAGAGCACCCCTTCATCTAGTAAGCCTTTTGTAATTTCATATTTCGCCTGCGCAATCCCCGCGCGAGACCCTAAGTCTTGCATATGCGCCTCGCCAATATTCGTAATAATCGCTAAGTGTGGGCGTGCAATACGTGTCAGAAGCTCGATTTCACCAAAACCACTCATCCCCATTTCAAGGACCGAAACATCTGTATCTTCATCCAACTGTAAAATCGTAATCGGTAAACCAAGCTGATTATTGAAATTCCCAATTGTTTTTTGCACTTTAAAATAGGGGGATAACGTGCCGGCCAAAATATCTTTCGAAGATGTTTTACCGTTTGAGCCCGTAATACCGATAAAGGTCGCCTTATGCTCACTACGATAAGCAATCGCCATTTGTTGAAGTGCTACTTCCGCATCCTCAACAAAAATAAGCGGTTTACCTGCTGGTGGATTCGGCTCATCATGTAGCCATAACGAAGCAGCTGCCCCTTTTTCAAATGCTTGCTCGACAAATTTATGTCCGTTTACTGACTCGCCACGGAACGGTACGAAAAGATCGCCCGGCTGAATAGTACGTGTATCAATGGAAATACCTGTTACAACTGTCTCACTATACTCTTGCTCATGAATTTTTAACCATGTTGCAATTTGTGCTAATGTTTTTCTCATCGTTCTCAATCCTTATTGTATTGAAGCTTTTGTTTTTCTGCATGACGTTCTAACGCTAGCTCGATTAGCTGATCAATTAATGCCGGGTAACTCACACCGGTATTTTGCCATAGTAGTGGATACATACTAAACGGCGTGAAGCCAGGCATTGTATTTACTTCATTAATGAATACCTCATTACTAGCTGTCACAAAAAAGTCTGCACGGACTAAGCCTGACGCATCTAAAATCTTAAACGCCGCACAAGCCATCTCATTCATTTGCTTTACAACTGCTTCCGGTACTTCTGCGGGAATAATTAATGCTGTATTCCCATCTTTGTATTTCGAATCATAGTCATAAAAATCTGTCATTGGTTTAATTTCGCCTACTACGGATGTTTGTGGCTCGTCGTTCCCTAATACACCCATTTCAATTTCACGACCAACAACCCCTTGTTCTACAATAATTTTACGATCATATTGTAGTGCAAAATCAATAGCGGTCACTAACTCTGTGCGATTCGTCGCTTTGCTAATACCCACACTTGACCCTAAGTTAGCAGGTTTTACAAAGAGCGGGAACTGTAAGCTTTCACATTTTGCCAAAATCACATCGCTGTCTTTTTCCCACTCGTTTCGGATAAAGTAGACGTATGGCGTTTGCGCTAGACCAGCAATTTCAAACAATTGTTTCATCACTACTTTATCCATACCTGCTGAAGATGCTAAAACCCCATTCCCAACATACGGTACATTTAGTACTTCTAGTAACCCTTGTACGGTACCATCTTCACCATTTGTACCATGTAGCAATGGGAAAATCACATCAAATTGATATTTATTATGCGCCTCGATAAATTTCGTAATATTATTTGGGGCATTATTAGATGTAAATTGTAACTGTTCAATCGTTTCAACGGGAGCTGTTAATTGAGGTCCTGTAAGCCATTCACCATCCAATGTAATAAAAATCGGATGTACTTCGTATTGCTCAAAATCTAAAGCCTGTGTCACAGCCTTGGCAGTTGAAAGCGATACTTCATGCTCTGCAGACTTACCTCCATATAATAAACCGATTTTCTTTTTCATACCGTTGACCTCCTTAAGTATCCTTAGTTTATCATGAAGTAAAACCCGCTATAAACTAAATTCCTTACTTGAAAAAAGGTTGCCACGAAGCAATGTCGAGACAACCTTAGCTAATTTTTATTAGTTCATCGTAGTTTTGCTTTAAAATTTCATTTAAGTCAACCCATACTTCATCTGGGAAATTGTAATCCGATAATGTACGAATTTCAATACCGTATTGCGATGACTTTTCCATTTTAAATAATGACAGCAATGCACCTTCTTTCACGAAGTGTCTGCATGCACGCAAAACAATCGGATCGATTGTTGGAATTGCTTGCTTTGATTTACGACGCCAAAAGCTACCTGTTCCCTCTTTTTCATGAATCATTTTATTAAATAAATTCGCTGTTAATAATTCACTATCACCTAAGAATCGAAAGTATACTTTTGTCATTTTATCATTCGGAGATGCATAATACGCATATCGATTTTGTAACTTGCTAAAAAACGGTGATGCGAGCGGTTCACGTTTATGACCAAAATATAAAAGCTCGGCTTGCTCTACTGGCGATAATTGATTGACGTTTTTCTCACTCGAAAAATCAATCCAACAAAAATCTCCCTTTATATCCGGTAATCGTTTCATAAAGGACGTCATATCTTCCGTAGCAATATAATCAAACTGTGTATGCATGTTAAAGGAGCCATCCTCATAATTGTGCTTTAGCAGCAATATATTTTTCATCGGTTCAATAGACGAAAAAAATTGCCTAAATGAAAGGCCACTATAAATGACGAATTGATCTACATCATTCATATGTATATATAAATGATGAATAAAATCGTCCGCACTTTTCATTTTTTTTGCCATCACACGCCCACTCCTTCAAACGAATAATATGAATATTATATGATGTATTATCGTTTTTTGAAACAATTTATATTTTTCTTCGTCATATCTTTTGTTTCTATTAGTTACAAGTATTTTTCAGTAGAATATGTTAAAGTAAATTGTTAGTATGTATTACATTCACTCTTCGAAAAACACAACTCACACCCACATCATACGAGTTGATGTCTTTTCTTATGCAGATTAGAAAATGATTCCCTCTTATCTGCCAATGATTTGATTTTAAATAAGGTGGCATTCATGAATAATAATAGAAATTTCACAAAACGTTTCGATTGGACGCTCTTTTTTATACTAATGATGTTTCTTGCTGTCAGCTTGCTCGCGATTGGCTCTGCGCAAACTTCTGGGCAATATGGCATTAACTTCGTACCGTTGCAAATTCGCTGGTATGTCATTGGTGCGATCATTGTCGCATTCGTTATGTATTTTGAGCCCGACCAATACAAAAAAATGGCATGGGTATTGTACGGTTTTGGTGTATTCTTATTAATTGCGCTCTTTGTTATTCCAGAAGGTACTTTTGCGGTACGTGTAAACGGCGCAAAAAGTTGGTTTTCAACCCCGGTTGGCAATATTCAGCCATCAGAATTTATGAAAACCTTCTATATTTTAGCATCCGCTTATTTAATTAGTAAACATCATGAACAATACCAAGTCAAAACGATTAAATCAGACTTTATGTTACTCGGAAAAATCGCTGTAACATTGCTCGTACCACTTGGCTTTATTATGACACAACCTGACCTTGGTTCATCTCTTGTATTTTTAGCGATTACAGCCGCCCTAGTTATTGTAGGAGGGGTATCGTGGAAAATCATTTTACCCATTTTCGGTGGTGCAGTAGCAGTTGGGGGCTCTTTATTATGGATGGCGCTTTATATGCAAGACTTCCTCGAAGAAGCATTCGGATTTAAAGCGTATCAATTTGCGCGGATTTACTCTTGGCTTGACCCCTACTCCTACTCGGCAAATGAAGGCTATCACCTTATTACCTCGCTGAACGCGATTGGATCTGGTGAAATTTTCGGTAAAGGCTTATTCGGTCGTGAAGTTTACGTGGCGGAAGGGCATACCGATTTTATCTTTACCGTTATCGGGGAAGAATGGGGATTTGTTGGCGCAAGTATCGTCATTTGCTTATATTTCTTATTAATTTATCATTTAACACGGACAACACTTTTACTAAAAGACCCATTTAGTACGTATGTATGTGCAGGGATTATTGCGATGATTACATTCCATGTATTCGAAAATATCGGCATGACGATTCAATTACTCCCAATTACAGGGATACCACTACCATTTATTAGTTATGGTGGTAGTTCACTGATGGGCAATGCACTTGCAATCGGTTTAGTATTTAGTATGCGATTCCATTATCGTACGTATATGTTCTCCGCACACGATGATGAAGATTAAAACATATAGTGCATACGAGACGGTCCCTATACACTCCCTACGAAAAAACAAGCTGCCTCCATTGAAATGAAGGCAGCTTTATTTTACGCATTTTGTGTTTGTGGAGTTTGCGTTGGTGGTGTTAAAACTTTTAAAAGTTCTAGACGTGATTTCGTAACAGTTGCCTTCACGCCTAATGTAGATAAGTTTTTTACGACTTCTTTCAAATCGATTTCCTTCGTCATCTGTCCCACCTCAATCTTTCCTTATATACTTTAACGTCCTTACTTGTAAAAAGTTTCATGTTAAATATTAGATGTCTGACTTTTATAACTGAACTTATCATATCATTATTGTATGCAAAAAAGTTTTTCAATTATGTTACAAGTTCTAAAAGTCAAGTAAATCGAACACATAATTATCTTTTCCTATTTTAAGCAAGTTTAAACATTTTATTTGTATACTGTAATGAGTCGATTTAACGTCTTGTCGATATATGTATAAAATATTTTATAAAAGCATATAATTTTTGTTAAAAGCATTGCATCATCATAACCAATGCAATACTTTTACGACTTAAAACTAACATTCACTATTTATATTTCTAATATATATAACTATGCTTTATACGGAGAGATTGTTAAAATATACCGCTGAGAGCTTATTATGAGGTTTTGACACACATATTAGTTGAAGGAGTCTTTATGATGGCAAAGTCAATTTTAATACCAAAGCAATTGCAACGCTTTCGGTTAATGCTAGAACAATCTGCGATGGACTATATGCGATGTATGCCTAGTACAAAAACAACTAATCTAATGAATAGCAAGCTCGGTGGAATGCCTTATTTACCAAAAGGGGCCACTCATCCAAGAGATGCAACAGGAGAATATATGCTGCTCGTTGCACAAATTAATTTTTCAGAGAATTCTTTCCCTTCACCATTTCCAACAAAAGGATTATTGCAATTTTTTATGTCGTCATGGAGCTATGAACAAACACTTAAAACTGGGAATATTTTACCGTCAAATTATTTTAAAATACGTTATTCCCCTATCACAGAAGTATATGAAATGATAAAGGACTTTACTTATTTACACGGAGTCTCAATGCACCAATTTCCTTTTAAAAAAGAGTTATCACTCTCTTTTTCAAGAGAAATTGAACCGGTTTCTGCAACAGACTATCGTTTAAACGAGTATATTTCACCGAACCTTATTGAACAATTTACACAAACAGAACAGCAACGATTTAGCGATATTTACTTTCATTATTTTTCAAGTGCGGACCATAAAATAGGTGGCTATCCTTATTTTATTGACGAGGACATCCGTGCTACTACTGCATCGCTCAGAAAATACGACACACTCCTTCTTCAAATTGTTTCAGATGATGAAATGGGCATCATGTGGGGAGATTCAGGTGTGCTAAAGTTTTTCATTAATCATAATCAATTAGCAAAATGTGACTTTTCAGATGTTTTATTGTATATAGAAGACTACTAATCCAAACCTTTTGGCGTAGCATGCTCGCATCGCTGAGAGGTTTTATTTTTTATAGTGGAAATACATACATTTAGCCGAAAAAATACGTTACTATAAGAAGATGAGAGAATATGAAAGAAGGTAATCAAATGACTTTTTCATTCGAAACTAGTATCCTCGCTCTATTGGTTGCCATGCTCAATATTTTATTTGCTATGACGATTATTTTTTTAGAGAGAAAAGACGCTTCTTCCACTTGGGCATGGATTCTCGTCTTATTTTTCATTCCACTATTTGGGTTTATTTTATATTTACTTCTTGGAAGACAACTACGAAAAAAACATTTATTCCGGTGGGAAGGCCGCAAAGATATCGGCATCGAAAAACTCATTAGTTATCAAATCGACGCATTAAAAGAAGAGAAACTAGAATTTCGCAAAGAGCATATAAACGATTTTAAAGAGCTTATCTACATGAATTTAATTACAAACAACGCTGTGCTAACACAAGATAATGCGATACAGTTATTCGATGACGGGAGTGATAAATTCGAGGCATTGCTTCAAGATATTTTAGAAGCAAAAGATCATATCCATATACAATATTATATTTTCAAGCTTGATAATTTAGGACAACGTATCTTAAATGCACTGATTAAAAAGGCGAAACAAGGGGTAAAAGTTCGTATTTTATATGATGAAATGGGTTCTCGTGGTATCAAAAAACGTCACTTCAAAGAATTAACGGAAGTCGGCGGAGAAGTTGAAATATTTTTCCCATCGATTTTCCCACTCATCAACCCGCGCTTAAACTTTCGTAACCACCGTAAAATCGTTGTGATTGATGGACGGATTGGTTATATTGGTGGGTTTAATGTTGGCGATGAATATTTAGGCTTGAAGTCGCGATTTGGCTATTGGCGTGATACACATATGCGGATTGAAGGTAGTTCTGTACACCCATTACAAACACGCTTTCTACTCGACTGGAATCAAGCAACTGTGCATTATTGCATTAACTATTCCGAGCGTTATTTTCCCGCTATCCCGCAAAAGGGCGATATTGCGATACAAATCGTTTCAAGTGGGCCTGATACAGAATACGCTACAATTAAAAATAGCTATATTAAAATGATTATGAGTGCTAAAAAATACATCTATATTCAATCACCTTACTTCATTCCAGATGATGGATTTTTAGACGCACTAAGAATTGCGTCACTTTCCGGGATTGATGTTCGCATTATGATTCCAAATAAACCAGATCATCCATTTGTCTATTGGGCGACTTACTCGTATGCTGGGCAGCTACTAAAAACAGGGGCGAAAATTTACCATTACGATAAAGGCTTTATTCATGCCAAAATGATTGTTGTCGATGACGTAATATCAACAGTTGGTACAGCTAATATCGATGTTCGCAGTTTCAGTTTAAATTTCGAAGTCAATGCATTCATTTATAATCATGCTATTTCTCATAACTTAGCCGAAATTTTCGAAAAAGATATTTTTGATTGTACGGAGCTTACAATGGAAACTTACGAAAATCGACCACTTCGGGTAAAATTTAAAGAATCCATTTCCAGGTTATTATCACCGATTTTATAAAAAATGGCGAATCCCAAAATCGGATTCGCCATTTACTATTCCACACCTAAATATTCTTCTAGTGTTAAACCTGACTTCTTTACCTCTGTCGCTGTTTCGACTCCTAAATAACGAAAATGCCATGATTCATACATAAAGCCTGTTACATCTTCTTTCCCCTCTGGAAAACGTAGGATAAATCCATATTTATGCGCATTGTCTACTAACCATTTTCCAGCAGGTGTCTCACCAAATTCGGCTGTTAACCATAAATCTTGACGGCTATTTTCACCAATATCAAATGCTAAACCTGTTTGGTGCTCGGAGTATCCTGGGCGTGCACTGTAGCGGTCCGCCGCCTCTTTCCCATCACGGTTTACGTAATTTGTATACAGTGTTGTTTGATAATCATAGGAACGAAATCCACTAAATGCGACCAGCTCAAGACCTACCTCTTTTGCGGCCATCGCCATTTGTTCAAAAGCAGCGCGGGCTTCAGGACTTTCACCAGGATTAAAATCTTTTGGTAATGGATGTTTTTTATTAGCAATTAAAATCCCATCGACGTATGTCGGCTCGATTACTTCTGGTGTTTCAATGCGATATCCACCTGCATCTACTTCAATTACTTCTGGTCGTTCCTTCTGCGGTGTAGTCGGCTGTTCCCCATTCTCTTCCACTTCATTGGGCTGTGCTACAGTAGGTGGTGTGTCAACATTCTGTTCTCCTGCTGTAGATGGAAACAATGTGTCTTTATAAGCATATATACCGACCACCATAACGGCTAAAAACATTATGATACTACTAATAATAATTATTAACTTATTGTTTTTATGTTGATTCACTCTTGATTTTCTCATAGTACGCCTACTTTCTTCAACAATACACTTATTCTATCATTTTTTATCAGGTGTGTTGATTATAAAAATATTTCCTGTTATAGAAGCGTGTTTCTTTAGCAAAAACGTAATCAAAAATGACTTGCCAGTTGATTGTAGCGGAATCGGCGAGACTCCTACGGGAATAGCATGAGCTGAAGACCCCGCAGGAGTGAGGTACGAGCGACGAGGAGGCTGAGGCCATGCCCGTGGAAAGCGAGCCGAATGGAGCGGAAATCAACGTTTTACACGATTTCATTAACAATAAAAGGTAAATTAACACGTTTGATTTTTTATTCTAGTGACTTTTAGAAAAGGGGCCGTCTGAAAAGGCATGTTGATGCGACCATCGCAGGAGCAATATTTCTTACTCGATCATGATGAAAGAGTAAAGGGGGTGTTCTGAAAGTTTTTACCTCCTGGACACCACCCTCTGTTTATCCTGTAATAATGATATATAAAACAATTAGTGTTGCGATAGCAAAGAACATTGCCATACTACGCATCCACTTTGATTCCTTTTCTAATCCTTGTTGTTTAAAGCTTCGATAACGAAAGAAGTTTGTTAACGTAAACATGATGGTTAAAAACAAAACAGCTACTTGAAAGTTACCAGTAACCCCAAAATATAAAGCAAGCAAACTCGAAATTGCTACTAAGATAAGTGAAACACTTTTTTCATTCATAGTTGAAGCCCCTTATTTATTCTCTGGAATTTCCGAGAAAAACTTACGTCCTAAATATGTTTGTACAATTAAAATAAAGCCACCAACTGACCAATATAGTGGTAATGCAGCCATCGATGTAAACGAAATAACGACAATCATAATCGGTGAAATATAAATCATCCATTTCATCTGCTGTTTTTGTGCCTCTGGAACTGTCCATAGTGACACTCGTGCTTGCACAAAATAAATCACTCCAGCAATTACTGTCATTAAAATATCTGGAGATCCTAAATTAAACCACAAAAATTCATGTGTCTTTACGTCTGCGGAATAAAGAATCGCAAAATATAACCCCATAATAATCGGCATTTGAATGACAATCGGTAAACAGCCCATATTTAACGGGTTAATATTATGTTCTCGATATAAGGCAATCATTTCTTGCTGAATAGCAAGTTGCTCCTCTTTTGTTTTTGCAGCCTTCATACGTGCTTGGACATCTTCCATTAAAGGTTTCACAACATCCATTTTCACCTTCATATGGGCTTGCTTACGATAATTTTTCAACATGAAAGGCATTAAGACTAAACGAATAGCAACCGTAATTGCGATAATCGCTAATCCGTAGCTGCCGTTAAATACAGAGTTACCTAAAAAATCAAGCAATGCATCCATCGGCCTTACAAAAATACTATAAAAAAAGCCTTCTTCATTTTCGACAGATTGACATCCCGTTAACATAAACAATACCGTTAGGAGTAGACTACCTAGCTTTAAATGTTTCATCATTGTCACCTTCTTCTTTTGATTACAGTTGAAGTATACAGGAATGTAGCTATAGGCGCCAATATACACGAAAAAATTTTTTTAGCTCACACCAACATCACACAAGTCGATCCAACGTGAGAATTGAATCAAACTACTCGTTCAAGTACGAGTACACACCATTTTATATGCTACTCTTTTAGGGAATTTATATATCGAAGTTGCCTACACAAACGTATGAACGCTTCTTATCTCCAAACTAAAAGGCCCTGCTTCATGTAACAGGACCTCTCGCTTATACTTTTTCGTATTCTGGTTCGCCAATTTCAAAGCGATAAAATTCATGATGCAATTCATCACGGAAATGCTTCGGTGTAACCCCTGTATATTTCTTGAAAATACGAGTAAAGTAACTTTGATTACAGAAATGGAACTGCTCTGAAATCGACGTAATACTTTTATTCGTATGACGCAAGTAATACTGTGATTCTTCTACACGACGTACATTTAAATATTCGACTAACGTAATTCCCACATGCTCACGGAAAATACGTGACAAATGGCTTGTACTAATATGGAAATTTGCTGCAATACTTTCTACTGTTAAATCATTTTCCAGTTCATCATTAATATACATAATCACTTTGTTTACCGTTTGGTGACGGAATGTTGGCTGTCTGCGGTCCGCAATAAAATAAACATAGAAGTCGATTAAGTCATCTGCAAATTGCAAAAACTCTGCATCTTTCATCTGATTTTCAATCATATCGGCACAAGCTAAATTAAACGCGAAAGCTTTTTTCATAGGCACTTGATTATCTAGAAGCTTACGCGCAACAATAGATGATAAAATGATAAAATAATGGCGTACAACTTTAATGACCTGTTTTCCAAAACGAATCGATAAAATATCGATAATTTCATGTAAAGATTTCTTCGCTTTTGCTGCTTCTAAATGATAAATCTCAAACAACAGCTTTGATTCAATAATAAAGAACTCCTCAATCCCTTGATATTGATTGATATTATCGATTTCTTGGAAGTATCTTTTGGAAATTGTTTCAGATATCGAATGTTGATGTAATTGCATAGATTACCTCCATCTTTCCTTCTAAGTTCTAAAGGTATATTTTTTTTACAAAATATAACTTCAAAGAACTAAAAATATGATAGTAGAAAATAAATATTTTTTAGGCCTTTCACCAAAATATGTACTTGACTGCACATTTAACTACAGGCGTACGCTTCCCGCTGGAGTCGCCGCCTTCCGGTCCATATGCTGATAACATAAAGTTTCTTACGTCTAAAAAAGAAACACCCTCTATATATTTCTTTATTAGATGTTCCATACTTAATATAACGATAAATTCTCAATACGCACTTTATTTACTAACTACAGTGAATATTACCATATTTTGCGATTTTTTTTCAACTTAAATTTGTTATAATGAATAGTACAAAAATCCCATCACTAAAAGAAGAAGTAATCTTACTACTAATTATCTGTAAAGACATGATATAATATTAAGCATACCAGTTAATAATAATGAAGCAATCCGAAATTTATTTTCTTATTTTGCATTTATATATTTTTTCTTTATAAATTTTAAAAATGAATAAATTTCTGTCCATTATTCCTCAATCTTCTCTATTTAATTTCTACAAAAATGTAGTAAAATATAAAATAATTATGTAAAATTGCTTAAAAGAGGTGTTTATAAAGTGGATCCAAAACAAATTGAAGAAATTATGGACGTTATTAAAGAATTTTTCCCTGAGAATACGTCTATCGCAATTTCTGATGTCAATGAATATTTATACTATCAGCCAAGCAAAAAAGTAGATTTAAAAATCAAACCAGGTGATCCAATTAAAGAAGGATCAGCTGCCCACAAAGCATTAACGTATGGCCAAAAAATTAGTACATACATCGAGCCAGATGTATTCGGTGTGCCTTATTTCGGTATGAGTATACCATTAGTTGAAGAAGGCGAAACAAAAGGTGCTATTACTGCTATTTTCCCACAAAAGCCATCACCATTTTTAACAAACTACATTACAGTTAAAATCGATGACTGCTGGTACCCAATTAAACATAATCAAGTAATTTATTTAGAGACACAACTTCGTAAAACATTTGTTAAAACAATGAATCGCGAAGGCTACCACCGTTTAAATTTAAGTGATTTAGAACTGTTCTTAGCTCCAGATTCATTTATTCGTTGCCACCGTTCATACATCGTGAATATTGATTATATTGAAGAAATCCAACCAGATTCTCACTCAACATTCTTATTGATTATGAAGGACGGTACACGTATTCCTGTTTCTCAACGTTACGCAAGTTATTTCCGTCGTTCACTCGGTTTCTAATTTACCATTATTAATTATTCATACACAAAGACTTTTGTCCTAAAAACGAAAGACTTTGTGTATTTTTTTGTCAAAAAGCTCCCTCATCGGTCACGGTATGAAAACGCTTTTTCTGTCGAAAATACATATTTATTCTCTTTCATTCGATTTTTAAGCACTTTCATGCGCAACATAAAGAAATTGTGACAATTTGGTGATATTATTATTTCAAACGGTTGAGAATTCAACCTGATTAAATAAACAGAAAATTCTCACACAATTTTCTAACTGTTCATTTAAACCATCATTAAACTTATATTAGGGGAGGATTTTAAAATGGATCCACGAGTTGAGAAACGTTTAGGTTTAAAACAATTAGCAGATAAAATCATGTCTGCAGAAGAAGCTGCTGCATTAATCCAAGACGGCACAGTTGTAGGTATGTCTGGATTTACACGCGCAGGGGATGCAAAAGTTGTTCCTATGGCTTTAGTAGAACGTGCTAAAAACGAAAAATTCCAAATTGATGTATATACAGGTGCTTCTTTAGGACCTGAAGTAGATAAACACTTAGCGGAAGCTGGCGTAATCCGCAAACGCGGTCCTTTCCAAGGTGACGCTACAATCCGTGGCCTAATCAATAAAGGTGAAGTAAGTTATGTTGATGCACACCTTTCTCACAACGCTGAGTTAGTACGCCAAGGTATCATTGGTCCAATCAAACATTTAATCGTTGAAGCAGTTGCAATTACTGAAGAAGGTTTAATCATCCCAACAAACTCTGTTGGTAACTCACCAGTTTTCGCTGAGTACGCTGAAAACATTATTGTTGAATTAAACATCTCTCACCCAGAGTCGCTAATCGGTATCCACGATATTTATGTTCCAGGTGAGCAAGGTAAGCGTGAACCACTTCCAATCACAAACGCTGAACAACGTATTGGTGAAATCGGTATTCGTGTACCTGTAGAAAAAATCCAAGCTATCGTAATTTCTGAAGAGCCAGATGCGCCTTCATTAATCGTTCCTCCAGATGAGGAAACTCAAACAATGGCAAACATTCTTTTAGACTTCTTCCGTGATGAAATCAAAGCGGGTCGTCTAACAAACGAGCTTATGCCATTACAATCAGGTGTAGGTTCAGTAGCAAACGCAGTTCTTGACGGTTTCGCTGATTCTGAGTTCGAAAACTTAGTTGTATCTTCGGAAGTATTACAAGATGCTGTATTTAACTTAATCGACGCTGGTAAAGTACGCTTTGCAGCTGCAACTTCTATCACATTAACTGAAGAACTACAAAAGAAAGTTTACGGTAACTTAGAAGCTTACGCTGATAAAATTTGCTTACGTCCACAAGAAATTTCTAACCACCCAGAGCTTATCCGTCGTTTGGGCTTAATCTCAATCAACACAGCTCTTGAGTTAGATATTTATGGTAACGTAAACTCTACTCACGTTTCAGGTACAAAAATGATGAATGGTATCGGCGGTTCTGGTGACTTCGCACGTAACGCTCGTCTTGGTATCTTCGTAACGAAATCATATGCTAAAGGTGGCGCGATTTCTTCAATCGTACCAATGGTTTCTCACGTAGACCATACTGAACATGATGTAGATGTAATTGTAACAGAACAAGGTATCGCTGACTTACGTGGTCTTGCGCCAAAAGAGCGTGTACCACTAATCATCGAAAACTGTGCTCACCCAGACTTCAAAGAGCAATTATGGGACTACTACAACCGTGCAGTAGAAAAACACGGCAGTGTACAAACGCCACACCTTTTAGAAGAAGCTCTTTCTTGGCACGTAAGCCTTGCTGAAAACAAAACAATGAAAAAAGAAATTGCAAAAGCTTAATGTAAATTCTCTCGGCAAACCTAGGTTTGCCGAGTTTTTTATTATGTTTTGACGACAAGCATTATATAAAATGTGAGAATTCCTCATTCATGTATATTGTTGCTGTATCCACCCAAAAAGGTTGTGTTGTAAGTAACACTTACAGCACAACCTTTCATCATTTATACATATTTATTTACACAGAACTTCTAACGATATTCATTTTGCTGATGTTGTTCCTCATTGTAATGCAAAACTGTCGTTTGTGCACCTTCATCAATCATATGATTCCCTTCGAGTACAGTATTAGCTGCTTGTGCTGCTGTTGAAGCAATATCTTCTAGCGTTTCCTTCTCTGGATGCTTCTCGCTATTCTCTGTCATCGCCATAAAGGTTGCTGCTTTATTTTTACCTATATCTTTCTTTTCGGGTGATTCTTTTGTAGCATTCATTGTCCCTTGCATACCGCTAGTTCCCTTTTGAAAAGTATCCATTTCCTTTTTCAATTGACTTAAATATCCTACCGTCTTATTGCGGTTTTCTTTTTTACTTAAGTATGACACTACACCTGCCACTAATCCCGCAAGGACAACTCCCTTACCTTTTAACTTTGCCATCATTCATCCCTCCATGTAGTTGGTATATGAAATATTTTCCCGCCAACCATTATTTTTAAACATGATTTCGAGATGTAAATACTGTCAATATAAAATACATATTATCCATATGCCATTTCTTTATGATTCATAAAGCACCATTTTATTATTTGTATAATATAAACGACTATACTTTCCGTTATCTAAATAATCTAAAAATTTTAACTAAATATTAATATTATGGGTTATAAATGAATATATTTACATTACGTAAAGGGGCGAGAATATGTTTGAAACTAAAGATATTGCATATGATTGGAAAGAGATAATGAGCTTTGCCGGTGTGGCTAGTATTTTAACATTTTTTATTTATTTAATCGTTTTTTAATGCACAGTAAGCGAATGAACTTTTAGCTTCAATACTCTACCTTTAAAAAATCTTGTACCCTAAACCCATTATATAAACACTAATTGCTATAATTCCTAATAATCTTTTTCTAAAAAAGTAGGGGGCTGTCCGAAAAGTGTTACTTTTACGGACAGTGCTTCGTTCGTATGTTCAATATCCGCTGCAGGCGGTGCTTCTGCGGTGGTAGAAATAAAATTTCCACCATCCTCGGCGCAAAGAGAGTGTCCCAGAATTCCTTCTCGGACACTCTCCCGCTTCACTTTTTTAAAATTTTACATCATTATAATCCGTACTTTTTTCAAATGCTGCAACAACATATGAACATACTGCTTTCATTTTCAAGTTGTTTGCACGTGCATAGTTTGCTGCTTCATCCAACAGTTTTTTGGCTACACCTTGTCCACGTAATTCATCAGATACATAGGTGTGATCCATTGTCATCACACCATTCATTTCCACCCATGTAATTTCTGCTAGACGGCGCCCTTCTTGCTCGTATTCAAATGCATGATGCATCCCCGCTTTGTTTAACTTAAATTCCACTATAATCCCTCCCTTTGCTTTTTAATATAGCAAAAGAAATATAGTGACCTCTAGCAAAAACTATCGTAAATTTTACTCGGTCTGTGTATCTGAATTATCACTTGAGCCAAACCAACTAGCGATTGTATCCATTAAATTAGTAAAGAAATTTTTCACACCATTCCAAAAACCTTCGTCTTGCACTAAATCACTTAATCCGCCAAACTTCTCTTCAATCGTTTTGCTTAAATCAGATAGTTGCTCAGACCATTGAGAAAAATCAATATTTAAATTACGAATTTGATCCATTAAATCGATTAATAGCTGGCGATCTTGCTCGCTTAAATTGATTTGTAGTTTCGTTAACTGTTCCTCAACAATGCGTTGTACCTCTTCTTTTGTTGCTGGTGCCTGCTCTGCAATTTCTTTTTTGATTTCTGTTAATAGATTCGCTACTTGTTCTTCTGTAATCCCTGAATTTTCCGCTAGTTCTGTCGCTACTGAAAGCTCTTCATTTGCCACATCCGTACGCTCAATATCTAGCGTCTCTCCTGTTTTTACTTCATATGCTTTATAAATGCCTACAAGTGCAGAGTGACCTGTTACAGCTTTTGGTGCTGCTACTTCAACGATCGCATCTTCAATACCTGCTGTTAGCATAGCACTTGCATACATTTCCGCTGTTACTTGTGTAATATTTTCCGGTGTAACGATACTAATGCCTAGTCCTTTGCCTTCTTCTTGACGTGTAATTTTGGCAGATGAATACATCCGTGAGCTCGCATTACTATTTTTAATGTATTTGACTAAATCTTCACCTGCTACCGTAATTTCATCGAATTCTGGTTCCTCTTCAACGCGGAGTGCCGTCTTCACCAATTCGCGCTCGGCCTCAGAAAGATTCGCACCATATACTACAATCGGTACACCTAATTTTTCATCAATCGGCTTTGGTGTTCCAGTCGAAGCCAATGCCTGTGTTGGTAGTATCATTGCTATAGCAACTACTAATACCATCCAAATCTTAACGTATTTGCGTTTCATGTCAGAAACCTCCCCTTTCAGATAATACATACGCTAAAAAAAGCAAAAGGTTTCAAAAAGAGCTTTTCTGCGCTTTCTACCTTTTGCCTTATTGCTAGACGATTTCTGTCCAGCCATCTTGTTGTTTAATTTTTCGTGCCTTCATTAAGGTGCCAAGCGCACGTTTAAACGCACCTTTACTCATATCAAACATGTCTTGAATTTCTTCCGGTGATGATTTATCACTAAATGGCATTTTACCGCCTACACTTTCTAAATACGCTAAAATTTTCTCTGCGTCTTCACTTAAGCGCTCATGCTTACGTGGCAGAAGCGAACCGTTTAATGAGCCATCCTCTTTTACATCAATAATACGAACCGCTACTTCTTGTCCTAAGCGTGGCTCTGCTTTCATTTCAGAATTATGAACAAAAATACGATAAGGTGCATCTACACCGAGTAGGAACGACCCTACAGGTAATAAGCGATAAGGACGCGCCATAATATTTTGATTATGCATCTTTTCAAACGCACCTTCGTACAGCTCATTCACTTTTTCTTCTGTAATTAAGCGACCAAATAAATCGCCGTTACGATCAACACGTAATGTCATATATAAATAATCGCCCGCTTGTGGCCATAACTCTTGTAATGCTGGTAAATCCTCCGCTTTTACGAGCACTTCACGTGATGTACCGATATCTGTGTATGCCCCTTCACGTGTTACTTTTAATACGCGCGCCCAGCCATATTCACCTTGACGAAGAGTCGGCAATGCTGCTGTTGCTTGTAATTCTCCACGACGATCTGTAAACAAAAATACGTCTATTTGATCACCGATTACTAAAGGCTCTGCTACCTCAGACTGATTAAGCGGAATCTCGCTATCACCATTTGTTAATAGATAACGTGACCCTTGCTCTTCTAAAACTGTTAATGAAACGATGTGACCTGATTTTAATTCGTTCATTTGTTCTTTCCTTTCATTACACATTATGCTGTGTTTTCATCTGTTCAAGTTTCTGCATAAATTCAGGCTGTTCTTCCATCAATTGTACTAAATCTGCAATACGATCGATTGAATTCCAACTCAAATGATGCTCAATTCCTTCAACATCCTCATATATACGTTCTTCATCAACCCCAATGAGGCGTAAAAATTGTTCTAATAGCTCATGACGTTGCACAAGCCTTTTCCCTAATTTTACTCCTTTAGGCGTTAATGTTAAGCCTCGATACTTTTCGTATACTAAATATCCGTCCTTATCTAATTTTTGGACCATTTTCGTAACTGAGGAAGGTAGAACAGATAATGCTTCCGCAATATCGGACACACGAGCGTACCCTTTATTTTCAATTAATAAATAAATTTGTTCGATGTGGTCCTCCATACTAGGTGTTGGCATATCTTGTCCCCTCTCTTTCCAAGTGCTAATTTAAGTTTACTACAATGTCACATAAAGTGAAACTTCAATCAGTGGCGGTTTGATGCATAGGATGCGCTAAGACAGGCGTTGTCACACCGATGTGACACTTTTATTCGGCCAATCGTCCTCGCTCATTGAGAAAGGAACACAAGTAGGTGACCTCTCACCTACACTCATCGCTTCTTTTCTTCCTTGAGTTGGAAATCTTGTACCTGTTGCTTCGCTTTTGGTACAGATAAATTAATGCCTGTTAATGCGGGATAAAAAGTGAGCTGAAAATAACAATGAGCCGAAGCTATTTATTCGGCTCACTTCTATAATGTGGATTGCTTCCTATGACATGAATCGCACGGATTATTTGTTTATTAATTTCCTCTAGATGTTCAGGTGTGTTCATTTCGCGAAACACTGTATCACGCCATTGTGAAGACGTTACATATCTTGGTGCTAATGCATTCAATGCAATGGCGGTTATATCAATTATACATTGTTCACAATGACAGAATGTCTGGTACTCATTTCCGTAAAGTAAAAATTTTACTAATCCTCGAACAATTTCCTCCGTAACATTTACTAGCATTAGTTGTTCCATATATTTCCTTCGCCTCATTTTTCTTCTGAATAAACACCCGTTCATTCCATCATATAACTATCAAATCAAGAACTCAACTAGCCGTATTTATTTAGATGAAAATTCACAAGGAAATATCGCTTTTTTGATATTATTGATTAAAATTTGATACTTTCATTAACCTTAAGGAATTTAAAATAACGAGTAATGTTGCCCCCATATCAGCAAAAATCGCAATCCATAATGTAAGCCATCCAGGGATCACAAGTAATAGAGCAATCGCTTTTAGTCCTAAAGCAAACACAATATTTTGTTTAATAATAGATAATGTTTTCTTACTTAATCGCATCATATACGGTAATTTTTCTAAATCATCACCCATTAATACAATATCTGCTGTTTCGAGTGCTGCATCTGTTCCGGCACCGCCCATGGCAATACCAATTGAGGCGGTTGCGAGTGCAGGTGCATCGTTTACCCCATCACCAATCATTGCAACGGAACCATATTGTTGTTGCAATTGCTTCATGGCATTTAGCTTCTGTACTGGTAGCAATGATGAACGAACATCCTCAAGATCTAACTCCTGTGCGATAGCATTCGCTGTAAGTTCAGCATCTCCTGTTAACATAACCGTTTTCACTTGTTGTTTATTCAGTGATTTTATCACATTTTTGCTTTCTGCACGTACTTGATCTGCAATCGCTAAAATACCTAAAAATTGCGTATTTGATGCCGCTGCAATAACCGACTTTCCTTCACGTGCAAACTGTGTTGCCTGTTTCTTGATATCAGCATTAATAGGTATCATCTCTTCAATCCATTTGAGGCTGCCTACATAGATTTTTTCGCCTTCAACTGTTGCATAAGCCCCTTTCCCCGTCACCGAATGAAATGCAACTGGCTCTGAACAGCTCATGTGTTTTTCATGTACTTTATTTAGTACCGCTCGTGCAAGTGGATGTTGTGATTTTTCTTCAACCGCACCGATCTTACGCAATAACGTTTCTTCCGTTACAGATGCTGCCGGCACAACTGCGACCACTTCTGGCGTTCCTTTCGTTAAAGTGCCTGTTTTATCGAAAGCAATGGCTTGAATTTTCGCCAGCTCTTCTAAATAAACACCACCTTTAATAAGCACACCTTTCTTCGCTGCATGACCAATAGCTGTTACAATCGCAACCGGTGTTGAAATGACAAGTGCACAAGGACACCCTACCACAAGCGCTGCAAGCCCTTGGTAAATCCAGTATGACCATTCCCCTGTAAACAGTGGTGGTACAACTGCGACAAGCAAAGCAATGAGCATAATCAAGGGCGTGTAATATTTAGCGAATTTATCGACAAACTTTTGTGATGGCGCCTTTTCAGCTTGCGCTTCTTCGACAAGGTGCACAATTTTTGCGATAGTTGTATCCGCTACAAGCTTCGTCACTTTCACTTCTAATGCGCCTTCTTCATTTAAAGTACCCGCAAAGACATCTGCGCCTTCTTCTTTTTGCACGGGGATAGATTCCCCCGTAATCGCAGCTTGATTCACCGTTGAGGAACCGCTAATTACAACGCCATCCATCGCAATTTTTTGACCCGGCTTGACAATCATCACATCGCCAACAACGATCTCATCTGTTGGCATTTCCACCTCATGATAATGGCTACCATGTGCGCGTTTAATGAGTGCAACAGCAGGTGCAATTTCCATCAATGTTTCAATTGATTGACGCGCTTTATTCATCGAATAAGCTTCAAGTGCTTCACTCACCGCGAACAGAAATACAACGATGGCCGCTTCTTGCCACTCACCAATAATTGCTGCACCAATAATCGCAATCGTCATTAATGTTTTCATATCAAACTCTAAGCGTAGTAAATTACGGAACCCTATTTTAAAAATATTGATACCACCGACTATAATCGCGATAAAGTAAAGCGTGTTCGACGTGACATTCCCTTCACCTAAAGACAAGCTAAACGCTAAACCTATTAAGACAAAAAACAACGAAATAATGGCTAATACATTTTCTTTACGCTTGTAAAACGGAATTACTTCTTTTTTCCGTTCATCTGCTTTTGTTACTTTAATACCATCAAATGCCCCAGCAGCCTCTAACTGCTCAACCGTCACTTCTCCGACGACTGTTAGCTTTGCCGCGCCAAAGTTCAACTGGCAATCTTGTACAGTAGGAATGCCGCGTATATTTTTTTCGAATTTTGCTGCACAGCTTGCACATGATAAGTTTTGTAATCTATATTGTTGCTTCTCCTCCACCGTCATCTTCCTCCTCTATGGAATGCTCATACGCAATCGTTACAATTTGATACACATGATCATCTGCCAATGAATAATAAATCATCTTACCGTCACGATACGATTTGGCTAAACCATGTTCTTTTAAATAGCGCAAATGATGTGATGCCGTCGCAACAGAAGAACCGATAATCTCTGCCACATCACATACACAAAGGGCGTTTTCTAGCGTTAATGCATACGCAATTTTTAGTCTCGTTTCATCCGATAATGCTTTTAAAAATTGTGCTACTTTTGAGAGGTCCGGTATTTGTGGCTTAATACGTCCCACCACATCACCATGTACCTCTGTTACTTCACATACTTCTTTTGACAATTCCTTCACCTCATTCAAATAGTCGTTTGATTGTTCTTATTATATGCAACTTCTATAAAACATTCAAATATTTATTTGAATATTTAAAATAACATGGATATAACCCGTGATGTATACACCATTTAACGAATAAAAATGGAGGAAAAGCTGTGTTTTCAGCTCTTCCTCCACTTTCTACTTCTGCTATTGTGCCTTTAAAATGAGCTCATAGGCTTCATCATACTTGCCTACAATACTTGTTGTATGGTAATTTCCGTTCGCCCAATCATCTACTTGATTATGATACCAGGCAGATTGCTTATGGCCGCTTTGACCAGGACCAACGATATGCTCTGCCTGTGATAAATCGCTCAAATCGACTACAAATCGCCATGATGCCCCGTGATCCACCTCACCATTCGCTCTGTTCGCTGCTGCTTGCACCGTTGTCCGTGATCCACCAATTGGTTGTGGCTTCGGGTTTAAATACCAAGCAATGAGTTCATGTGCCGACGCAATGGAATGATTAAACGTCAACTGATGGTAATCACCCCATGCCCATTTCTTATAATCACTACCATATAAATCATTTAATTCTTCTAGTGTTCTTTCAAATGAACCAAAAACAAGCGCCTGTAGACCACCAGCTTGTTGCACCCAAATCCCTTCGTTATCCGCATATGCATCACGCAGTAGATTATCCATAATTTGATATTTCCCTGGCATCATTCTATACACATCTGTAGGCATTGCATCTATAAATAACGTCTCTTTTATTTCTTCCATCATAAAGTTAAAAATGAGTGCTACATTTGAATCAATGGCCTCATCATAATTCCAAGCTTCCAGTGTGGCAATAATGTCTGTATATTTCCCTTCTGTATCTGCAACCTTTAAAGTTTCAATGAAATACGGTAAAAATTCTGCTGCATATAAATTAACGGTATCCATTTGGATATCCTTCATATCCTGTACACTTAATCGACCCTTCGATTCTAACAGCTCCACAATTCGTTCATAACGATATGGCTGTGCCCAAAAATCTGTAATGTAATACGGATATTCTTCTCCAATAATTTCATTATTAGCTGTCGCAATATAGCCTACTTCCGGATTCATCACGGTTGGCAGTTCATCATACGGCACATAGCCTTTCCAGCCATATTGAGAAGAATCACCCGGAACCGGTAGCTTGCCGTTTCCAATTTTGCGAATTGGTACGTTCCCATTTGCTCGATAAGCGATTGTACCAGACGTATCGGCAAATACAAAGTTTTGGGCAGGCGCCATAAAATCACGGAGCGCTACATCAAAATCCCCCCAATTTTTTGCTTTATTAAAGCCTAATACAGCTTGCAACTCACGGGTCGGCTCAAGTGCTGTCCATTGCATAGAAAACACAGCACTTGCTGGCTCCTCCGCAAACACAAGGTCTGAAATAATGGGACCATGTTTTGTGACAATCACTTCAAAATCAACTGTTTCGCCACCCTTTACTTGAATTGGTTCATCGCGTACTTCCGCTGCGTAGTACTCACCATCATATAAAAATTCATACGGATTATCTGGATTTGGCTTTTCGATATATAAATCCTGTACTTGTGGATTCACATTCGTTACGCCCCAAGCTACTTCTTCGTTATGCCCTAAAATAATCCCCGGAATCCCTGCAAAGATAACGCCACTAACATTTTGTGCTGGTGACTTTAAATGCATTTGATACCAAATAGAAGGCGTACCTAATCCTAAATGCGGATCGTCTGCTAACAGCGGGGCACCTGTTTCTGATTTTTCTGCTGATACAACCCAGTTATTACTACCGTTAAATTCATTCGGGATCGCATCGATATGAAATGCCCCTGCTACTTGTACTTCACTTGCTACATTTGCCTCGATAATCGAGCGTGCCTCCTTGGGGTAATCGACAATGAGTTCAGCTACTTGCTCTTCTGATAAATGATTTAATGTCCAATGACGAAACGCAAGTAGACTCCAGTTCCCTCCAAGATCATAAGCCATATACTTACCGATTGTCAGTGAATCAAGTGGTGTCCATGGCTCTGGTTCGTACCCTAACAACTTAAACTCATATGAAAAGCGCTCTTCTTCCATAAAGGCATTAACGCCTTCTGCAAACCATTCTAAAACTTGCTTCGCTTCGGCATCATAACCATCCCATGATTTTTCAGCTGCATCACGAAGACTAAATGTACGGAAAAATTTATCGGTTTCAATCGCTGCTTCTCCGACTACTTCTGCTAAACGACCACTTGCTTGCCTACGTGCTAAATCCATTTGAAATAATCGATCTTGTGCTTGCACATACCCTTGCGCACGGTAAAGGTCTGCATCCGACCGTGCCTCAATATGCGGCACTCCGGCTTCATCACGTACCACAGTCACATCTTCATCTAATATAGACACGGTCAACTCACCATCGATAATCGGTTTCGAACTACCAATGTAAAAATTAAATGCAATGAGGGCAATAACGGTTAAACTAGCAACAATACCCATCCCCCATAGTACAATACGTAAAAACTTATTTTTCACATCTTCCCCCCCCCCCTTATTCATCGTATTTCTACAAAAAAAGAAGAATACCTCTGTAAAACGGCATTCTCCTTTTTCATTCGATTCATCGAGCAATAAAGAATGATTTTTTATAATCGTTCTATTTTAAATAGCCAAACTCTCTACTTCAAGCTCAATTGGACAATGATCACTACCTCGTATGTGATCATGAATATCTGCCTTTGTTAATTGCGGGACAAGACGATTCGATACAATAAAATAATCAATACGCCACCCGATATTTCGTTCACGCACTTTTGCCATATAGCTCCACCATGTGTAAATGTCCGTGCGATCCGGATAAAAATGACGGAATGAATCAGTAAAACCTGCTGCTAGTAAATCCGTCATTTTCCCACGCTCTTCAATCGTAACACCAGAATTCCCTTGGTTTGCCTTCGCATTTTTTAAATCAATATCTTGGAATGCGACGTTTAAATCGCCACAATAAATCACAGGCTTCTTCGCATCCAGTTGTTTTAAATAAATTGCTAGCTTATCTTCCCATTCTAGGCGAAACGGAAGACGGGCTAAATCACGCTGTGCATTCGGTGTATAGACGTTGACTACATAAAAGTCGCCATATTCAAGTGTAATAATACGCCCCTCTGCTTCTGTCTCCTCATCACCAACGCCATACGATACGCTTAAGGGCTCATATTTTGTAAAAATGGCTGTTCCCGAATAACCTTTTTTCTGTGCATAATTCCAATACTGATAATAGCCCACTAACTGTAAATCTACTTGTCCGGCTTGGCATTTCGTTTCTTGAATACAGAAAAAGTCGGCATCTATTTGATCAAAATAATCTAAAAAACCTTTTTTAATACAAGCACGGATGCCATTTACATTCCATGATACAAATTTCATTACTTTTTCTCCTTTAGAAAGATAGTATCTTTTTTATATACCTATACGCTAAAAAAGCCCGCCACATAAAGTAGCAGGGCTATTAATTAATCTTCTCCGACAATTTTTACTTCTAGTTCTAAATCAACATTGAACTTTTCTTTGACAACCCGTTGCACCATATGAATCGTTTCAATATAATCCGTTGCCGTTGCATTATTTTTATTAATGATGAAGCCAGCATGTTTTGTGGACACTTCTGCTCCACCAACACCTTTACCTTGTAATTGGCTATCCTGAATAAGCTTCCCTGCAAAGTAACCTGGTGGGCGTTTAAATACACTTCCCGCCGATGGATATTCGAGAGGTTGCTTTGACTCACGTTGGAATGTTAAATCTGCAATTTTGGCATCAATTGCCTCCTGATCCCCTTTTGCTAAATGAAATTTCGCATTTAGCACATAATAGCCTTTTTTCGCAATAACACTTTTACGGTATGCTAATTCTAATTCATCTTTAGATAATACGATTCGTTCGCCTGTTGGCGTTAATACTGTACAATCTACAATGACGTCTTTAATTTCGCCGCCATATGCCCCTGCATTCATTGCCATGGCACCACCAATTGAACCTGGAATACCACAAGCAAATTCAAAGCCAGTTAACGCCTGTGCCGCAGCAAGCTTGGATACTTCTTTGATTAATGCACCTGATTGTGCAATCACCATTTCACCATCAATATTGATACGGTCAAGTTTAGCAAAATGGATGACAATGCCCCTTACACCGCCATCACGTACAACCATGTTTGAACCGTTGCCTAGCATCAGCAACGGCACATTATTTTCATATGCATATTTGACGATATTCGCAGCTTCTTCCTCTGTCTCTGGCATAACAAACACATCTGCATTGCCACCCAGTTTTGTCATTGTATATTGCTTTAGCGACTCATTACATTTAATATTTTCCGGATTCACCATTTGAGCTAAATCCGATACCCATTTTTCAATTGTCATGTAAGCCATTCCCTTTCCTTACGTCCATTTTTGTGCCCAATTTTCAATTTCGCGAATAGCGCCTTCTAAAAAACGCCCTTTCTCCGTTAAAGAATACTCCACTCGGATCGGCACTTCTGAATATACTTTACGTTCGACAATTTCCTCTTTTTCTAACTCTTTTAAACGTTCCGAAAGCAATCGCCCACTAATTGGTAAAGCAGCCTCAATCGCATTAAAACGTTGCGGTCCACCTAATAATTGATAAATAATTAACGCTGTCCAACGCTTTCCAATGAGTTCCATCGCCTTAGCGAGTCGTGGACATAATGCTGTTTCTTTCATTTAAGGTCACCTCTACCTCGTTTATTTTAACGATATTTTATGTGAAAGTAAATTTTCATTTACACGTATATACAGTAGTTTACCATTTTAAATTTACTTATTAAAAGTAATTATCCACACATGTTAAATGGCATACATATATAGGTCCAACAATGCTATTTTATGTATAATTATTGAGTAATTTTCACATTTAATTTATCATTTATTACAAAAACATGTAAGGGAGGGTTCTTTATGGCACATTTTACTGTTGATATGGCACATTCAGAAATCGGTTTTTCTGTTCGTCATATGAAAATTTCAAAAGTAAAAGGTACATTCGGCTCATATACAGCTAAAATCGAAGCACCGACTATTCAGGATCTTAATGCAAGTACAATCGACATCGAAATTGATGTAGCAAGTATTTCTACACGCGACTTAGCACGTGATCAACATTTAATTTCAGCAGACTTTTTTGATGCTGACCGATTCCCCAAAATCTATTTCACAAAAACAGATCTTATCCCTAGCGATGAAGAATTATACACGCTAACAGGGGATTTGACTATTAAAAATGTAACAAAAAGTGTTACATTTGATGTTCTCTATAAAGGGAAAAAACAGACAGAATGGAATACGGAAACCCATTCATTTACTTGTTCCACAGTCATTAACCGAAAAGATTTCGGTCTTACATACAATGCGTTAATAGAAGCAAACGGTACGATTATTGATGAAAATATTCAAATTACAGTTTCAGTTACATTAAATGGATATTAAAGAGTGACTTCCAACTAATAACAAGAGAACTGAAAAACGGTCAAAGAAGCATACTTTATACAAAAGTTTGGTTTCAATAACTATTCGCACGATTTACTAAATCATTGGTGGACATCCCCTTCAGTATTAATTTTTACTCTATTGCAAACAAAAGACTTCCTTATTCTGAACGAATAGGAAGTCTTTTAACTATAACTATTTTCTAATTACGCCGTTACTGTTGCTAATTTTTGTGCTACTGCTTTTACGTTTTCTAAACCAGCTGCGATGATGTTTTCTGCTTCTGCTGGGTTGGCATTGTGACCTTCGATAATTACCTCGTCCACTTTTTGCATGCCGAATACACCGCCGATAACAGTGTTAATGTAAGTTGCAGCCATTTCCATTGGTGCCGTTTCTGGTGTTGAGTAAATGCCACCACGTGCTGATAATACAATATATTTTTTGTCTGTCATTAAGCTGACTAAGTTGCCATTTTCATCATATTTAAATGAATAACCTGCACCGTAAGTATAGTCAATGAATGATTGTAATGCTGCTGGAATTGTTAAGTTCCATAATGGGAATGCAAATACTACTACATCTGCAGCTGATAATACTTCACGTGATTTGTTCAATGCTGCTAAAGAAGAGTTTTGGATGTCGCTTAATGCTTCACCAGCTTGTACTTTACCGAAAGCATTGAATAACTCTTGTCCGAAGTACGGTAAGTTTTCTTCAAATACATCAAATGTTGAAAGGTTAACCCCTTCTACTTTTGCTGCTTCTGCAACAAATGTTTCATACATTTTTGTTGATACACCATCTGGGCGGTTGTTTGCTTTCACTACTAATACGTTTGTCATTTATTTGAATCTCCTTATCATCACGGTTTTTTATCTCGAATTCGAGATACTCTTTTATAATAATAGAGCAACTTACTTTTTTCAAGTTAGTTACTCTACTACTTTAGACCGAATTTATATGTCACATTGTCCATCTGAACAAACAGGTCCGTTTTCACCTACCATTTGAATGGATTTTTTTAAGCCTGCTTCTGATGCTGCTTGTTCAATGGTTTGTTCAAATAACGGTTGTGGCTGCGCACCTGAAATCCCGTATTTGTTGTTTACAACAAAGAATGGCACGCCGCGCACACCGATTTGCTGTGCCTCATAAATATCTTGTTCAACCGCTTCTTCATATTGATTACTCGTTAACACTCGCTCTACCGCGTCCATCTCAAGACCAACTTCTTTCGCTAACTGCTTTAGCACATCATGGCGTCCAATTGCCTCACCCTCTAAAAAGTAAGCTTTCATAAGACGCTCATTATATGCCTCCTCTTTCCCTTGCACGATGGCTAATTTTGCTAAACGATGTGCAGCTGTCGTATTGGCTGTTTTCATCTCAGCAAAATTATAATCTAGTCCTACTTCTTTTGCGCGAGCAGCTACATTTGCTGTCATATTTTTCGCTTCTTTTTCAGACAAATTGTATTTACGAGCTAGCGCTATATAAATAGACTCTTCTGCGTCAATCGGTGTCGTTGGATCTAAAAGAAAGCTTTTATATTCCACTTCAATTTGACCCTCGTATCCTGATTGCTTAATCGCCTTTTCCAGTTGCCTTTTGCCAATATAACAAAATGGGCATACGTAATCTGACCACACTTCAATTTTCATGCTAGCGTCCCCCTTCATTATCCATTGTAACGATGATATGTAAGCTCTTACAATCGATAAGTCTTATGAATATTGTCATTCGATCTTTCCAATACTGGATGTAAAAACGAGAGAGGGCGAGAACAATCGAAAAGTCTGTTTGGTTACATGAGCAAACATTGATGACAACAACTCCTTTAGAAGAGGATAGCCAATGCACAGTCTGTATTGTGGGAGGGGGCTTAACGGGAATATATAGCGCCTATTTATTGGCGAAGGCAGGTGTAGATGTTTTATTAATCGAAGCAAAGGAAAATATTGGATTAGGGACGACCGCATACTCTACAGGAAAACTAACCATTCAGCATAGTAACAAATATGCTGGATTCAAATTAGAAGAAGCAAAGTTATATTATCAGGCCAATCAACAGGCAATCGCCTCTTTTAAGAAACAATTTCCAAGCTCCTTATTTCAATCAGCTACTTCATTCGTTTATACAACGACAGAAGATGGCAAAAAACAATTACAGCAGGAGTATAACCGTTACGAACAAATTGGAATTGAAGCCTTTGCTACAACTGAAACAGAGTTACCAATCTCGGTCACATTAGCACTTGGTATTAAAAATGAAACACAAATTCACCCTGTCGAAGTGCTTACTTTTTTAGCAAAGGAAGCGCAGCAAGCAGGCGCTCGGATTTATACATCTTCAAGAGCTACAACGATTACAGAACAATTTATCGAACTTGAAAATGGGGTGCACATTACATTTGAGCAACTGCTTATTTGTTCACATTACCCGATTACCTCCTTACAGCGCCTATATACTTCAAAATTGGCGATTAATCGCTCTTATTTGACCGCTATACCTGTACATGAGGTACTGGAAGGACAATATGTTAGCATTGATACACCTGCTCGGACAATTCGTACCGCTTCTATTCATAACACATTGTATTTAATTTATGGTGGCAGTAATCACCTTGCTGGTACGAAAACAGAAACAGCTATTTACTATGACACGTTTGAAAAAGAACTACAAACGACGTTCCATTTGACCGGACTCCCAACATTTTATTGGAGTGCACAGGACGTACAAACGCCCGATAAAATTCCATATGTAGGACCTCTTGAGTTGGACTCCCCCATTTATATTGCAACAGGTTATGATAAATGGGGATTATCGAATTCACTTGTGGCAGGAGAAATACTAACTAGCTATATTCAGCATCAAGATCATATAGCAAAAGCCTTGTACGCCCCAACTCGCCATATGACATTGCAAGCATGGCAACAGACCTTTAAAACTGCTGGATTTATCGGGGTAGAGCTTTTGAATGGTCATTTAGCTCGAATGGATGCACCCAAATGTACACATTTAGGTTGTCGGACACGTTGGAATGAAGGGGATCGAACATGGGATTGTCCTTGTCATGGTTCACGCTTCGACGAGCAGGGCAATGTCATCGAAGGACCGGCTGTTTACCCTTTAAAATTGAAAAAGAACCATCTAGATTAGAGGGACACAAAAAGAGGATGCTTAAAGCACCCTCTTTTCAAATTATTTCAGGTTCTCCGTTAATACCGGAACGATTTGTTTTTTACGAGATACAACACCTGGTAGAGCAATGCGACCGTTAATGATTTCTGCACCAAATGCTTTGGCAGCAGCTTCTGCCACTTGCCCAACCGCTACAGCCGTTGAATCATTATTTAAAATATCTGTTACAACAAAGAAGAATAAATCTAAGCCATTGTCCGCTACGTTTTTATTTAGTAAGTTTACTAACTCTTCTTGGCGACCTAACACATCTTCAATATCGACTGCATTAACTTGCGCTACAACTGATTTGTATTCGCCAAACTCGAAGCCTTTTGCATCTAATGATAATAAATCTTCTAAAGATTTATCTGACAGGTCCGCACCTGCTTTTAACATAGCTAGACCGTAATCAGCAGCATCTACCCCTGCAATTTCCGCTAATTCTTTCCCCGCTTGCACATCTTGTTCTGTACAAGTTGGCGACTTGAATAAAAGTGTATCTGAAACGATAGCAGAAAGCATTAAACCTGCAATATTTGCTGGAATTTCCACACTGTTTTCTTTAAAGATTTTGTTTAAAATTGTCGCTGTACAGCCAACTGGCTCTGCACGGAAGTAAAGTGGATCAGCTGTTTGGAAATTAGCAATACGGTGGTGATCGATTACTTCTGTAATTTGAACTTCCTCAATGCCATCAGCAGATTGTTGGAATTCGTTATGGTCAACCAAAATGACTTTTGCTGCCTCTTCTTTTACATTGCCAATTAAGCGTGGCGCTTCAAAACCGAATTTTTCCAATGCAAATTTTGTCTCATTATTCACTTCACCTAGACGTACCGCCTCTGCATCTACACCTAATTGTTGTTTTAAATATGCATATACAATGGCTGATGTAATTGTATCTGTATCTGGATTTTTGTGTCCAAACACTACTACTTTGCTCATTTCATTTCCTCCTAAATTGTTCAACTTACTTATATTTACCGAATACATTTTATCACATCTCAATGCGTGATTAAAAATAGAACTTTCTATTTCGCGGCTCTTCGCCTTAATTTCGACAAAAAACAACAATCTCTTCTTTATATTTTTTATTATCCTATAGTATTTTATTATGATAAAATGTTAGAATACGAAGGTGCTTACTTAAATTTATTAAAAATATATTATTTATGACAAAATTATATAATTTTCACCTTAGAGAAACGAGGAATATTATGACGAAGAAAATGGATAAAAAATACATTCCATTAGCTGAGTTCTTCCAAAATTCTACTCAATCTGAAATGACCCTTACATATGAAGCAATCGAAAACATCATGGGTCAAGGCCTACCAAATGCGGCATACTTAAATTTGAGTTGGTGGAAGAAAACGAAGCCGCCGCTAACACATTATTTAGCTTGGGTAAATGCGGAATATAATGTAATTGACGTGAAATTAGGACGTTCTGTCACTTTCTCACGCCTCCAGAAAAATAATAATGGGAACACAGAAGATGGAACAAATAATCAAACATATATTATTCGTACCATCGAAACAGATGATGCCCGCGCATTCATCAACCTGCAAGAAATGATTTTTAGTGAATGCGATTTCGAATATTTTAATGCGAATGAACAAAATTTAACCGTTCAAAAATTACGTAAAGCAATGATGGAATGGCGCAAAGTAAAAACGAGCACGATTTTACTTTGTATCGTAAATGGCGAATTTGCAGGATACACACTCATTAACGGGAACATCTCGGCACGTACAAAGCATGTGGCTTCGCTACGCATTGGTGTTGCACAAGCATTCCAACGTACTGGTATTGGCTCAGCCTTGCTAACACAAGCAGAAAGATGGGCAAAAGAGCATGAAATTCAACGTTTAGAAGTACAAATTCTAGCACATAACGAACATGCACGATCATTATTTGAAAAACACGGTTATATTTGTGTATATTTGTGAGGAATCTTGCAAAAAAGAAGTCTATGTGGGATAACTTAGGATATATGAGGAAACGTAGAGAAGACGCGGGATTGAGTAATTTTTATTCTGGGACAAAAAATTTAATAGTTTGCAAAAAAATGAGGAAATCACGGAATTTAACGTAAAAGTTAGATCCTTGATTTCCTCTTTATTTTGTCTTGCAGAGACTTGCAAATGTTGATAGGAAGACTTGCAAGGACTTTCATAGCTACAATTCATGTAGGAAAGATTTCAATGGGACAATGGGACAAAATAAAGTTTCCAATGAGACATGTCCCATTGAAGCTAAACCTATATAAATCAAGGTATAAAATTAGCTATAAAAAATTCAATGGGACATCTTGCACGATTTATTGCAAAAAAGTTCTCTTTAGAGATATAGCTTCACATAAATAATATTTTATGAAGTTATATTAAACGAAAAAATAAAAATGATAAAAAAGTTTATCATTTTGAATAAAAAATTAAGCCGTTTCAGTTGTTGCGGCCTCTTCTCCATTCCCTGATGTAGATGATTGGTGTTTTCTATTGGCTGCATCGGACAGCAGCACTTCTATTCGTTCTTCTATTCTACCCTTTTGTCTATCATTCAATGATAATAATTTTTTTATTAGTTCAAGATCATCAGCAGTGAGGGTGTTGTTTTGCACTAATATTTGTGTGTTTGCTGGTTTGTTTTCCTCACCTGTCAATATCCAATCTGAAGTTACATTGAAAAAACTAGATAGAGCTATCAATGCATCTGCTCCAGGTTTAGATCTTCCTGCTTCCCATTCTCCTACATTACCAGATGAAACACCAATTTGCTTTGCTAACTTGGCCTGACTAATAGATTCCTTATCTCTTAAAAATCGAATTCTTGAACCAATGTTTTCCATAATAAATACCTCCGCTCAAATATTTGTGTAAAAATAGAGTTTTAAGATTGACCTCACACTAATATTAGTGTAAATTATGGTTAGATAAACAAATTCATCAAATTGAGTTTATCACACACTAGTACCGTTTTTGGTACTAATATTCACTATTCTTCATATGCACATTGACAATTTAATAGAAGGGAATGATTGTATGCATCCACTTATGAAGGAACAGAACGATGGTGTACAGCTAGTTGCGCAACGCTTTTTAAAGGATCTTAAGTTAGATGAGGAAGCTGGGCTTGTTATCTCAGCAGCTCATAAAGAGGCTGCCAACAAATTTGCGGATTGGTTAGAAGTAGAGTACCAGCGACTGGAGGATGAGCTTGAACGTTTAGTTCTGGAGTATACAGCTAAGATTCAGGCAACGGGTCAGATGTTACGACTAGCAGGCCGTGAAATTGGCAAGCAGGAGTCTTTAGAAATCTGGGATGTGCAAAGGAGGGTGGAAGATGGGAATAGGGAAGGCGCAAGCTGAACCACGAGTATTCACATGGTTTTTTCCGGAAGTGCTGAGACTAGACCAATTTAAAACAGTAGAGGAAGCAACTCATTATTTGAATAAGAGATATATCGAACTGGTCAATCGGAACTTGGGCGTAGGAGATTATAACGGAACACCAAAAGAACTAATGCTGTACCAGCTTATGAATAGTCTTCATGTAGAATATCAACATTTAATGCAATTGCTCCAAGAGGATGAAAGAGGTGAGTGCGATGAAAAAACGACAACTAACACCTACGGGCAAGAAAATTGTGAAACGCTTGGTGGACATGGACAGAACACAAGTGTGGCTTTGTAATGAAGTGGGGCTAAGCAAAACATACCTTAATTTCATTTTACACGGCGAACGCAGTGGCAAAAAGTATTTATCAAAAATCTACGATGTATTAAATCTAGACGACGAGCAGCAAACAGCATAATAGCCCATCAAAGGGTAGCGGTGAATGGACTAGAAATAAGCCGTGCTAAATTTAAAGGATACGAGGAGATGGAATAATGAAATTAAACATTCGTGTAGAAAATGCTGAAGAGCTTCTTCTGTTACTAAATAGAGCGAATACTCTATCGTGTGAACTTGAAGAAACCCTTCAAAAAATAAACAATTTGAATTTTGTTTCTGAACCTGTAGCTCAATCTCCTGATTTTTTATATACAGCTGAAGGATCCGTTACAGATGACATACTGAAACAAATTACTTTGAAATTACAGATAGCGCTGAAAAAGTTATCTTAGGACACTCAAATTCACCGTCAACGCTTACAACAAATGAGTAAGTTTGGCTTTTTTCATCATACTCAATTGAATGAATTTTACGAACGGTATGACCTAAACCATTGGGATTCTCTGGCGTGGAATCAGAGAATTTATGATTGAGAATAGCCTTTGATAGAATGGTGCACTGTTTATCATATTCGGATTGATCCTGTGAAGTAGGTAGCAAATGTGCTAAGCCATAGTGAATTACAGGTGTATTGTCCGTCAATAGTACTTTAATAAATTTTTGGATAAATGCATCTAAACCTATAACTTTTTCTGATTCGAATTTTTTATTGACAAAATCGAATTTATAGTCGGGTTTATATGCATGTGCTTCTACTCTATCAAATAAGATTTCGGAAATTTTCTCTTTATTTTCCCATTTCATAGTAATCACCTCCTGTTGTCATAATTCGACAGTGAATGAGGAATATCCTTCCAGAAAGGAGGCGCACAAAGTGAGTGCATTATTAACGTTAAAAGAAGTTGCAGAGCTTGAATCAACAAGCTACGAAGCCCTTAGAAAAAAAGCGCAACGAAATCAATTAGAAGTAGTTAAAGTACCTGTTCCATCGAGAAAAGGCTTTGAATATATGATGTCTATTAGTGAACTTACTGAAAAGGCTAAAGCAAGATATTATGCAAGTTTGCAACAAGAAGTTATGCAGCCAGTCTTTGAAGAATCTGAAACACCTGAAAAATACGAGCAAGATATAGATAATCTTACTGGTAAGCAGCGAGATGAAATTGCTTTTTGGAAAAAGGCTATTAACTCATGGCGTAGCTACATCTCAGATTTTCCGAAACAAAAAACGGAAAAGACGAAAGAGTTCATTAAAATCTTTAATTCTATGAATCCTGAACAAGCTATTTCAGAGCGGACGCTGCGTAATAAATACAAGCTCTATAAAGAGCATGGAGATATAGCGCTGGCAGACCATCGCAAAAATCGTAAGGATCGCGGTACAACCACAATTAATGAAACATTGCAAAATATATTTACTCAGTGGTGGCTAGACGAAAACCAACCAACCACAGCGTACATCTACAAACTAGTAGAAGCCTGGGCAGAGTTAGAAATGCCGCAGCTACTACCCATCCCAAGCTACGATTCATTTTACAGGCTGACAAAGAATATCCCGCTTTCTGTAGTGAAATATTTCCGTGAAGGTGAAAAAGTCTTTACGGATGAATGCGCGGTCTATATTAAGCGCATGTATGACGATTTAGATAGCAACGATATTTGGTCTTCTGATTATCACACACTGGATATGTTCGTGCGTGATGATGTAACAAACAAGGTATTTCGTCCGCATGTAGTCGTATGGATTGATGTTCGTTCTAGAAAGATCCTTTCCATGACATTATGTGAATCGAGTAATAGTGATGGTGTCATTATTGCTTTCAAGAAGGCAGTAAAAGCTTTTGGTATACCGCGCGAGGTTTACTTAGATAATGGGCGTGAATTTTTAGTACGTGATTTTGGTGGGCGTGGTAAGCGTAAAAGTAACGCTAAAGCAGATTACGGTACAACGATGCTAGAACGTTTAGATATTCGTATGACAAATGCTCGTGTACGAAATGGACGAGCAAAAGTTATTGAGCGTTCCTTTAAGCAATTCTCTGAAGAGTTCTCACGCTTGTATATGACGTATACAGGTGGGCGACCTGACCGACGACCAGAGCGTCACGGAGAGGTGATGAAGGATGAAGAAAGTATCCCGTTACGCTCAGAAGTGGAAGCCGCGCTTTGGACTTATATTGAGGGCTGGCATAACTGCCGTGAATCACAGGCAGAGGGCTTATATGGTAAGACACCGAATGAGTGCTACGCAGCCAACTTAGTGAAGAAACGTACTGCTACAGCCGAGGAACTAGATGCCATTATGCTTCGTACAAGTCGGTTACAAACAGTCAATCGAAATGGTGTTTATCTTAAATTTGGTGAACGTAAGGTTTGGTTCTACGATACGGATCTTGTCTACAACTATCTTGGTCACAAGGTGTATGTATGCTACGACAGTGAGGATTTAAGCCGCGTCATTATTCGAGATGAGCAGGAACGTCGCATTGGCTATGCAACGATGCTTGAGGTCGGTGGTTACAACAAAGAGATGGATAAGGAAGCGATTAAAAAGGTGAAGAGCCTAGAGAACAAGCAACGCCAATTAGTTAAAGAATATAAGGCAGAGCGTGAGATTGAAGCACCAGATGCACTGGACGTATTGCTACGTAAAGCACAGCAAAATATTGACAGTAGCACGCATGAGTATGATGCAAAAATTATTGAAGCATTTACGTCAAAGCATAATGAGATGCCAGTAGCCGTTGGAGGCGAAAGTACCGTTCTTGATTTTGACAAAATGACAGAAAATGCGAAAAAACGGAGGGGAATTACATGAATATTCAAGAGCAGGCAAAGCAATATATCGAGCAAAACAATTTAACACAGGTCCATTTCGGTAAGCTAGTAGGTGTTGGTGAGAGTACGATTTCACGCTGGTTCAAGGGGACATATCCTTCTCCCGAAAAAATCAACGCAAAGGTGCAGGAGTTTCTTGAGAAAGAGGCCGTTCGTGAAACGATTACTGAAACGAAGGATATCCAGTTTGTTATGACAGCTATTTCTAAGCAGATTTGGGGAGCGCTTGAATACGGTCGAATCCAGCGTACTATCAGCGTTGTATATGGAGATGCGGGGATTGGTAAGACGCGAACAATGCGTGAATGGGCGGCAGACAAGACGGATGTGATTATCGTTACAGCGAACCCAGCAGTAAAGTCACCGAAAGGCTTTTTCAAGTACTTAGCAAGACAATTGAAGACAACAACGCGCGGCTCTATTGACGATATCGTGATGGACATTATGGACAAGCTGATGCTGTCCGATAGAACGGTTGTTATCGATGAAGCACAGCACCTAGTCCGTGAAACGCTAGAGCTAGTGCGCAGCATTAACGATGCTACTGGCACAGCAGTTGTCCTCATGGGAAATGAAATCATCTATAACAAAATGCTTGGAAAGCAGCAGGCAGAATTTGCCCAGCTCTTCACACGCATCGGTATGAGAAAGCATCTATTGACGGATTACTTTGTGGAGAACGATGTGAAAGCGATCTTCGGAGTGAATGATCCAACCGTTACGGAGTATTTATTAGGCATGTGCCGCAGCAAGTTTAGCCTGCGAGGAGCCATTCATGTATTCGTTAACGCGCAGAACAACGAAGATACGTCCGAAAAAGGATTAAAGGCAATGTCTAAAGCGATGGGGATCGTGGTTTAGACATTGCCTAATAGACAAAAATATTCTACTGGAATCTTACCACGGTTCCAGTGGAATGACAAGTGAGGTGTGTGAAATGAGAAAACGTAATCCGACACGTGCGGAAAAAATCATTATTAAACAATTGAAGCCGCATTTAAATATTTTAAATTGGTTAGTTGTGGCTAAAAGCGCCAATACGTTGACATTACAGCATAAGCGATCAGGTATGTATAAAAATTTGCAGGTAAAGGAATGAGCAAAATGGATGTACAGCAGCAAGATGCTGAAAGAATGCGCGTGAAGCAAATTCTTCATCGTGCCAAACAGGATATTGATCAAATCTTTATACGAGTGGAACAAGAACTTTTCTCTGTCGCATCTACACCTACACAAAATGGAGAAGGTGCTATTTATGCGATGTTCGAGCAGGAGTTAGGTAGGCTCTTATCGCCGATGGAACTTGAAACAATTGGTTTATGGCTAGATCAGGATGGTCATTCTCCCGAAATCATTAAAGCCGCATTAAAGGAAGCCGTTGTAGCAGGGAAAGTATCACTTCGATATATTGATCGCATTTTATTTGAATGGAAAAAGAGAAATCTCACATCGATGAAGCAAATCACACAGCATGCTGAGCAATTTCGTGAGCGTACAATGGCACCAACAGTACAAATGGTACAAACTACGCAGCCAGTACAACCACCCGTGCCTTTTTATAACTGGTTAGAGGAGCGTGAATAAATTGGAAATGACACCGCAATTGAAAAAGCAAATACTTGCTTATGCAAAGCAGTTCACTGAATCAGATGCTATACACTTTCATCAATTCGCCAATCGTCCAGGTCACATGCTTGTGATTGAAACACGCAACGTTGAGGGCTTTACCCGTTTTTTAGACTGGATGGCAAAGGAAGTGGAGCGAGCAGATATCGAAGTCATTCGCACACTGCCAGAGGAAAATAATCGGTTTTATGAATTTGAAAACCGTACACTCGCATTTTTCATAGGGGCGCACACAGATTTTCAAGTGGCAACAGAAATCAACGATGGGCGCATTTCACATATGAAGAAAGATGATGAACAGGGAGGAGAATATTGTGCAATTTAACAAAAAGATAAGTAAAGCAGGTGCTATTACATTACCATCTGCACTACGCCGAGCGGTCGGTATCGTACCAGGAGAAAGGTTCAGTGTCAATCTACAGGAGGATGGCAGCGTGTTATTAAAACGTACGCAAGGCAGCTGCATGTTTTGTCAGTCAGAAAGGGATTTAGCATCTCATAAAGGTCGATTAGTTTGCCGTCCTTGTATTTCTACATTAAGAGGTGAAGAGGTATGAGCCGCGCATTAGTGGACGAAGCCATTTTGTTAGATCGCCGCATGAAGGAAGACAAAAAGCGACTGGATGAAATTAAAGCTGCTTTAACAGCTCAGGCAACAGTTGAAATGGATAATAAAAATCTAAAGTACCACCAAATTTTTGGTGAATCTGGTCGCTTCAATGTGTTCTACAAAGAAAAATTCGAAGTGGATCGTTACTCCGTACTGGATACCATTTTAGGTGATTTAGCTGAAGGGAAAATTACTAAAAAAGAAGAGATCAAGTATGATGTTGAAGCCAAGTTTAAAGCCGCTTTAATTGCCCTTTTCAAAGGTGAATATTCAAATATCATACCAATTTCTTTTGTACTAGCAAGCTTAGGGTTAGACGATGCAAAAATTAAAGCCGTCACGAAAAAGCTAAAGGGTGACTATATCAGCGATAAAAAGCTGTTAGAAAGTGTCGGAGCCCAGGGTGATTTAGAGGAAGAGTTAGATGCTATTCGTCAATATAAAAATTGGGAAATGGTCAATCGTTTCTTCGGCGATTTATCACCTGAACAGATGGAAGAAATAAAGCGCGCCATTTTTGTCGAGGACGGGATTAGTGTGGGTTTAGATTATGAAAAGTAGGGGGAGTCAATCCCCCTACAGATGGGAGGTAATTGTATGGGAAGTAGTTTATATGCACAGATGCTAGCAAAAATGATGTGTGAATCTCTTTATCAAGCTATGCGTGCAGAAGAGAAGCGCAGAGAGCAGTTACTGGAATCAAGTCGTTTAGAGAATGAGAAATATGACCGTGCAAAATTGGAGCAAATAGAGTATGTAGCAGATCCATCATTAACTGAATGGCTGGACGAATTATTAGTAGACGCAGCACTTGAAAGAAAAGATAAAGTGCTATTCCTTGCGTTAACTGAGCCGTTACCGGAAGGATGGTGAGATAGATGACTGTTGTCAAAAAAATTTGGGCAATTTCTAAAAGTGTTGGTATGGAAAAGGAAGATGTATACGCTGTACTACAACGCGAAACAGGTAAAGATAGTATGCGCGCATGCACACAAAAAGAATTAGAGCGTGTGTTACTTTCCATCCAATCTATTAAAGGCTTTGATAATTTCAGAGGTAACCGCGCCAGTAAAAAACAACTATGGAAGATTGGTCAACTAGAGCAGCAGCTCGGATGGCAAAATGAACCGCAGCGCTTAAAAGGATTTGTCAAGAAGTACTATAGGGTAGAAAGCATTGAATGGCTCACATCGGCCCAGGCATGGCGACTAATTGAAAGCCTAAAAAAATTAGTAGAAAAGGAGTAAGTGGTATGCAATTAGATGACCAGCTCTTAGATCGCTTAGGCACGTACTTTGACCATTTTGAAATTCATAAGCGATTTGGCTTTACTTTTGAAGAGTATGTAAATAGATATATCCATGATGCTACAACATGCAGCGTGGATCAATTAACTAAAAAAGCTGCAACGATTGCACTCGTTACAGCATAAGACAAAAGAAAGCTCTCTCATGTCCCCGAGTTAACATTATAACATGAGAGAGCTTTTTATGGAAAGGAGCACTTCCATGCAAAAGTTTAATGGTTTTAATGGACGGAAGGTAGTGAAAGCAACTACTCGTCAGGGATTAATTGAAAAAGTGAAAGACAGTGAGTCTAGGAACTGGAAAGCAATCAGTGAGATTCGTCAATATAATTTCTGTAGTCAGTGGTTATGCGTAATGGAATTGCAGTCGAGGAAGGAGGCGTGATTATCAGATGACCAAATATGCATTAAAAATTACTGATGGTCGCCTTGTGATCGATTTAAACCGAATGACAGAGGATTATGCAACGGCATTAGGCTATGATGGACAACCAAGCCAGTATGATATTGGAGAATTAGCTTGTGCCGAAGTATTTGCCACAATTGAATTAACAGACAGTCAGGTTGAAATCATCATGGCTGAGTGTGAAAATGGTGGCGAGTGTGGTTGGTGCGGAAGGGGTGCTAAGGAGTTAAGTTATCCTCATATATTTGATTTTGCACCAGGTGAAAAAATGTGCAGAGGTTGCTGGAATGTTGATCGAGAGGCGTATCTAGGCTCCGTCGGTGAAGACATCGGTGAATTTGTGCCGTGGCAAAAGGAGAAGGTAAATGGGTGAGATAATCAATATTCCTTCTGCTGAAGCTGATTATCAGAAAAATGTTTGTGCGGTTTGTAAAGAAAGACAGGTAGCTAGATGGTGCGATTATATTATTCGATACGATCATTTTCATTTTTATCTACGTAACTATAAAGATTTCGTGGAAGCCAACAGGAGAGGAGCACAATATAAAACTTGCGATTTGCCGCTGTGTGAAAAATGTGCTCATCAGGTTAGTGCCGATCATGATCTATGTCCTCATCATAAACAATTACAAGATCGAGCAGCGTTGCCTGAAGAATATCAGCAGAAACGACAGCAATTAGAAAAGGCAAAAATTATGCGTATTGAGATGGGTTATGAAGAGGAACCTTCAAGTAAACATCAACAAATGTCGTTATTTGAAAATGAATAGAGGTGTCTTATGGCTAAGAGAAAATATAAACGAATGTCTGCCGCAGAAAAGAGGCTCAGTAAAGAAATTCGAGAGCAGCTGCGAGAGAAAGGCTTTCTTCCTCCTGTGAAGCCGAAGCTCAATCGTAAAAAGTTCTTGCAAGAAACTTTTGAGCAATGGGAGCAAGCAGATGGAGATGTTATGTATTACCTACCTAGAGCTATTGGATGCATGGTTGGTAAAGATCAACGCAAGGTTACACCAGAAGAAGTGGGTGCCTTGAAGGTTATGAGGTTAGCAATAGAAATACAAATGTTTGAGAAAAGATTAAAAGCGGAGGGTAAGACGACGTACAATGCAATGGAATATTATGAGCAAGTTATCAAGCCTGTTTTAGATTTATAAAAGGGGTGTACAAGTTGGAAGATAAAAATATTGAACTAGCTATGCTGCCAGAGGAACATCAAGAGGTTGCAGAGTTAATTGGAGCCGAGGCTTTTTTAAAATTATGTCAACATTACGGCGGGTCCAACTTGTACATACCCAAGAAGGATCGTGTCACACGGCATATACGAGATACAAAGATTAAGCGGGATTTCGATGGCAGCAATTACAAAGAACTCGCCCGTCAGTACAAGCTTAGTGAAAGTCATGTGCGTAGAATTGTGGGTAATCCCTCACAACATAAGCAAACGGATATTTTTGAGTTTCTAGAATAAAAAAGATGAGGGAATATACCCTCATCTAAATCAACCTGTATGACAAGGTCTGCAACAAAAATAGCAGCCATCGAAGTTAGTTTTTCTAGTTTCTCTTTTCACCCTAGCAATTGCAGATTGGCAATCTATCTCGTAACCAATGAGAGTGCGATTTAGTTCTGATGGTAAATAACTACAATTACCAGTATGAACTTCATGATTTCCTTTACTGTCAGTATTTTTGTTGTAGTAATAGTAATTCATCCAATAACCTCCCTGTTATACCAATATGAACCAGAGTTCTTTTTGAATATACCACAATATATTGTGGTTTTCAAATTTAAGGGGGTCTATATAATGAATTTAAAATTAAAAGAGATACGTAAGTTAAAAGGTATTTCTAGGTATCATCTCTCAAAATTATCAGGTGTTAATGAATCTACCTTGCAAATGATAGAGAATAGTGACAATCCAAATCCGACTTTTAAGGTAATGTGTAAAGTTGCAGATGCTTTAGAAGTGAGCCTGGATGAATTAAGAAAATAATAAGCAGAATAAGTATAAATAAACAAAAAATTATCATGTCATGAAAGGATGTAGGTAATGAGCAAATGTCCCAATGAGTTTGGTATTTACGCCAGTATGGTGACTTTAAAAATGCCATCTCATCTCTTTAAAAACAAAGGTGGATTTTATGTAGAGAAGAAGATGTGTGACATAGACCAATGTTTAGTGGATGAGATACAGTTTCTGTGGAGTAAAGGAGTGGTAACAACTGGCTCTTGCTGTGGACATGGAATTAATACAGGTATGATAAATGTGACGGAATCGAGCGTAGATTTGATGTTAGAGTTGGGCTATGAATTATTAATGGATGTTCCAGAAAAATGCTGGAAGTACTCGTTTTTACCAAAGTCTAAACATTCCGTCAATATTAATTAATAAAAAGGAGCCGTATTAAGGCTCCTTAAAAATTACTTCCTATTATCAGCCAAAGCATTTAATATGAAATATCCAATTATCGCTATTAATACTAATGTAACTAGCAATAGAAGGAAGTAGCTCCAAAAATAAAATGAAACAAACAATAAGATAAAACCAAAGATTCCAGTAGCAAATAGAAACCAGATTTGATACTCGTATCTTTCTCTAAATGAGAAGTAAATAAAGCTCAATCCCAACGTTATTACGACTATAGATGAAATAAAGTTTAAAGAAAGTCCAAATAAATAAGGACCAGGACTACCGAAATAGTATTTTCCGAATTCAATAATCGTTTCTGGTTTTGGTAGTGCGTTATTAAAGTCTACGCTATACCAGCTAACAAGAGCTGCAAGTGTGATAACTGATAAAACATTAAGCCAGTGTGAAGTGAGCTCTTCCAGTAGTCTTACATACCCTCGGATTAAAGCCATGTCAACATCCCTTTCTTAAAAATTTAGGTAACAATATACTTTCTACATAAATTTACAAATTCCTTCTTAAAAACTTATATTTTGAAATTATTTATCATATTTCGTACAAATAGATTCTTCAACTAGTTGGAAGGCTTTGATTTCCCATATTATCTAAAATTACCAGTGAAGGCACAAATGCCACACTGGTTTTTTTGCGTTCGGGAATGCATTTCCCTTATCAGGCATAGCGGTACGTATCGAATGGTGTTGACGGATAATTTAGATGTGTGGGTTAAGGCGGACACCGATAAATTATTTGGAGCCTAGCACGGTCTTTTTTAAGATCCATTGGAGTTGCGGCGGTGCGTGCGGCGCTTGGTTTATTTTAAGGAAGGTGTATTCATGAAATTAATCGAATCAAGACAAATGCTACGAATTGTATTTTGAGAGTCCTTTGTTTGATTTAGTTAACGGAAAAGAATCTCCTCGATAATAAACCTTTTTAAAGTACAACCCATTCCGCCAGTACTTTGAAGAGGTTTTTTATTTGTGATATAGGAGGAACACTTATGGCTGAATGGATTATCCAAACCGCAATTGTGACGGTAATCGGTATTATTTCATATTTTTTAAAAAGTTTTAAGACGGACTTAGCACAAAAAGATGCACAGCTCGAACAAGATGGCGAAAAGCTGCAAAAGCAAATCGATGATGTCCAGGACGAGCTCAATAAATATAAATTAGCAGCAGCGGATAAATTTGTTCAAAAAGATGATTTCATCCGCGCAACAGCTGTCACAGATCGTAAACTGGATCGTATCTATGACGAATTAATGAAAATGAACAAAGCTACGGAGGGCAAGGCATGATGAATCAAAAAGAAATCTTGCAAAATCGTCAATTCCGCGGTCAAATTATGCGTATTGTTGCCATGTTTTATCCTGCACCAGTAACTATTAAGCAGTTAAAGCTAGCATTGCAAGAATACGGTTTACTTTATACAGCCGATATTGACAAACACATTCACTATTTAGCCGATGATTCCGATAAAAAGAATCCACCTTATATCCGGTGTGAAGAGGGCTTTATGAAGGATATAACAGATGACGATAAGATTTACATTACAAAGGCAGGAATCAAATTAATTGAGGGTAGCATTACAGATTCTGATGTTCTCTTATAATAGGCGGCGATTATATGAGTAAAAATTTCAAAAAATATCGCAAGCATAATAAAGTATTCAGCTTACCTGAAGCGCTACGGAATACAGTAGATGAGATGTTGCTAGATACAAGTATCACATATCAAGATATCAGTGTGTGGTTACGTGAACAAGGGGAACCTGTATCGAAATCTACAATTGGTCGTTATGCACTGGAAACGAAGCAGCTTGCTCATCGCTTGATGGAAACGCAGGCAAGGGTGCAGGAACTGGTGAAAGTCGCTAAATATAATCAGGATGATGAGGGCTTGACAGAAGGCGCTTTACAAATTGCGGTGCATAAGTTATCCGAAAAAATCGCCCTCATTGAGGAAGATTTAGATGATTTACCACCAGAAAAAGCGATTGATTTAATGATTAAATTATCGCGAGCAAAGGCATATAAAGATAAAACCTATGCAGATCTTAAGAGTGAGTTTGCCCGCGCCTATGAAAAGTTTAAAGAATCTGTTTATATGGAGCTTCAGGAGAACTATCCAGAAATAGCTACAAAGCTTGTAGAAATTGCAGACGAAACGCTTGGCAAAGTATATGACAAGTAGCTTTAAAGAAGGTTGCAGGTGAGTTGCATGAGCATTTTAAAAGACTTTAAAAAAGATGTAGCTACACAAGCACGTGACGTTGCTATTCAGGAAGGTAGAGAAAACTTTCGGGCTTATTGTAATCGAATCAATCCAGAATTTTTCAAACCGCACCGAACTTTCCAAGATACGCTATGTAACACAATGCAAGCCATCTATGAGAAGAAAATTATCAACCCTGACACAGGAAGACCTTATGATATTTGCATTATTAATTTACCGCCCGGCTTTGGAAAAAGCTACACGGCGGTTTTGTTGGGGACATGGGCATTTGGGCAAAGCGTTAAAAATCAAATGATTACTATATCGTATAATCAGACACTCTCTACACGATTCGCGAAATCAGTTCGAGATACGATTGACGATGTGGAAATTAAAGGTGAGGAAGAACATTTTGTTACTAGAAGCTTTTTCCCGAATGTAAAGATAAAAGATGGGGATGGTGCAGCGGGATTATGGGCGCTAGATGGAGCATATCAGAGTTACCTTGCCTCATCATTTGACGGTTCTCTCACAGGTATGCGCGGAAATATCGGTATAATTGATGACCCAATTAAAAATGCAAAAGAAGCCCTTAATGAAAGAGTGAAAGAAGAGCACTGGGACTTCTATAAAAATACGTTTTCTTCTCGTATGTTGGATGGCGCGGTGCAATTTATTATTCAAACACGTTGGGCAACAGACGATTTAGCAGGCAGATTGATGAAAGAGTATCCAGAACGTTGCTATGAACTTAAAATGCAGGCATTAGATGAGAATGGACAAAGTTTGTGTGAAGATTTATATTCAACGGCTGATTTACTTCAGAAGAAAAACACGCTTGATGAAAACATTTGGCTGGCAAACTATATGCAAGAGCCAATTGACTTACGAGGTAGCTTATACAGTGCAGGATTTAAAACATATGACATCCTTGATTCAGATCAATTTGAACGAGTAATTGCTTATACAGATACAGCCGACACAGGTGCAGACAAGTTGTGTAGCATTGCAGCTGGTGTTATCGATAAATACGCATATATTTTAGATGTGTATTATACAGATGAGCCAATGGAGAAGACAGAGCCAGAGACGGCAAGACGTTTAGATATACATGGCGTACGGGAGTCAGCGGTTGAATCCAATAATGGTGGTCGTGGGTTTGCACGAAATGTCGAGCAGAAGCTGAAGCAGTGTAAAAACCGCAAGTGCCAGGTGACTTGGTTCCATCAATCCAAGAATAAAAAGACGCGTATCCTTGTCAATAGTGCGAATGTAACAGAACAAGTCATTATGCCTGAAGATTGGGAAAAGAAATGGCCAGAATTTTATAAGGACATTATGCGTTATCAACGTAAAGGCAAAAATGAACATGATGACGCACCAGACGCATTAACAGGTATCGTCGAAATCATCAATGGTGATGTGAAATTAAAACGCAAAGCGCGCGTAATTAGCCGCAAGTTGCTAGGCTTATAGGGGGAGAGTTGAATGATTAAGATAAGGCAAGGTACAGAACCAACAGCTGAACTTGTAACGAAAATTATTGATAAGTTTCAAAAGGCTTATCTTCCCCGTTTGCAAAAGTTGGAGCAGTACTACCAAGTAAGAAATGTAATATTGGAAAGACCTATGGATGAGGCAAAGCCGAACAACCGTATTGCGCATGGATTTGCTAAATATATTACGAATATGGCGACAGGTTTCTTCATGGGTGAAGGTATTCGATTTGATACGGAAGATGCAGAATACAAGGATGCGCTAGAAAAAATTCTTGATGCAAACGTAGACGAATTAAATTTTGAAATTGCGAAGGAGATGTCTAAAAAGGGCATCTCCTTTGAATTATTATACATGAACGAAAAAAGCGAAATTCGTTCACGATATTTCAAAGCGGAAGACTTTATCCCCGTTTATTCTACCTCTGTAGGTGAGTTTTTAGAGTTTGCAATCCGTCCTTGGCAAGAGGAAGATTTGTTAACAGGGAAAACGATTGGCTACGCTGAAGTATATACAAAGTCTGAAATCATTACCTATCAACAAAATAGTGATTCAAAAAAGTATGAGGAGATTGAAAGAGCACCTCATACTTTTGAAGATGTACCAGTCATTATTTATTGGAATAATGAAGAAATGAAGGGTGACTACGAGGATGTCCTCACACAGATTGATGCTTATGATAAAGCACAATCCGATACCGCGAATGATTTTGAGTACTTTACTGATGCCTATCTAGTTATCGCAGGTGCTGCTGGAGGGCTTGAAAATATGCACGAAAATGATGAAGACGGTAAAAAGGCTGCTAAAACTCTTAGAGAGCAGCGAATCCTTTTCACTGATGAAAAAGGTCAAGCCCAATGGTTAATTAAACAAATCAATGACACTGCTGTTGAAAATTTCAAAGATCGTATTTATAACGATACGTTTTTCTTATCGCTCGTACCAGCACTTACAGACGAAAGTTTTGCGGGGAATCTAACTGGTGTAGCCATTCGCTATAAGTTAATCGGGTTGGAGCAACTTTCTTCTATTAAAGAGTATAAATTTTTACCCGCCTATAAGAAGAAAATTCGTTTGATTACAAGGCAGCTTAATTTAAAGAAGAATCGTTCATTTGATCCATCGTCGGTTGACATTTATTTTGATCGTAATATGACAGATAACTTAAAAGAGCTTGCTGAAATTGCGGCATTACTAGAAGGTATCATTAGCAAAGAGACGCAACTGTCATTATTACCATTTGTAAAAGACAAGCAGGAGGAGCTACAGCGGGTATTAAAAGATCAGTTGAAGAAGGGCGACTATGACCAGTTAGGAAATATTGATCCAAACAAGGTAAAGGCATATGTCGAAGGTTAATGAAAAGTACTGGTTAGAGCGCCTTTTACAAGATGCCACTAAAGTTTATAATTTTGCTGAGGGTCAATTAAGGAAGCTCCTTGTAGAATATGAAAAAGCAGTTAAGAGTATTAATAAAGAAATGCTCACAGCGAAAGATACGCAACATCTTGAGAAATTGAAAAAGAAACTACAGGAAGCTATTGACCGTCTTTTTGAATATGAACAGGCATTAACTGAAGAAACACTGCTGCAAATATATGAAGACGGCTTTTACCGATCTGTCTTTAACGTACAACAAGCACTTGGCTATGGAACAGGTGCTATTTTTATTGCACCGAGCGCGGCTGAGATAGCTATAGGCATTGCGTGGAGTGGAAAAAATTACAGTGAGCGCATATGGCAGCATCGGGAGTTACTTGGTAAGAAAGTTGAGCAAATACTTACAAAAGGTACTATATTAGGTCATTCCAATGCGAAAATGGCGAAGCAGCTAGCTGAGGAAATGGACAATACTTTTAACAATGCTGCTCGGTTGGTACGTACAGAAACAAACTATATCCATAATCAAGCAACGAAGGCAGGCTATGAGCAGCTAGGTTTAGAGCAGTATCAGTTTTTAGCTACACTTGATTTGCGGACGAGTACTATTTGTGCATCTCTTGATGGCAAGAAATTTTATTTGAAGGACGCACAAGCGGGTTTAAATTATCCACCAATGCATCCTCATTGCCGCTCCACTACTATTCCAGTAGTCGAGTACGATGCTGAGGAAGTACGGCTTGCAAAACTCAATGGCACATATTATGAAGTACCTGCAACAATGACATACGAGCAATGGTATGAAAGCATTGTAAAAGAGCACGGTGTTGATAAAGTGGCTGCCATGAAAAAGATGGTGCATAACGAATCGAAGGACCGTAACTTGCATGCAACTTTCAAAAAATCAATTGGCGTGGGTGCACCTCAATCATTCGCAGAGTTCCAACAAATTAAGTATAATGATAGTAACAGATGGGATGCTTTAAAAAGGCAACGTGCCACTTTTGATAAAATCAACGCGAAGGATTATTCAGATGAGTACAGACGAAAAATGAAAAATCTTTACCGTTTTTTTAATAAAGAAGGATTTGAATTTACGGATCACGCATTAAATCGAGTTCTTGGTCAAAAGGTAAGTAAAAATAAACGGTCATTTGCAAAAGAAGAAGTAGTAGAATTACTCAAAAAGCACCCCAATTACAAGCAAGGAGAGGATCGGCTTGTTTGGTTTGCAGACGATTTGGCTATTATCAAATCAGATAAAACTAATGAAGTTGTAAGTATTGTTACAAGAAAATCACCAAGTGAGAAATGGGAGGGATTATGATGGTCGCAGATGAATTATTGAAGATGATGCAGAATTTTTTAGATGGCAACTATTCAATTGAAGACTTTTCATTTGATTTTCCTGCCACCCTTGTAGAGGCTACCCCAGAGTTGGAGAAACAGTATCCACTGCTCGCGAATTTGTTAAATGAAGATATGCCCGATGTTTGCTGTGGCTATGAAACGGATGAAGATGAACGAAAGAAATACCCTGATCTTTACTTTAGCGAAGATCAAATTCGTGAAAAGACATTACAAGTCTATCAACAAGCTTTAAAGCTAGTAAATTAACAAAGCCATTTACAGCCCTTTTAAGCTAACATATGGATATGTAGGTAAATTTGTACCAATTCATTTTTTGCAAGCAAATTAAAGTCAATTAAAGTAGTTTTAAAGTGTATATAGAAGTGAGAGACCTATCGAAAATGACAGGTCTCTTTTTTATGCCCATTTTTAAGGAGGTGAGAAGATAATGGATTTCGATTTAAGTATTTTTGAAACGACAGTAATTCCAGCTATCATTTTTATCATTTGGATGGTGGTACAGGTCGGTTTGCCAAAAAAATATGCGCCTGTTGTGTCGCTTGTATTAGGTGTAGCGGCAGGACTTGTGTTTGTCGGTCTATCACCAGAAGGGTTTGTGGCAGGTGTACTACTTGGCGCAGCTGCTATAGGTTTCCACTCTGGTACAAAAAATGTAATTGAAGGAGGAACAAAAAATGTATCTAAATAAAGAAACACCCATGTTGCTTTTACCGAAGCTAGATCTTCAGTATTTTGGGGATGAACCGCCTGCTAATCCGGGTGAATCAGGTAACCCTGAAGATGTACCACCAAATGAAGGTAATCCCAATGATGTTACCTATACAGAGGCCGATTTTCAAGCTCGACTTAAAGAAGAACTAGCGAAAGCGGGTATACAGCATAAGGAAGAATTAGAGGCTGCACTATCTGAAGCTCAAAAGCTGGCCAAGATGAATGCCGATGAAAAAGCGAAATACGAACTCGAAAAGCGTGAACAAGCACTTACCGCAAAAGAGCAAAGTATTGCTGCACGCGAGCTTCGAGCAGAAACTTTAAAAACACTTGCAGATAAGGAATATAACTTGCCTGCTGAAGTGATTGATCTTGTTCTTGGTTCGGATGCCGAAACAACGACCCAAAATATTAAAACGTTTAAAACGGTATTTGATACAGCCGTGCAAGCAGCTGTCGAGGAACGACTTTCTGGAAAGACACCAACTGTCGGAACAGGTAATGCAGTAAAAAGTAATGAAGAGCAAATTCGTGAGCAATTCGCGAATGGTCTGAAGGGAGTCTACTAATATGGTAAATACAATTGCATATGCATCCATTTTTCAACAAGAGTTAGATAAGCAATTGCTTGGCGGTGCTACATCTGGATGGATGGAACCTAATTCAAGCCTAGTCAAATATACAGGTGGTAATGAAGTGAAAATCCCAACTATTATAATGGATGGGTTGGGTGACTATGATCGTAGCGAAGGATTTGCGAAAGGTTCGGTTACTACAGCATGGCAGACACACGAATTAACACAGGACCGTGGTCGTACTTTTTTAATTGACGCGATGGATGTAGACGAATCAAATTTTGTAGCAACAGCAGCTGCTGTAATGGGCGAGTTCCAACGTACACATGTAATTCCTGAAATTGACGCGTATCGCTATTCAAAGATAGCTGCATTAGCAATTGCTGCGAGTAAAGCATCAGGTGGCTACACAGCTGATGAAAGTACCATTTTCAACAAGTTATTGTACGATATTGCGTCGATTCAGGACAAAATTGGTGAAGGTAATCCGTTAATTTTAACGTTGCCATTTACGATTGCTTCTATTTTGGATACAAACACAACCATTCAAAAGCGTATTGATGTTGTGGATTTTGAACAGGGCGGTGTAAAGACAAAAGTGAAGGCGTTAGACGGTCATCCAATTATCCGCGTGCCATCTACTCGCTTGAAGACGACGTATGAATTCTTGGATGGTGAAACAATCGGTCAAGAAGCAGGTGGCTTTAAAGCAGCTACTGGCGCAAAGAATATTAACTGGATTATTAGTGCGCGTAATGCACCGATTGCCGTTTCGAAAACGGATAAGCCACGTATTTTTGATCCTGCAACAAATCAACAAGCTGATGCATGGAAGATTGACTATCGTAAATATCACGATTTATGGATTCCAACAAATAAATTGGATGCGGTGTTTGTCAATGTCCAGGAGGCATTATAATGAGCTACATTTTGCAAAAATTGAATGTAGTCAAGACGGTGGAAAGCGAGAAGCAGCGTGATGCCCTTCTCGCTAAGGGATTTGTGGAAGTTAAAGAAGTAGCTAAGTCAAAAGGTAAAGGTTCGAAAGATGTTTCTACCCCACCAGTAGATCTAGGTGCAACGGGTGATGACAAATGATAACGCTTAATCGAATTAAAATTCGACTAGATATCGCAGTTGATGACACGCAGCAGGATGCCCTTCTCCTTCTTCAAATTGAGGATGCAGAAAATTTCTTTAAAGATTATTGCAAGCGGTCAGATATTCCTGATCGCGCACAAGGTGTTATCGAGAAGCTTGTTGTCGCATTACGTGAAAGTCATGGTGGCATCCAAAGTGAAAAAATTGGTGATACGAGCACATCCTACTTTGAAGATGTCATTTCAGGTGAGTTGAAGCAACAGCTCAATCGGTATCGCAAAACATTGTTATTGTAGGAGGTGTGCTGCACATGCGAAGGAATAGACTAGCTGAACGCTACTATACGGATCGAGCAACCGTTACACGATCAGATAACTATGTTACGAGCGAGGGAGAAACACGTTTGCAGCCAAATCTCCTGATATATGAAAATGTTCCTTGCCGGATTTCACAACGCGCATTATCGACTAATGGCCAAACGGAAGCTACGAATGAAATCCAATATGAGACGAAGCTATTCATCTCTCCAAAGTTTGAAATACGCCAGGGAGATATTATATTTGTAACAAGAGGTTCTTCCACCAAACGGTACAAAGCGGGAGAGCCTTTTTTGTATGGACCACATCAGGAAATCAGCTTGCAACGACAGGAGCGAGCATAATGTTTGAGTTTAGTGAGTTTCGAGCGTTTGTAGAGCGTATGGAAAATATAAGTGAAGGAAATCAAATTGACCACTTTTTACGAGAGTGTTTACTTGATTTAGCTAAAAAACTTGTACGTAAAACGAAAGCAAAAACGCCGATCAATACAGGCCTATTAAGAGGGAAATGGGAGATGGGCTCTATTACAAAGCAAGGTGACATGTATGAAATAGAGGTATTTAATGATTTAGAGTATGCCGAATTTGTAGAGAATGGCTTTAAATCGCATTGGGTTCCAGGCTATTGGAGTAACAATCAGTTTGTTTATGATAAAAATGCAAAGACGGGTATGCAAGTAGGTAAGCCTGGTGGATTTGTAGAAGGGAAATTTATGCTCAAATTATCTGAACAAGAGTTAGAAAGAGAAATGGAGCGTTTCCTTCAGCGTAAGCAAGAAGAGTTTTTAAGGAAGTTGCTAGGAGGCGAGTAGCAATGACACCTGTGTCGGTGAACACTGTGAGAAAGGCAGTTATTTCAAAATTGAACACACGCTTCCCATTTCCTGAATTCCGAATTTATGGTGAAGAAATTGTACAAGGCTTTCAAGCACCTTGTTTTTTTGTAAAGCTCTTTCCTGTAGAACAGACCCAAGAGGTAGGTAAACGTTATTTTCGAAAACATCTATTTGACATTCATTATTTTCCTGTATCAGATTATGCTAATGAGGATATGCATGATATGGCGGAAAAGTTATATGAATTAATGGAGTATATCGGTTCAGAAGCGTTAATGAGGGGTACGGAAATGAAGCACGAAATTCATGATAATGTGCTTCATTTTTTTGTAGAATACAACTTCCATGTGCGCAAACATGTAGAAGAAATCAAAATGAGAACATTGGAGGGTGTTGAATTTGACACAGAAGACAACAAACAATCCGAACATAAAGAAGCAGTCAGTGAGTAAAAAATTTTCTAAGGCTGCTTTTTTAGCATCTGCTGCGTCCACAAAAGAGCGTTTGGAGTACGAGGTGGTACTACAAGATGGAGCAACTTATACCAAAGCAAAAGCTGAAAAGCTAGTAGCCGCATGGAAAAAGAAAGGAGTTGAGTCATAATGGGGGGCATTTGGGAAACACAAAATAAGGTACGTCCTGATGCGTATATCAATTTTGAAACCAACAGTTTAAACACTATGGGGCTTGATTCTAATGGTGCGTTAGCTATTCCAGTAGCGCTTGATTGGGGTGAAGTGGGTAAGTTTATAAAGCTGTCGACAAATACGAAGTTTCGAGCACTTTTTGGTAAATCTCTTAGTGATATATTACCTGTTCGAGAAGCTTTCAAGGCTACTAGCAATATATTTCTCTATAATCTTAACGGTGAGGGAGAAAGATCAACAGCTACGGCAGAAGGATTCACAGCCACTGCTAAATATGCTGGTCAAGACGGTAATAAGATTCATGTTATGGCTACCGTAAATTTAGATGGATCTGTAAATATTAAAACTTATTTTGATGCGATTCAGGTAGACTCACAGAAGGTAGCAACCTTTGATGATTTAAAGGGAAATGATTATGTAACATTTACAGGTAGTTTACCAACTATTGATGCCACGTTAACACTTACAGGTGGGACAACAGTAGCTGCAACAAATGAATCTATTTCGGAGTTCGCATCTGCTTTGGATACACTGAATTTTAAAACAGTAGCATTTGGGGCAGACGATAATACAACGAAATCACTACTGGCACTAAAGGTAAAAGAACTTCGTGAACAATCAGGAAAGCGCGTAACGTTTGTGACGAATAATTACAACGCAGCCGATCATGAAAGTACAGTTTCAGTGAAAAACGGTGTGACACTTGATGGTGGGGAGGTACTAAAACCAAAGGATGCTGTTTATTGGTTTGGCGCTGCGTTTGCCGCTGCTACAGTCGGTTCACTTACTTACGCCAAGTATCCAGGTGCGATTGAGGCGGAAACCATGACAAATGATGAAATTATTCAGGCTTTAAGGGATGGTCATATCGTTTATGCTTTCAACAATGATGAAGTAGTAGTAGAACAAGATATTAATACTTTCCGTTCTTTTACACCGAAAAAAAATCAAGATTTCCGAAAAGGGAAAATTGACCGTGGGATGTCCATTATTGAGAATAATACACGTCATATTTTCCGCAAGTATTTTATTGGTAAAGTAAATAATAATGATGATGGTCGGGACTTATTCAAGAAACAGCTAATGAAAACAGTACTTGATCCATATGTACGTCTAGGTGTAATTGATCCATACCTCCCAGAGGATATTGTCATTGAGCAAGGTGATGAAAAAGATGCTGTATTTGCAGTGATGGGTATCAAGTTCATTGATGCTATGGAGAAACTATATATGCGTGTGGAATGTAAGTAAGGGGGATTATAGATGCCGAATATCATGAGAACCAATGACGCAATGTCGAGTCGTGAAGGGACACTCTATATTACGATAGAGGGACAATCCTTCGAAATCGCAGAAATCTTAAAGTTCCGTGCGGATGTAGAATTTACGAAAGTAGAAGTAAAGAGACTTAATGCTCGTATGGAAGGCTCTAAAATTGTCGGTGCTAAAGGTGTTGGCAGCATGATGATTTATTATCACCGTCCAGAAATACGTGCTATGGCATGGGAGTACTTAAAAAACGGCAAATCGCCATTGTATGATGCCACTGTGGTAAATACGGATATTACGAGTATGGCAGGTAAGCAGACTGTAGATGTACGGAATATCGTACCGAACAAAATTTTATTGGCCATGCTCGATGCAGAAAGCTCAGATACACTAAAAGATGAATTTGATTTCACATTCGATGATTTTGAATTATTAAATCAATTTAATGTAATCCAATAAGGGGGAAAAGTACATGAGTAAATTTAAAGCTTTTATGAAAGAAAACGTATCGGAGGCAGAACTAGTAGATTTACCTTTATCACGTTTTGAGGAATCTATTAAACTTAGACCAATCCCTTCAGACGAAGCGGATTTAATCAACGACAGATGTTTTAAAAATATACCTGGAAAAAAAGGTCGCCAAGAGCGTGTGTTTGATCCAGTTGCATACAATCGCCGTATGAATGTAGCAGCTATCGTTTATCCAGATTTAAATGACACAGAGTTGCAACAATCATATGGTGTTCGAGGAGCAGAAGCTTTGTACGGTAAAATGTTTTTAGCTGGGGAAACAGCATTAATTTCAGAAAAAGTTCAGGAAATTAGCGGTCTTGACGAGTCACTTGAAGATCAGGTGGATGAAGTAAAAAACTAATTCAGGGTGGTGACGACGAGAGTGACGGACTTGCATTTTATGCACATGTTGCGCTACATCGTTTTAGTATACTACCCAGCCATTTTTTATCGATGAATCGTAAAGAATTAGCCTTTATGATTGCAAGTATAGACATCGAGCTTGAAAAAGAAGCAGAGGTAGCTAAAAAAAGTAATGGATAACACCCTCCTATTTATGTATATTTATGGGTGAGGAGGGTTATTTATGGCACAGAATAAAGTAATTGCAGGAGATTATGAAGGGAAAAATATAATGACTGGTCAGCAATCTTTTTTTAGTAAGGAAGAGGTCTTTTTATTTACTGGTTTTACTAAAAAATTCCCTTTGAATAAAGAAACTGTAGAATCTTATGAATTGGTTACTGAAGAGCACCGAAAAAGTGCAGTTAGCGGCGTTGCTCGTGGATTAGTAGGTGGAGCGTTATTAGGTCCAGTGGGATTATTGGCAGGTTTATCTGCTAAAAATAAAGGTACACATATCTTAGCAATTGAATTTAAAGATGGAAAAAAAAGTTTGGTGGAAATTAATGAAAAAATTTATAAATTATTTATACAAAAAATGTTTTAGGCACTCTTAAGGAGTGCTTTTTATTTTCTCTTAGTAAGTAGGTGAGTGAGAACTATGGCAGTGCGTACAGCATTGGAGTTAACTGATCGCATGACAGGTACTCTACAAAAAATTATGAAATCCATGAAGAGTGTAATGCATGTAATGGAGCAAATGCATACTGAGTCCAGTCGAGGGATGGATATGCGTAGCCTACAACGAGCTAGACGAGATATTGAAAATGCCAGTGCTAGTTTAGAAAGATTAAAAGCAAGTACTCAATTAGCTGGCAGTGAAGGTCAACGAAATGGTGAACGTCTAAGGAATGGTTTCAATAATGCTAGTGCAGGAGCAGATACAGCCACCAGTAGTGTACGTAGATTGCTGAGTAGTTTAATAGGCTTAGCAGCTACGTACTTATCGATTCAAGGGCTAGCAAATGGATTCAATAAATTCATTACAGCTAGTGATAATTATTCAAATACAAATGCTCGTTTATCTAACATTAACGATGGCTTACAAACGCAGGCAGAATTACAAGAGAAGATTTATAAAGCATCTCAGCGTAGTTTGAGTTCTTATAATGATACAGCTGCAAGTGTGGCAAAGTTGAACTTATTGGCTAAGGGTGCTTTTTCAGGTAATGATGAAGCTATTCGTTTTACAGAGTTAATGAATAAATCATTCTCTGTGTCAGGTGCTTCGACACAAGAAAAGCAAGCAGGTATGTACCAATTGACGCAGGCAATGGCAGCGGGTCGACTACAGGGTGATGAATTTAGGTCTATCATGGAGAATGCACCTATGTTAGCACAAGCAATTGCCGATGCAACAGGGGTTGGTATGGAAGGTCTTAAAAAGATGAGTGCTGAAGGAACTATTACAGCTGATATTATCAAATCGTCTTTATTTAGTGCCGCTAAAGATATTGAAGAAAAATTTAATAATATGCCTCTTACATTTGCAGATGCCATGACAGTATTTAATAACTGGGCGCAAAGAGCATTTGAACCGTTGTTTGTTCGATTCAGACAATTTGTTAACTCAAATGCCTTTGGTGTACTGGCAGGACATGCGATGGTATTTATTAATCTCTTTGTATCAGGCTTATCGCTTGTATTTGATGCATTAGAAATGATGTACAACACCATTGGGGCGGTGGGGCAATTTATGTATAATAACGCCGCATGGGTGGTACCTATTCTTGTAATAATGGGAACGGTTATAGGCGCTGTAGTAGCTATTCTGGTAACCAAATATACAATATTAGGATTAATTCGTGCAGCCACTTTAGCTTGGGCAGCTGCGCAATGGGTTTTAAACGCTGCTTATCTATCGAGTCCCATTACATGGGTACTCATAGGTATTATAGCTGTGATTGCGTTAGTTGTAATGGCTATGGTGATGTGGGGTGAGCAAACTGCAACAGTAGTAGGTTTTGTTGCAGGTCTTTTCGGTGCGCTTGGTGCATTTATCGCCAATATTTTCGTTAATATAGCTAACATATTAGTGATATTTGCTGAATTCTTTATTAACCTTTTCATTGATCCAGTGTATGCTGTGAAGAAATTATTCTATGATTTAGTCATGATGGTAGTAGATAATATGTCTGCCATGGCAGGGAGTTTTGATAGCGCGGCAACGGTATTAGGGAATGCTTTTGTAGCAGGCGCAAATATTGCTATTAAGGCAGTAAATGGTTTGATTAATTTACTCAATAAAATACCAGGTGTTGATATTGGCACGGTCGGTGAGCTACAAACTGGTAAGTCAAATGTTGTAACAAAACATTGGCAAAACTTCAAAGCCAATTTGAAGGCACCAACGAGTGATCGAAATGTAGTCAGTCTACCTAGAGCAGAACTAATGAGTATTCCTGATGCCTTTAATGCAGCTAACGAATGGGCATATAATGGCACAATGAAGGCAGCTGATAAAGTAAGTGGATTGGTTGATAAGGCAAAGAGCTTAGCTGGTCTAGGCAAGGATGATAAAAATAAAGAGAATCCTTTTAGTGATAAAGCTAGTTTGATGGATAACGTAGTAAATACAGCACCATCTGAATCCGGTTTAGCGGCAGCTGGTGATCCTAATAAAGGGAAATTAAAGGGTGGTAAGTTAGATACGGTCGGTAAAATTGAGGACAAGATCAATCTAGCAGATGAATATCTGGAATTATTTAAGGACATCGCAGAAGGTAAAGCGATTAATAACATCGTTTCTTTAACACCGAATTTACAAGTGAACAACACGTTTGAGGACACTGCAGGTAGTGTGCTAAGTAAAGTTTTGAATAAGATTGGTGACTTATCCAATGTCGGTGGTTATGCAGAAAAGCTAAATGACTTTGTTTCACAATCATTGAATTCTTCATCGAGAGATGAAGTGAGTGTTTCGAAGGAAATTAGGGAAAATGTTTCTGTTTCTCAATATAGATCATCTCAAACTACAAACACGTACAAAAGTGAACCGAAGATTTACTTCACTGGTGATATCCATAAAGATGTTGACGTAAATGATATCGTAAAAGCAATCACGCAGGAATTAAAAGATGAACAAGACCGTTCAGTAGAGGGGGTTTACGGATGACGACAGGTATATACCTGAGTGCTAAAAATGACAAGGAAGGTTTTCGTATTCCTGTAAACCCTCCTGAATTGCCTTTTAAATTAGCTGCTGATGGCGAGGAATTTAAGATTGCAAAAACTGGTTCCGTTAATGTGCCTAAACCAATGCAACTTCCTGAAATTGCATTTTCATCGTATTTCCCAGCGACTGATACACATTATGCCGAAACACAGTTTGTCGAACCCAAAAAGTATATTGATCAGATAACTAAGTGGATGGCTGAAGAAACGGTCATTCGCTTTATTTATGTCGGTGGTTCATTTTCAATTAATGACCTTGTCACGATTGAGAGTTTTGAAGCAAAAGATCAGTTTGGTACAGCTGATGTTGATTATTCAATTTCATTTAAAAAATACGTACCCTTTGGATTTAAGAAAATGGAACTTGTCAAAAAGAAAACCACTGCAGTTCAATCTGTAGACAAAAAATCTGTTGAACAAGTCGTTAAAAAAGAAGCTCCTAGAGAAAATCCAAAGCCAGTACCGCAAACGTATAGCCTTGTAAAAGGTGATTCTCTTTGGAAAATCGCGCAGAAGTACACTGGCAATGGAGCTAACTACAAAGCATTGCAATCGTTAAATGGTATTAAGGATAGTGAATTACGTAAGCTACCGATTGGTTTGAAAGTAAAAATACCGCCAGAATGGACAGCTAAGTGAGGTGACAGGTGTGGAAGTTCTAATCGATAATCGTGACGGAAATATTTACGAAGTGCCAGTTACCTCAGTTAGTTGGAAAACAGAAAAAACAGGTAAAGCATCTGAATTAAATGTTACTTTGCTGAATCCAGATCCATTAAAAGATAAAGTTGTTTCCGGTGCAATTGTGCGTGTTACGGATGATGTTCATAAAGTTTTTTACGGTTATTCTTTTAAAGCAGGTTTTGGTAAAAACAGCGAATTTAAAGTTACGGCCTACGATCAGCTGAAATACTTAATGTATAACGATACTTTCATCATTCCATCGATGCCAGCTGAATCAGCTATTGCTCGTGTTTGTGGGCAAGCAAATCTTACACTGAGTAATTCAGCAAGCACGGGGTTTGTAGCGCCAGCATTGGTTGAAGAGGATAAAAAAGCTTTAGATGTCATTATGAAATACATCGATTCGGCAATTGTCGCTACAAATCAAAGTTTTGTCTTTATGGATGATTTTGGAGCACTTGGATTGCACAACATTAATTCGCTTGTTATTCAACCTACAGAGTTTTATATTGGCGAAGAAAGCCTTTTATATGACTTTGATTATTCTGTCTCAATTGAGGATGCTTACAACCGAATTAAATTAGTTATCGATGATAAAGAGGCATCGAAACGAAGGGTATTTATTGCGCAGGACAGTGGCAATATTGCCAAATGGGGGCAGTTACAGTACTACAAAAAGGTAGACGAAAATATGACACCTGCACAAGTGGAAAGCCTGTTAGATGCTTTGCTTGCTGTTCATAACAAAGAGAAGAAAGAATTGTCTTTGAAGTGCTTAGGTGATTGGCGAGTGCGTGCTGGTAAGATGGTCTTTATTTATATCGAGAAATTAGCGCTGAAACAATTATTTTTGGTGGAAACTTGCACACATGATTGGTCACCAAAAGTGCACACAATGTCATTAGAATTGAAGGTGGTTTAATGAGTTTACTAGATTTAATAAAAACAACGGCAATGGCTGCCTTTCAAGCTTCCAATCCAGTAAATATCATTTTGGGTACGGTTATTGAATCCAAGCCATTGAAAATAGAAGTACACTCGAAGCTCATCTTAACGGATGAGTTTTTGCTTGTCGCTGAGCATCTCACAAGGCACGAACGAATTATGACTGTTCGATATGATTTTCCAAAGGTACACAATAAAGATGCTGTGATTGGTGATTCTACAAATGAAACTAGCTCGAAGCGCCGATACATTGGTACTGGTTATGTTACTCCATACGAAGAATACGAAATGAAATTTGCAAACATTCTATTTGAAGATGGTCTGCTAAAAGGTGATAGAGTTGTGCTTCATCGTGTGCAGGGTGGCCAGAAATATTATGTGTCAGATAGGTATAAGGAGGGGGATAAGGTATGGTAGTGCCGACAACAGCGGTAACGATTACACCAGAAATTGAAGTGATAGACGCTGCACAATTACCAACTCGTACTTATCATTTAGATTTTAATAGAGGTCGTTGTGGTGGTTTTATCGATGGACAAAAAGCGATGGAACAAGCGATTTTTAAAGTGCTTAATACGATTCGTTATAAGCATCTTATTTATACTGATAATTACGGCTTTGAAAATATGATTGGTTACGATGAATTGTATGTACGTGGTGACTTAGGAAGGCGTATTCAAGAAGCGTTATTACAGGATAAACGAATAACTTCACTGGATAGTTTCAGCCTTGAATTTACAACAAAAGAGGATGTTTTAGTGACTTTTATTGCGCACACTATTTATGGTGATGTCAGTCTCTTGAAGGAGGCGGTGCGTATTGCTTGAGTATTTAGAAGCCCAAACGTTTGATGTGATTTTGGCTGAAATGCTTGATAGAGTACCAGACGATGTAGATAAACTTGAAGGTAGTATTATTTATGATGCCCTAGCACCTACGGCATTAAAGCTCGCTGAAACATATTGGGATATGGCCGTGTTATTTCGTCGTACATTTGCCGTAACTGCAGATGGTATCGACCTTGAAAAACGTGTTAACGAGCATGGTGTAGAACGTAAAAAAGCAGGAAAGGCAATACGTCGTGCTTTATTTACAGATGGTGATAGTCAACCATTAGCTGTGGAAATTGGAAGCCAGTATCGCTTAGATTCACTTGTTTACAAGGTGATAGAACAAATTAGCACTGGTGAATACAAAATAGAGGCTCAAACTGCTGGTGTTATTGGTAATAAAGATTACGGTGAGATGTTGCCAATGGAAGCAAATAATAAGCTAGGTAAAGCTATTCTCGCTGAGGTACTTATACCAGGCGAAGATGATGAGTCAGATGAAAGTCTTTACTTAAAATATTTGGATCATATTCGAAATATTGCATTTGGAGGAAATCGCACAGATTATCGTCGGAAAATCATGCAAATCAAAGGCATAGGAGGAGTACGTCTATATCGTGCGCCATGGGGTGGAGGTACGGTAAAGGCTGTTATTGTTGATGCTGAATTTAATGAGCCAACAGCAGAATTAGTAGAGTTAGCACAAGAAATTGTAGATCCACTTCCATATACAGGTGATGGATATGGAACTGCACCAATAGGTCATGCAGTAAAAATGGAAGCTGCTAGTACATTTACGATTGATTTTGAGACAACGTTGATTTTAAATGAGGTAACGGTTGGGCAAATCGAAGCAGAAGTAAACGAAATTGTTGCTGCTTATTTTAATGATCTTCGCACTCAATGGCCTGTCGGTAATGGAGGAAATGGTGACAGTTACATTACTGTTCGGCTATTACAACTGGAAGCTAGGATACTAGAGGTTGAAGGTGTGGTGGATGTAACAAATAGCCTTTTAAATGGCGAAAATGCAAATGTTGTTGTTCGAAATGATTTGCCTGTTGTCGGGCAGGTGATTTTGAATGAGTAGGGAGTTTCTAAACGCAGTACCACCTTACTATGAGGGGATTTATGAGTTTAATGTCCTTGATGATGTTGTCAGTGATAGATATTCACGGATAGATGAGGCGTTTAAATTATTAGAAAACGATCAATTCGTTTTAACTTCTAGTGAAGCAGCAGTTGCTATACGTGAGCGTGACTTTGCCATCCGTGCGAATCCCAAAAGTGAAAGTTTGGATTTCCGTAAGGCTCGTATATTAACACATATGCAGTCGAAACCACCATATGTTTACGAGTATTTATACCATGTACTTGAAACTCTTTTGGGTACTGGTCGCTTCCATCTTGACTTATCAATTGATGACTTTGAAATGGAAACTTTGATTGACGCTGATGGTGAATATTATCATGAAACCAACAAATTACTAGAACGGATTGTTCCACTGAATATCGATATAACTTTAGCGGTAGGGATAATACGTGAAGTAATTAGGATTAATACAGGCACATACGGCTGGGTATTCAACGGGCGCGTTTGTGGTCGCTTCCGTACAGCTTCTCGTCCAGGAAACGCTGGGAAATTACCACCATATCAAATGCAACCAAGTTATACATTTCCATTCGATGCGCCGATTACCGGTCATTTTAAAACCGAAACTCGTCCGGGTGCAGTTGCAAGTGAAAAAATTAATATCAATGACAATGGCTACACGTTCGTTATCAACCGTAAACGATGTGGTCATTTTCGTGCTGGAGGTGTTTAGATGGCTACAGAGCTACAACAAATTGCAGTTGATAACATGATTGATTTTTTAGATGCCAATACGGTTAGTGCCAAAGTGACTGTCGATGGTGTCACATACGAAAAAGAAGTATCGCACGTTAGCCGAAAGCATGGCTTGCGTAAGTATGTGAAGTTTACGACCGAACGAGGGACAGTAACGAGAGTAGCGCTTGTCGATAGTTTGGGGCGCGAATGGTACGTGAAAACGATGAATCACACAATTGGCTCACAAGGCTATGCCGTATCGTTCCCGTTTGAATTAGACATTGTTTCGAAAAAAGTTGAGGTGAAAAGCTAATGTCATTGATGAATGGACCTATCCCAATCGACCCCAAAAATAATCCTTATACTCGCACTCAATGGGAAGATGACTTAGTGGACCCAGTGACGAGTGAAGTGTTAGAAGAAGGCACAACTTTCTGGGCAGAGTATGCCAATAACATCGAGTGGGGGATTTACAACGCTTATGTGCTGCTTGGATTTATGTACCGAGAGATAGAAAAAATGCAGGCTTTAATGGAGCTTGACGGTCGTGCACCGGGCAACAACGGTACATTTGCCGATATCTTTGATGACGGTAATGGTTTGTCGCGTCTTGAGCGATTGACTGCACAAACGGATGTAACGGCTACTGTAACAAGCGCTGATACTGTGATACCAGTAGCAAACGCCTCATTGTTCGAAGCGCTACAGGTAGTGACAATTTATGACGCCGATAGCTATGAGCATGTAACGATTCAAAGCATTGATACAGGAGCAAATACAATTACGGTATCCGCTTTAACAGCTGATTACAGTAAAGGCGCGAAAGTAGCGCGTAGTACAGCGACAGTTAATGCAACAAGTCAAACATTAGATGTCGCGCCGTTTGTGACGTTTAATGTTGAGATAGTGGAGGTGGTATGAGATGCCAACTGTTGTTAGTATAGCAATACCTTTAAAATATACAAATATAGGAAGTGATAGAGTTAAAGCGTACTTAGATTATGTATCATCTGGAAAAGTACGGCTAAAATTAAGTGTAGGCTTAGATCATCACACGGCTGTTCATTTTTCATCTTTTTATGCAGCTTTATATTATAAAAATGGAGAAAAAACCTATACATTATATACAGTTGCGGATTCCCCTAACAATCCGTCTGTTTTCTTAGGTCCTATTATTGACTTAGATAAAAATAAAATTCCCGACCAGGTAGCGCTCACTATAAAAGGGGGAAGAACAAGTAATGGTGTTTTTGACGGGTTTGGAGTCGATACTGGTATCGCAGGTAATTATCAAGCAATCCCTATAAGTATTCCTATAGATTGGTTTAATAATAACCCAGTAGTAAAACTAGATACTCAAAATAGCAATACATTTTACGAAAACGACACACTTAATATTGCTGGTACAGCATCCGATGCAGATAACGGTAACAGCGTCACAGTACGCTATCAAGTTAATGCTGGCACGGTACGGGCTATAAAAGCGTTTGTTTCCAACGGAACAGCAGAGGCGTTTAGTAAGACATTAACATTCCGTGGAGGGAATCTTTACGACGGTGAAATACTTATTGCTAGTGGCTTAACAGACGGTGTAGCTCATACCCTAAAAGTCTGGGCAACAGACGATCAAGGTGGTACCTCAGCAATTGTTGAACGTACATTTTATGTGGTTCCAAACCGAGCCCCATCACTAACTGTTAACCCACCTGTTACAGCTGGTATCATTGACAGTGATGAGATTGAGATTACTGGTTCTTACAACGATTTGGATAACAATACAACGACTGTCTCTTATCGTATAAACGGTGGCAACAGTGTTCAAGTCGCATCTGGTACAAGTGGTCACTTCGATTTTAAAATAAAGCTTGGCCAGCTCAAAGTCGGTTTGAATAATATTGTCGTTGAGGTCATTGATAGCTATGGAGCGAAGACAAGCCGAACTGTAAAACTTCAAAAGAATGAAGTGAAAACGGAACAATTGAAATCAACTGCACGCTATAAAATCCTGCCTCCACTCGGTACTGCAACAGGCGTTGTTATCTGGGTACGGCGTGATGAAAATCTAGTAGTATCTGCATCGATCAGCATGACGCAGACAGGTGAAGCAGAAAACTTTGTGCCAATGATTAAAAAAGAAGAGCCAGCACCAGTGCCGAATGTACCTGGTATGTTTGAGGACCAATTTCATTATGAAAATACAACACCTGTTGATCACATTATTTTACAACTAGACTTACAGCGCTCATCTTTAACAGCCGACGAAAAAATTCATGTACTGATAGGGGTGATTGACTAATGGAAATTCGTGAAAGAGATGAATTCGGTAACTTAAAGCCACCAGCCAAAATATTTAGTGGCCTTACGGAAAAAGAAAAAGTGACGGCATTAGGCGCTCAATTAGCACAAGAAAAACTAGCTAATATGCAAAAAGAAGCAATTATCAACGGACTTGGCACACAAGTAGCTCAAATGAAACTTGAAATTATGCAACTGAAAGGAGGCGCGTCCTGATGGAATTCTGGGCAATGGCTTATAAATTAAAATGGGTTACAGTTGAGCAATTACGTTTAGCAGTAAAAACAGAAGCAAATCCATACGGAGAAATTTCATCTGAAGAGTACAAAACAATCACAGGGCAAGACTTTTAAGGCGCATGCAGTAGCATAGCGTTATTTTTCACGTCAAAAAGTTATTAGAGGAAATCCCCTTCTTTCTTAGTATGATATTAGGTGGGAGGGATAAATTTGGAATTAAGTAGAATTGAACGAAACATAGAAATGGCTAGAAAATCACTTGAAGGTCTTTCTAAATCAATTAGGGAATTTCATGAAATGAAAGTTTATTCCTCTATAGGAGAACTGTTGTTATGGATTTGTGTTTCAGATGACTGGTTTAAGAAGAATTTCGAAAGAGAATATAGGCAACATATAAAAGATTATAATATGGCTCCGATCTTATCTGGTATTCGTCGTGCTTTCAATGCATTTAAACATAATATGAGTATAACAAAGGTGCATGAATCTAGAGGAGGATTTGAATTCACGGAAGAGGGAGTTGAATTTCCTTTTGAAATAGAGGAAATTACAATACATTGGATGGAAATTACAGGTGACGACCCAAAATTCACTAAGCAATCTGAAGCTCAAATAAAAAATTATACTAATCATTTAGTAGGTAAAGATGTATATGAAACCTCAAAAATCTGCTTAGATTTTCTTTTTAATGAATTGTGGTACGTGAAAAGGAAGCAAAATAGATAATATACTTAGTTAAGAGCCTAGAAAATCCATAGGAACGCATTTCATGTTGTCAACGGGGTAATAAATCAATAATCCTTCTATTTTATGCAGCAACAGGTAGCAAAAACTTACTAAGTGATTTCTGCCTCTTATATCGTATCCTTATATTAAAGTGAGGTGAAAAATCATGTATAGCGAGTATCAAATTCATATTGAATATGCTAGGGAAACTACTGGTGGTGTACATCGTGTTATAAAGTACGATGATCAGCATACTAGAGATAGTGTTTTTAATGAAATTGCGGAAAAACTAACAGGTAATAAAATAACAAGTGATCAACTCCGTATCAATGGGGGAATAATAGTTTCAACAGGTGTATTACATCAACCTCTCAAGACTATGGCACCATTTGAGCGTGAATTTTACTTAGGAACAGAAGCATTAGAAGCACTCTTTGAAATGGTCGGTGAAACACTATAAATCATTAAGCACTCTCAACCGAGGGTGCTTTTTATAATTCTAATCGATTTAGAAACGCATAAGGGTGAGCAATTGCGTGTCCTTCTATTATTTTGAGAGGATGTTAAGAAAATGCTTAAAATAAGAAAATACTTAGTGCCACTAGATATTGCAAATAAGGTCACATATGGAAAAGTTAATAGTAAAAAGAAGGTTTGCATCCATGAAACAGGTAATAAAGTGATTGGAAGTCGAGCTGATAATCATGCTAGGTTACAGGCGAATGGAAATAGCCGTCAAGCATCCTGGCATTGGACGGTCGATGATAAAGAGGCGGTGCAATCATTCGAGCATGAATTTGCATGTTGGGCTACGGGGAAAACGCAAGGTAATAAAGAAGCTATACAAATTGAAATGTGTGTTAATTCTGACGGGAATTACATGCAGACCGTAGAAAATACAGCAATGTTAGTAGCTCAAATTTTAAAGGAAGAAAAATTAACAATTAAAGATGTTGTTCAGCATTATGATTATAGTAAGAAAAATTGTCCAGAGTTAATGCGTTCAGGAAAACAAATTACCTGGAAACAGTTTCTGAAGAAAGTAGAAGATTATATGCAGCTAACTATGGAAAAGGAGCCGTTAGTAATGCAATTTTTAAATAGTACAGGTCGCGCGGAAATTAGAGCGCTTTTGAAAAGAGCACGCATTAATGGGATTATTGATAAAACTGTTCATACTGATTCCAAAATTGATAACTATACAGATATCCAATTAATAAGTTATCAAGCTGCCGTTATAAATAGGACAATAATTTAAAGAAACCCACTTTAAAGAGACTGTAAAGAATCTTTAAAGTGGGTTTTTTCTTTTGCAATATACAAATCAATTTTTTGCAAAGTTGCCTGCGAAGCTACAATTTGTGAAGGTACACGTAAAAATGCCTTTAAACTACAGAACGAAACATTCGACGAACTATACTATAGCAAAATTTTCATGAATTAATCGTTATACTAGACTAGGTTTCTTTTATTGTGAAACAAACTTTCACTCTTAGATTACATGTCCATTACAAATCAAAGAACTCGGTATTTTCATTGATGAAAATACCGAGTTTTTTATACCCACTCTATTAGCGAATTCGGAATATTGTGTGTACTTTGAGTGCGTGCCGATGTATAGTATTCTTTATATTGCATAATCATACACTCTACAATGGAATGAAGCAATGAAAACACGGCAATATCACATGACATAACGTTGTGTTCCGATGTACCTGTTGTCAACAGTAAATCTGCTTGCTTTTGTAGTGGACACGGTACATTATCTGTAATCGCTATAAGCTTCACTTTTTTACGTTTTGCTAACTCGACTACAGCCATCACATCATCCTGTTGCTCATTTACGCCGACTACAAACAGTACAGATTGTTCGTTCATCTGTGTTAAATCGATAGCAATTTTTTCTGTATTATAACTCATTAACTGTACATCATTACGATAAGATACAAGATTAGTATACAACCAAAGTGCAGCAGGTGCTGAACTTCTAACACCTAGTATAAAAATACGATTTGCATTATGTAGAAGATTGATTGTTTCATTAAAGTTTTGCTCATGCATTCTTTGCATTGTATTGACGATGCTGTCTATATCTTTTGACATCACTTCATTACAAGGAATATTCTGTTTTTTGATGGCACGCGCTTTCGTTGTAACAGGTGCAGCTCCATCTTTTTCAATTAAGTACTCTTTTACTTTTTGTTGTAGCTCACTAAATCCAGATAGATCCATTGCATAGCAGAAACGAATAACAGTTGATTCACTAACACCCGCTTGTCGCCCTACTTCAGAAGCTACTTGTGTCGCAATAATGTTAGGATTGTCAATGACAAATTGTGCTACTTTCCGTTGACCCTTTGATAGTCTTATGTACTTCTTCTTAATACTATCGCAAATACTCATACTTCAATTCCTTCCTTCTTCAATAGTTAAATGGTCTCAGTGATGTTAATTCGACATACGCTATGTTCCATATAATAAAAAATACATTAACATGAATATTAATTGAATACAATGACTTTTCTGAAAAAACTTTAATGCTTTAACAAACAAAACTAATTTAGATACAAAATTGACAAAAATTCAGTTAGTATTTTTTAAACCTAAAAGAATTAATATTTTTTAAGTAATCCAATTAAATTAATACACTTTACAACTGACGATAAAAAAAAGAAAGAAGTCGCCCTTACGAACAACCTCCTCCCGTACTTTAAGTTAACGTAACTCTGTTTGTTTCGTTTCTTTCCCTAACAGTACAACCGCTGCTACGCCGATTAAAATCGCCACACAAAAAACGGCAAAAATAACACCATAATCATATCCTTTAGCTAACATAACACCGACTAATGATGGGCCAAAAATTCCGCCAATACGCCCTACGGATGCTGCCATCCCTGCGCCTGTCCCGCGAATAATAGCTGGATATTGCTCAGGCGTGTACGCATACAAAGCACCCCATGCACCTAAGTTAAAGAATGATAATAACATACCCGAAGCGAGTAATACCCCGACCGTTTCAGCATTACCAAAAACAAATGCGCTTGCCGCAGTCCCTATTAAATAAGTAACAAGGACAAATTTACGACCAAACTTTTCGATAAACCATGCCGCTGTGAAATACCCTGGTAATTGAGCAAGTGTCATGATTAACACATATTTAAAGCTCGCTATTAAATCGAATCCTTTATCGACCATGACCGTTGGCAGCCATAGAAACATGCCATAGTAAGAAAATACAACTGCAAACCATAGCACCCACATCATGAAGGTCGATTTAGCATATTCTTTCGCCCATACATTACGAATGTTTTGAAAGACAGAACGTTTTTTGGCCTCTGCACTCACTGTAAATTGCGGTGAATCTGGTAATTTCATGCGTATATAAATCGCATAAAAGGCAGGAATCGCTGTAATTAATAATGCTACTCGCCAGCCTTCAATTGGCCAAAAATCAGCCGGTATAACAAAGTATGAAATGATTGCGGCAATTAACCAACCAGCCGCCCAAAAACTTTCGAGTAGCACGACTACTCGGCCGCGTTCTTCTGCCTTGACACTTTCTGATACAAGTGTGGAAGCAACCGGTAACTCTCCCCCAAGCCCCATCCCAATTAAAAAGCGTAACAGTAAAAAGACTGTTAACGTTGTCGCAAATGCGGATAATCCACTCGCAACGGAAAATAATACGAGCGTCCACATAAAAATTTGTTTACGCCCTACTTTATCTGCTAGCACGCCGAATAGTAATGCGCCCACCGCCATACCGATAGAGTTCACACTACCGATCCAGCCCTTTTCAACAGGACTCAATCCCCAATCGGCTGTTAGCGCCGCAATAACGAACGATAAAATGCCGACATCCATTGCATCAAACATCCACCCCACACCGGCAACACCGAGTAATTTATTGCGAGAAATAGACGTTGTATTTGTAACCGCATTGTCATTTCTTATTATTTTTTCCACTCTTCTATCACCTGTCTTTACACTTGACGTTACATAATCACTATACATTTGTTTCAATAAAGTGACAATGAAAACTTGAAATATCGAATTGTTTAGACTATTTATAGTTTTCCTATTGAAATGGAATTTATGTAGGAGTAAAATGTCTTTTATATAAAAACAATTGTTCATCCAGTGAGCACAAAAGGAGCTTAACTTGTTATGTGGAAAGGTTTAATCGAAGAATATAAAGAGTTTTTACCCGTTAATGAAAATACACCCGCTTTAACATTAAATGAAGGAAATACACCACTTGTACACTTAGTGAATTTATCGAAAGAACTTGGTATCGAACTTTACGGTAAAATTGAAGGCGCAAACCCAACTGGTTCATTCAAAGACCGTGGTATGGTATTTGCTGTTGCAAAAGCAGTAGAAGACGGCTCGAAATGCGTTATTTGTGCTTCTACAGGTAACACTTCAGCAGCTGCTGCAGCCTATGCAACGCGCGCTGGCATTCAGTCTATCGTTGTCATTCCGAAAGGGAAAGTAGCGCTTGGAAAATTAGCACAAGCTTGTATGTATGGTGCAAAAATTATCGAGATTGATGGTAACTTTGATGATGCCCTAAATATCGTGCGTCAAGTATCCGAAACAACACCTGTCTCTTTAGTAAACTCTGTAAACCCATATCGTATTGAAGGGCAAAAAACAGCATCATTTGAAATCGTGGATTCTTTAGGCAAAGCACCAGACTTCTTATGTATCCCTGTTGGGAATGCTGGTAACATCACAGCTTACTGGAAAGGCTTTAAAGAGTACAATGACGTAAAAGGAACTGGTTTACCAAAAATGTTTGGCTTCGAAGCAGAAGGTGCTGCTGCCATCGTAAAAGGTGAGCCAATCGCCAACCCAGAAACAGTCGCAACAGCGATCCGTATCGGTAACCCTGCTAGCTGGAAACTAGCTGAAGCAGCTCGTGATGAGTCTGGTGGTATTATTGACATGGTAACAGACGAAGAAATTTTAGCAGCGTACAAATTAATCGCTGGTAAAGAAGGTATTTTCGTTGAACCAGGTTCAGCAGCATCTCTTGCAGGTGTGATTAAATCCGTAAAAGCAGGCAAAATCCCTGCTGGTAGCCAAGTGGTGACAATCTTCACAGGCAACGGCTTAAAAGACCCTGACACAGCAATGAGCGTTTCCACAGTAGATCTTGTATCACTGAAAAATGATGAACAAGAAATCCGTGCGTATATCGAGGGTATTCTGTAATGAAGTGGCAAATCACAGTTCCTGGGAGTACTGCAAATTTAGGCCCTGGCTTTGACTCAATCGGGTTAGGTTTATCCCTCTACTTAAATTTAACAGTATCTCTAGCGGACGAATGGGCATTTATTCACACAGGTGACAATGTCCCAACCGATATAACCGTTGAAAACCATTTAATTTATCAAATTGCATGTGATGTAGCAGAAAAGTTTGGCAAAGAGCTACCTCCATGTCGTGTTGAAATGACAAGTGAGCTACCGCTTGCACGCGGTCTCGGTAGCAGTGCCGCTGCGATCGTTGGTGCAATTGAACTAGCAAATATCATATGTAACTTAAATTTATCGATACAAGATAAATTAAATATCTCTTCTCAAATTGAAGGACACCCAGACAATGCGACAGCCTCAGTACTAGGCGGCTTAACCGTCTCTGCAATGGATGAAAACGGTATTGTAGATACTATCCATGTACGCGAAGTAGATGCTGCATTTGTTGTATATATTCCAAATGTAGAGTTAAAAACAGCGGAAGCACGCGGTGTCTTGCCAGAACAATTTGATCGTAGTTATGCGGTACGCGCAAGTGCGAATGCGAATATGTTAGCTGCTGCACTCATTGCCGGGGATTACGAACGTATGGGGCATTATATGGAAAAGGATTTATTCCATGAACCATTCCGTGCTCAGCTCATTCCTGCCTTCCATGAAATACATGCAGCTGCGAAAACAAGCGGCGCATACGGAACGGCGTTAAGCGGAGCAGGTCCAACACTTATTTCTTTAGTACCAACTACTATTGCAGAGCATTTTGTCGCTGATATGGCGAAGAAATTCCCTGAACATAACGTCATCTTAACAAAAGCCGATCAAAACGGTATTGTTGTTCAATCATTAATGTAATTAAATCGCCTTCCTCGGAAGGCGATTTTTTTATTCCCGCGTTAGCTTTCTTTACGTCAAAAGTATGAATTTTTCGTTTTTTATAGCTAAACCGTGCATTTTAGAGCTATTTTTGTTGTATACTTAGAATTACCACACAGGAAAGGGGAAATGGAACATGAAGATTGGTTTAATTGCTGCTAACGGTAGAGCAGGTAGCCATATTCTACGTGAGGCACGAATGAGAGAACATGATGTAACTGCCATTGTCATAAACAAAGCCAATTTAAGAATGCGTAACGTGAAAACAATGGAAAAAGATCTTTTCCATTTAACAAAGGAAGATATCGAGCCGTTTGATGTGCTGATTAACGCATTTGCCCCATCTACTGGTGAAGCTCACTTGCATGTAAAGGCAGGTAAACACCTCATTTCACTCTTAGAAGGGACAAATAAAAAGCTATTTGTCGTCGGTAGCTCAGGTTGCTTATATATTGATCAAGATCATACCATTCGTTTAATGGAACACCAAGACTTCCCGGAACACTTACGTGAATCCGCGCATTACCAACTCCAAAATTTACATGACTTGCAAAACTCCTCTATTCAATGGACATTTTTAAGCCCGTCTGTCATCTTTGATTCAGAAGGCCCACGTACAGGTCATTATATTATTGGTCGTGAACGCCTCGTCGTAAATTCTCAGTTTAATAGTTATCTTAGCTATGCAGACTTTGCCGTTGCGGTCATTGATGAGCTTGAAAATAAAAATTATATCAATACAGTATTTACAGTAGCTTCCGAAAATGTAACGTCTGCATCCTAACATCCAAGACGTTTCATTTGCGATGAGGATGCTGGTATATGACTGCAACCACTGTAGGAGCAACATTTCTTAGAAAGTGAAAGGGTGTCCGGAAAGTTTTCCCTTTCTGGACACCCTTTTTCACGCAAGCAATACTAAACTAACTGCCATAACAGCCATACCTGCTACTAAACCGTAAATGGATAAATGTGTTTCATCGTATTTTTTGGCTGCGGGCAGTAATTCATCCAATGAAATAAATACCATGATCCCTGCCACTCCTGCAAAAATAACACCAAACATAACATCCGTTAAAAACGGCATTAAAATTAAGTACGCAACAACTGCCCCTAATGGTTCAGCTAACCCTGACAATAAAGACAGCTTAAATGCCTTCATCCGAATGCCCGTTGCAAAAAAAATAGGTACAGCCACAGCAATCCCCTCTGGTACATTATGAATAGCTACGGCAATCGCAATCGCAATCCCAAGGTTAGGATCTTGCAACGCGGACATAAACGTAGCAATACCTTCCGGAAAATTATGGATCGCGATCGCTAGCGCTGTGAATGTTCCCATTTTCATTAATTTATCTGCATCCGCAATTTTTGTTTCAGCCTTATTAATATCCTCAACCATTCTAACTTCATGCGGATTTGTTTTATTCGGAATAAACTTATCAATTAATGCAATCACTACCATGCCACCAAAGAACCCCACAAGCGTCATCCAGTACCCTTGCTTCTCTCCTAGCGCGAAGACTAACGAATCTTTTGCTTTCACAAAAATTTCAATCAGGGAAACATAAATCATAACACCCGCAGAAAATCCTAGTGCAATGGATAAAAATTTCGTATTTGTACGCGTCGTAAAAAACGCGATTAAACTCCCAACACCTGTTGCAAGCCCCGCAAACAAGGTCAGCCCTATTGCTAACAGTACATTTTCATCCATTCCATACTTCCCTTTCTATCTGCTAAATTTATTAATTGTATTATATACACAATGTTTCCTTTGTGCAACTTTATTCACATAAGCAACATCTTATGTCATACACCAAACTTTATTATAATATTAATTATATAAATTCAAATTTAAGCATATGTAACGATTCGTTCTAAAGACAAAGGAGGAGTCCCGAAAGTAAAAACTTTTAGGAATCCTCCTTCACTTCTTAATAAATACCTACTAAAAAATATTGCTCCTGCGGTGGTCGCATCAACATGTCTTTTCAGGCGCAACCTTCTACTCAACTATTTCTTTTCTACATAACTTTCAATCAGTTGTTTCACATCAATACCGGATGATGCCTTTAAGCTTTCTTGTAAGCTTGTTATTCAGTCAATTGTGTAGGTCGGGTCCGTTCCCTTTATCGACAACTCTCAGTTTATTAATAATTAATAATGGTATGATGATCTACTTTTTTGCTAAACCATCTTCCCTTTCTTCGATTCATACCACCAAACAATCCATATAAACCATGCATAGGCTAGCCCCCACCCAGCAAGCACGTCTGTGGCAAAATGATTACCTGTTGCAACCCGCGACAGACCTGTACCGACCGCACAAATAAGAGCAATTCCCCAAATGATTCGTTGCTGCCCTGTATTACGCATTTTTTGCGTGATAAAATAAGCAATAATCAATAGGAGTAGCAAGCTTAACATCGTATGCCCAGATGGAAAGCTATAGGATGTGAGCTGATCTGGCAGCTCTGGTCGTGGACGTTCCACTATACGTTTCATCACCTGATTGAGTAAATAGCCACCACCTACTCCTAAGAGCACGAATACCATCCCACGGATATCTTGACGAAAAGCTCTCCAAATAATAAGAAGTGCTGCAACAATTACGACGATCTTCGTATCTCCAAAATAATGAAATGCTTCTAATATTGCATTTCCATACAAAAGCGATGCTATTTGCTCATCGATTCCTTGATAGTTCTCATACGTAAACAGTAACGTCACAAATAACAAAAAACCTACCATCGCTAAATATACATTCCACTTTTTCACCATATCATCACCTATTATGTAGTATTCTCAAGTCACTTCATATATAACAAAAAACGCCCTATAAAGAAAGGACGTTTTCTTTAAAAATGTATTATTTGTATTAAATAATTGCTTATTCAACAACAATGTAGTTAGCGTGTTCCATATTAAGAATATATGCTGGCTTTTCAGGCTTACCTTCTTTTAGTTTTGCTTTATGACCGGCGATATGTTCAGGACTCTTCTCCCATGCCTTCCATGCTTCTTCTGACTCCCAGCGAACCATCATCACCACTTCTTCCTCACCGCGGCGTACCTTTTTCACCAATAGCTCACGACCTAAAAAACCTTCACGTTGCTCAACGAGGGATGGTCCTTGTCCTGGCTTCTTTTTAAAGCGCTCTAATACTTTATCGCTATTGCCTTCTGTTACCGTCCATCGACGCATTTGTACAAACATGCTTCATCGCTCCTTTGTTAAAAAAAGGGATGTCATGAAAGTTTCCCTTTCTAGACACCCCCTTTAGTCATTATTTTAGTTCATCAATAATTTCTTGTACTTTTGCTAACTCTGTGTTTAAACCACCGTTCGCTACATACCAGTTAATACCGTCTAAGAAAATGATTTTGCCGTTTTGTGCAGCCGTTGTTTTATTTACTAATTCATTGTTAAAGAATTCTTCAGTCGCTACTGTACCTTCTTCAGCAGAAACTTGTGTACGATCTACTACGAAAACTACATCTGGGTTTACTTTTACTAAGTACTCTAAGTCAACTTGTTGACCGTGTGTTGAGTTTTCTAAAGCTGTATCAGCTGATTTGAAGCCTAATAAGCTGTGTACGAAGCCGTAACGTGAACCTGCATCAGGACCGTAAGCAGATAATGTACCACTATAAAGTGTTACTAACGCTTTGCCTGCTTCTGCAGAGATTGTTTTTACTTCTTCAACTGCTGCTTCAATGTCAGCTACTTTTGCATCTACTTCTTCTTGAGCGTCGAATAAATCAGCAGCGATTTTTGTAGAAGCTAAGAATGTATTCCAATAGTCTTCGCTAGAAGTACCTACGAATACGACCGGTGCGATTTCTTCTAATTGCTCTTTAAAGTCCGCTTGACGACCAGAAATGAAAATGACATCTGGTTGTAATGAATAAATTGCTTCAAAATCAGGTTCTTTTAATGAACCAATTTTTGTATATGAATCATTGTTATATTTCTCTAATTCACCTGTATATTTTGATGTTGGAACACCGTCAGCTTCAACACCTAAAGCTGTTAATGTATCTAAGAAACCAAGGTCAAAAACGACGATTTTTTCTGGTGTTTTTTCAAAAGTTACAGGTTCATAACCTTCGATTGTAGACTCGATTGTTACAGGGTATGCACTTTCTTCTGCATCTGTTTGCTCTTCAGTTTGTGCGTCTGAGCCTGTGTTTGTCTCTTCTTTTACTTCCTCATCAGAAGATCCACAAGCAGCTAATACGAATACTAACATTGCTAAAATCACGCTAAGTAATTTCCAGTTTTTCATTCTGTTTTACTCTCCTTGTATACCTTGTTATATTTTTGTTAAAATGATAATCATTATCACTAGAACCATTTTCATTATAGACCCACTGATAATCATTGTCAATAACAATTAAGGATTTTTCATTTTAACAATTTACACTCTCTTACCTCTTTAAAAAACCTTTTACAACAACCTTCTCAACTATGTAAAAAGAAAAAATCTACAGATAAACTATTTTTGAAATAATTGCTCCATAGATTCTCCTCATATTGATTCTCAATTAAGAATGAGAATTGAAGTATACACAAATACGGCAACCGTCCTGTTCTTGTACAGGAATTTCCATATCATAAATTTCTTTTAATGCTGGTGAGTTAATGATTTCATGTGTAGGGCCATCTTTCACGACACGGCCATCTTTTAGCGCCACAATACGATCTGAATATACAGATGCAAAGTTAATATCGTGTAGTACAATGACAACTGTTTTACCAAGCTCATCTACCAGCTTACGTAAAATTTTCATAATCTGGACTGAATGCTTCATATCTAAGTTATTTAATGGTTCATCTAATAATACATACTCTGTATCTTGCGCAATCACCATCGCGATAAACGCACGTTGACGTTGACCACCTGACAATTCATCCAGGAAATTATGCTGAATATCACCTAAATTCATGTATTCAATTGCTTGATCTACCTGTTTCATATCTTCTTGATTTAGACGCCCTTTTGAATATGGATAACGACCGAACGATACAAGCTCACGAATCGTTAAACGTACATTCATAAAGTTTGATTGCTTTAAAATCGATACCCGTTTTGCAAATTCATCTGATTTCCAACGACGCACATCACTTTTATCTAATAGGACTTCTCCCGTATCCGCATCCAGTAGACGACTTACCATTGAAAGTAGCGTCGATTTACCGGCACCATTCGGACCAATAAATGATGTAATCTTACCCGGCTCAATATTAACAGTGACATTATCGACAACCGATTTTTTACCAAACCGCTTTGTTAGCTCTTTTAATTGAATCATCCCGCAGACCTACTCTCTTTTAATAATAAATAAATAAAGTAAACTCCACCGACAAAGTTAATGATGACACTCAATGTTGTATTGAATCCGAACAAATGCTCAACTAGGAATTGCCCACCGACTAATGCCACAATACTAATTAAACTCGCACCTAATACTAAAATAGAGTGCTTATACGTTTGTAAATATTGATAAGAAAGGTTCGCTACGATTAAACCAAAGAATGTAATAGGGCCCACTAACGCTGTCGACGTCGCAATTAAAACCGATGATAAAATAAGCACATTCATCACTAAACGGTCGTAATTGACCCCTAAGTTAATGGCATTTTCACGTCCTAATGACATGACGTCTAATTCACGCATAATGCGAACGCCATAAATAATTGCGACTAAAATAATTACTAATGCAACCCACAATAAATCCCCATTTACTTTTGAAAAACTAGCGAATAAACGTGATTGTAATGATAAATATTCATTTGGATCAATCAGTACTTGCAAGAAGGTTGTAAAGCTACCTAGTAACGTTCCTAAAACCATCCCTATAAGCAATAAAAAATAAATCGGATGCTTATCTGCACGGAATAAGAAGCGGTAAAGAAGGAGCGCAAACAACACCATTGCTACAACGGAAACACCAAAGTTTAAGTATTTATTCATAATCCAAATCGACGTAGATCCTAAGAAAAAGAACGCAAATGTTTGCACCACTTCATACATAGAATCTAGTCCCATGACAGATGGTGTTAAAATACGATTATGTGTAATCGTTTGAAACACAACCGTTGAATAAGCAATCGCTACACCCGTCAATGTCATCGCAGCAATTTTCATCAAACGCTTCGGAAAGGCGTAGCCAAACGCCCCCTCCTGTATGCCATAAAATGCATAAAGCACCATTGATATGACCGATAAACCTGCTAAAATCCATAACTTCGTACTATTTCGCATATGCTCTCCCCCTAAATAACATAATTAAGAAGATTGCACAGCCAATTACCCCAACTGTTAAGTTGATTGGAATTTGATACGGATAAATAATAACTCGCCCAAAAATATCACATAATAATAGGAAGCAAACACCTAGAAACGCCGTATGTGGCACTGTTTTTGCTAAGTTGTCACCTTTGTAAAGTGATACTAAATTCGGAATGATTAAACCGAGGAAAGGAATAACACCGACCGTTAGTACAACTGTCGCCGCGATTAGTGCAACAAGTACTAAGCCCAGATTCACAACGTATTGATATTTAACGCCAAGGTTTTTCGCAAAATCTTCACCTAAGCCTGCAACCGTAAATTTATTTGCATATACATAGGCAATGATTAATACAGGAACACTTAAATATAAAAGTTCATATGTGCCACTAATTGTTAACGAAAAATCCCCCATTAACCACGCTGAAATATTTTGAATAATATCGGCTTCATACGCAAAGAAGGTTGTAATGGAGCTTAAAATATTCCCAAACATAATACCAATTAACGGGATAAAAATAGCATCCTTAAACTTAATACGATTTAAAATTTGCATAAATAAAAATGTGCCTAACAAAGCAGCAGCAAAACTAAATAGCACTTGTTGCATATATGTAGCACTCGTGAAGAATAGCATTGATATAAGAATACCTAACTTTGCCGAATCAAGTGTTCCTGCCGTTGTTGGTGAGACGAATTTATTGCGGCTTAAACTTTGCATAATTAAACCTGCAACACTCATCCCAGCACCAGCCAAAATAATAGCCATTAAGCGCGGAACACGACTAGCTAAAAATATTTGTGTTTCGTCTGACTGCCAGTCTAGTAAATCTTTCGGTGTAATATCTACGACACCAATAAATAAGGAAATACCAGATAAAACAACAGTCAATACTATTAAAATCCAAAGTCTCATCGCAATCTCCGTTTTTGTTATATTTACTGAAAATGATTATCACTGATTATGTTTCTCATTATAGACAGGAGATAAGATAAAATCAACAGCTAGTCGAAAATGATTATCAGTTATCCCTATGTTTTCTATACTTATATGTATTTTTCGAGCATTTTTTCTACTTAGATTACAATATAATTCACTCGAATTTGAGATATTTTTTACTCTGTTACTATCATTAAGATGCTTCCCATCCTCAATTAACATTAAAAGAACTCTCATATAACAGAAAAAACCCCAAACAAATCGTTTGGAGTGCTTTCGTTAGTAAAACATTTTTACGTTAACCGCATATTTTTTTAAGAATTCTTCCTTCACGCGGTAGCCTATACCTTCTTGTTCTAACAGCGTAATTTGTCCATTTTCCACTGTTACTTCTGGTTCAATAATATCCTCGTACCAGTAATTCGAAGAGGCTGCTGTGTCACCAGGCATTGTAAAACCAGGTAAACTGGAGATTGCAAGCGCATGAGCTCTTCCAACCCCTGCCTCTAGCATGCCACCACACCACAATCGAATCTGATGTGCTACGCAATAGTCATGGATTTTCTTTGCTTCTGTTAAACCACCTACTCGTGCAATTTTTAAATTGACCACTTGGCAGCTTCCAAGCGTTACAGCACGCTTCATATCTGCTAACGACGTAATACTTTCATCCAGACACACTGGGGTTTTGATAGCTTTTTGTAATTCCGCATGCTCTACTAAATCGTCATAGGCAAGTGGCTGTTCAATCATCATTAAATCAAATGCATCTAGTTGCTTTAACACGCTCAAATCCGCAAGCGTATATGCCGAATTAGCATCAGCCATTAACGGGATTTGTCCAAATCGTTCACGTATTGCACGCACTACATCGAGATCATGACCTGGCTTGATTTTCACTTTAATACGCTTATATCCTTGTGCTAAGCGTTTTTCAATCATCTCAAACAATGTTTCTTTATTGGACTGGATCCCAATACTCACACCTACATCAATTTGATTATTTACTCCACCAATTGCCTGATAAAGTGGTTGATGATTGCGCTTCGCATAAATATCCCACACTGCGCCTTCAATTGCAGCTTTCGCCATATTATTACGACGAATCGATTGAAACAATGTATTTACTTCATTCGGATGCGCTAATTCACGGTGTAATAGCATGGGAATCAAAAAATCCTCTAACATATGGACTGTCGTTTTCATTGTTTCTTCTGTATACGAAGGGGCATCAAATGCAACGCCCTCTCCCCAACCAATCACACCTGATTCATCCTGTGCTTTAATAACTAATACCGTTTTTTCTTGCACCGCTCCAAAGCTTGTAACAAACGGACTTTTCATTCGCATCTTCAGCGTATAAATCGTCACTCCCGTTAACCTCATGTTGACTCCCCTTACAGAGCAAATAAAGAGCTCTTCACGAACAAATAATGGCTTACATGTTCATTTGTCGGCATTAAATGGACAACAGCATACCCTTGTGCAAAAAGGGCTTGGAATATTGTTCGTGTTTTATAACGCCAGTCTTCCGCAAGTGATGGGCTTTCAATTTTAATCTTTTGAAAACTTGCTGGTACCGGAAGTAAATACGCATCTTTTAATAAGGAGATTTCACTATTAAATGTATTGTCTTTATCTAAAATAGGTAATCCAACAATATTTAAAGACCACGGCGCTAACTCTCCCGCCTCTTCTTTCAATTCATCAATTTTCGTATCCCATCGCAAGAAATCTTCATCATGTAAATTCCACTCTACCGTAACGCGATCTGAGGGCAGCGCTTTATTGAATGGATCATGTAGCTGACCGTAGCAATTCGGCAAATACGTTTTGGCATAAGTACGGAGTTTTGTGAAATTTAAATAGCCATTCCGTGCCTCTAACGGATCAAATGTCCACTTACATTTCCCATAGCCTAGCTCCGCAGCTAATTCTTTTTGGCGAAGCTTGATTAACTCGCCGACACCCAGTTCACGAAACTCCCGTTTAATACCGAGCATATGTGAATAGAGATAGGATTCTCCCTCTACAAATGCTGCATGGCTATAGTTAAACCCAATCAGCTCTTTATCTAAATAAGCTCCTAGCACAAGCCCCCCATTATGAATAAAAGCAGTGATTTGATGAATAGGTACACATTCTGAAGCCCAAATATCCCGTTCTAACTGACGCGCCTCTTCCATTTCCTCAATTGTTTTTAATTGTTTTACTACAACTGATTTTAACATACCTTTACCTCCTCATTAATGTCATAGCAATATAGGGCGCGTATGGTGTCACGTAATAGCCATCATCATACTGTCCACTAATGTCTTTCCTTAAGCCTCTCTTTTCATTATACAATAAAATAACTTAACATTAATATTTTTCCATATTTTTAAATATCTATTTTCTTTTAATCTCTTAATCAGAATACACAAGCACGAAGGCAAAATAAAAAACCAGAGAAATAGAACGCTCTATTTCTCTGGTATATTTCTATTTAATACCACGCATTGCACGCGAAATCATAGGGCTTATCATTAATAGGATTACACCTAAAACGATTGATAAACCGCCAAGTACACCGAAGTATACCGTTTGTGATACTACTTCATAAATACGTACTAACTGTGCATTAATTGCAGATGCGGCTGCAGATGCTAAAAACCATAGCGCCATTGTTTGTCCAGCGAATGCTGCTGGTGCTAATTTCGTCGTTGCCGATAAACCAACTGGTGACAGTAATAATTCACCTAGTACAACGAGGAAGATCGAGAATGCAACCCAAAACGGTGACACTAATGTGTTCATATCAGCTGAAGCAGGTAGCACCATCACGAAGAATGAAGCACCTGCAAAGAATAACGAAAAGGCAAACTTCTTCGGCGTTGATGGACCACGATCCCCCAGTTTTGTCCACAAAATAGCAAATAGCGGTGCTAATGTAATAATGAACAGTGGGTTAAACGATTGGAACCATGAAGCTGGAATTTCAAAATTCCCTACTGTTAAATTTGTACGTGTATCAACGAATGTAGCAAGTACCGTTGCTGATTGTTCCGCAATCGCCCAGAACATAACAGCACAAACAAATAGCGGAATATATGCTAACAAACGCGATTTTTCATCTGCATTTGTTTTTGGGCTACGATACATATACGCGATAAATACCGTAGGAATTAAAATCCCTAATGTTGTAATGAGTAGCGAGAAGTTTTCAATCGTTAAATATCCTGTTGTATAAGTCATCACACCAGCCACAGCAATCGCAATACTAGCTGCTGTGAAAATAAATATCGTTTTCTTTTTCTCTTCAGGTAATAATGGATTCGTTGGTTGTGAACCTGCTAACCCTAAATTTTTCTTCGTGACGACGAATACAACTAACCCAATGAACATACCAACGGCAGCGACCGCAAAACCTGCATGGAAGCCCCAAGCTTCTTGCGTCCAACCAACTAATAATGGTGATACGAACGCCCCCATGTTAATCCCCATATAGAAAATGGAGAACCCAGAATCTCGGCGTGGGTCATTATCTGAATACAAGTCCCCGACAACAGCCGATACGTTTGGTTTCAATAAGCCTGTACCAAGAATGATTAATGCCATCGAAGCATAGAGAGCCATGACACCACCAGGTAATGATAACGCAATATGCCCTAGCATAATCATTACACCGCCGTAAAATACAGCTTTTTGCGTACCTAAAATACGGTCAGCAATCCACCCACCGATAATGCCTGACATATAAATTAAAGAACCATAAATGGACATAATAATGTTCGCTTGCGACCTGTCTAATCCTAAACCACCGTCTTTTATAGCATAGTACATATAAAAGATCAGAATGGCACGCATTCCGTAATATGAGAAACGCTCCCAAAATTCTGTGAAGAACAGTGAGAACAATCCTTTCGGATGTCCTAGGAAGCCTTTTTGCGGTACGGATTTGACAATTTCTTCTTTACTAAGCATGAAAATACCCTCTTCCGTATAATAGTATAACGTTTCATTTTTCTGATAATTTAGTATATAAAAAAATACACATAGCAGAAAAGTAATATTTCATTACAGTAAAGCATCAACAGAAATTATGCAAGTAGTTTGAAATATATTAGAAATGTTATTAAATTCTCTTTTTTCAGTAAAATTCATTAAAATTATTATTACAATAACATTCTTCTCTAAAATAAAAACTTCTCCCTACATAAGCAATATTACTATATAAAGATAACAAAAGTTAGAAATCAAAATAGTAGTATATACATCGTGGATTGTTTTATGATAGAAGAAAATAGTAACGAAGGGAAAATAGAGATGAGCATCTATAATTACTTAGTAAAAAAGCCAAACGGGGACATTTTATCGATGGAGACGTATAGAGGCAAAGCCATATTAATTGTGAATACAGCAAGCCAATGTCGATTTACATATCAATATGAGGACCTACAGAAAATGTATAACAAATATAAAGAACAAGAATTCGTTGTATTAGCCTTCCCAACGAACCAATTTGGTGAACAAAACCCGGAGGACGGTCAAACAACAGCGAAAGCTTGCCAAATTAACTTCGGCGTACAGTTCCCTGTATTCGATTTAATTGACGTAAATGGTAAGCAAACACATCCATTATTTAACTACTTAAAGCATGAGGTAGACGTACGAGAAATCAATAAAAACAATATGCAAGAAGCAATGCTGATGAGCCATATACAAGAAGTATATCCTGATTATTTAATAGGGCGTAACATCCGCTGGAACTTCACAAAATTTTTAGTAGACAAAGCTGGAAAAGTAGTCGCTCGCTTTGAACCAACAGATGCATTACTCGATCTCGAAAAAGCTGTTGAAGGTGTATTATAAGAAAATGGGCTGCTAATTGCAGCCCATTACTTTACCACATACTCTTCAAATTTACTGTAATCCGATGCTTTTACTTCCACTTCTAGCAGTGTACCGTTTTCCTCATAGGACATGTTCATCACGGTAGCTGCTTCGTTTAAATACGAAACGATACTTCCTTTATCATACGGAATCAACATTTTGCACGCCACATAATCAGAGAAAATATGAGACTTAATGCGTTCAATTAATTCATCGAGCCCTGCTCCCTCTTTCGCTGCAATCCAAATATTATCCCCACTTACAAGCGGATACTTCACGTTGGCTAAGTCCGATTTATTGTATACATAAATCGTTGGAATATCTTCTACTCCTACCGCTTTTAATGTTTCATTCGTCACATCAATCATAAAGCTATGTTCTTCATTGGAGACATCTACTACATGCAACAGTAAGTCTGCATCACGTGCCTCTTCTAATGTTGAACGGAACGCTTTGACAAGGTGATGCGGTAGTTTACTGACAAACCCTACTGTATCTGTCAGTAAGAATGATTTATTGTCTCGTAATTCGATATGGCGAACCGATGTTTCAAGTGTTGCGAATAGCATATTTTTTTCAAATACTTGTTTGGAATCCTCTTGTCCCATTTTGACAAGCAATTGATTCATAATGGTTGATTTACCGGCATTCGTATAGCCTACAATGGACACAACGGGCATAGCATTTTTACGGCGTTGTTTACGCTGTGTTTCACGTTGTTCTTTCACTTGCTCTAAATCACGACGCAGTTTAGCAATTTGATCTTCAATTTTACGGCGATCTAGCTCTAATTTCGTCTCCCCTGCACCACGGTTTTTAAATCCTCCTCCCGTGCCTCCACCTTGACGAGAAAGCGAAGCATGCAAGCCTACTAAACGCGGGAGCATATATTGAAGTTGCGCCAATTCCACCTGCATTTGTGCTTCACGTGTTTTCGCACGGCGCCCGAAAATATCCAAAATTAACATTGTACGGTCAATGACTTTACATTCTAAATCGCGCTCTAAGTTGCGAATTTGCGATGGCGATAATTCATCATTAAAAATGACAATATTTGAATCCGTTTCTTCAACAAATGCCTTAATTTCCTCTATCTTCCCTGTCCCAACGTAATGCGATGGATTTACACGCTCTAGATTTTGCGTTACATAGCCAGCAACCTCTACATCTAACGCTTCCGCTAAGTTTGCTAACTCTTCCATCGAGTAGTCAAAATTGTCGTCACTTCGTAAATTCACACCGACTAAAATGCCTTTTTCCTCTAACGTTTCAACGTCTTTTAAACTATTCACAAAAAACCTCCTACGCACTCATTAATCCCATCGTACCATAGAAAAAGGAACCCAAAAAGTATCGGGTCCCTTCCGTTCCATTATTTTTCCATCTTTAATCGACGAAGTGTTTCATCGAACTCTCCCTCAATTTCTTTATTCGGTTTATACGTCACTATACTGACAATAACAGCGACAAGTAAACAGACGATAAACCCTGGCACAATTTCGTATAATGCGGAGGCTAAGCTTGGTACTTTCCCCCAAATAAATGCAACAGCTGCTCCACTGACCATACCGGCTAATGCACCGATATTTGTGAGCTTGCGCCAATAAAGCGACAGGAGGATAATTGGTCCAAATGCTGCGCCAAATCCTGCCCATGCAAACCCTACTAAATCAAGAATTGAATTATCTGGGTTCCACGCTAGGACAGCCGCAATAATTGATACAAACAGCACGGCTAGACGGCCGACAAATACATAATGAGCATCCTTTGCTGTTTTATTAAAAATGGCTTTGTAAATATCCTCGACTAATGCGGACGACGTAACGATAAGTTGCGAACTAATCGTACTCATAATCGCGGCTAAAATTGCGGCCAGCATAACACCAGCCACAAACGGATGGAATAAAATTTGACCAAGTGTGATAAATACCGTTTCAGCATCTGCAAGCTCAAGGCCATTTTGTTGATAGTAAGCTACCCCCACAAGCGCGGTTGCAACAGCACCTATTAAACTAAAAATCATCCAGCCAATCCCGATACGTCGTGCTGCAGTCGTTTCTTTAACAGACGTAATGGCCATAAAGCGCACGATAATGTGCGGTTGACCAAAATAACCTAAGCCCCACGCAACAGACGATACAACGCCCGCTACTGTCGCTGTAGAAGCAAATAACGATAAGTGTTCTGGCTTCACTGTTTGAATCGAATCAATTGTATCACCAAGCCCACCTGTTAAAAACATCCCGAATAACGGTACGGTAATAAGTGCTAAAAACATCGTTAACCCTTGAAGGAAGTCCGTATAACTGACGGCTAAAAAGCCACCGAACAAAGTATAAGCCACCACAACACCTGACACAATTAACAGACCCGTATGATAATCATAGCCAAATGAGCTCATAAAAAATTTACCACCAGCAACCATCCCACTGGATACGTAAAATGTAAAGAATACTAAAATAATAATACCCGCAGCAATGCGGATTGCTTTTGTATGATCACGTAGACGATTATCTAAAAAACTCGGAATGGTAATGGAATCACTTGCTACTTGCGTATATACACGTAGGCGTGGTGCAACAAATAACCAGTTTAAATACGCCCCGATTGTTAAACCAATGGCGATCCAAGCACTTACTAAACCATTTACATAAATCGCTCCTGGTAAACCCATTAATAGCCAACCGGACATATCAGCTGCCCCAGCACTTAAAGCTGTAACTGCTGGCCCGAGCCCTCGACCACCAAGCATATAATCGTTTAAATTTTTAGTGCGTATAAATGCATACCATCCAATTGCCAACATCGCTACCATGTATAACACAATCGCTAACAACTGAAATGCATAATCTGACATACATAAATCCCCCTTCTTCTAATTAATAAATTTTACTATTAACAGCACCCTATTAACAGACAATTCTAGCATTCGAGAGCAATCTCGTCTTTTTTCCGTTAATTGCAGACATGAAATCATTATTCTCACGGCAAGCAAAGAGTTATGATACACTAAACTTACTTTAAACAAAGAGGTCGAGCGTATGGATTTTGAACAAATGAAAAAACAATTTTTAACATTATTACACGAAAAAACATTAGTCAATGCGACAATTAGCCAGCCACGCCAAAAGTCAAATGAATTAAAACGCGTGAAATTAAAGCCTATTGAGTTACGTGGTGTGTATACCATTCAATTAGAGTATCAATACGAACGCATCTTAAAGCACGAAAACATACCGCTAGAACAGTTTATGACATATTTCGATACGTTACTAGAAGAATTTCGTCAAATTCATGCACAATTTACAAACCAATCTGTGCAAGTGCAATTATCTAAGAAAAATAAAGTGCTTTGGAAATCAGATCAACAAGCAAGCCCAAAAGAAGTGAATTTATCACATAATCGCAAAAAGCAATATTTACTAGATGACTCTATACCCTACCCTTTTTTAATCCGCCTTGGTGTGCAAACAGCGGACGGGAAAGTGAAAAAGCAAAAATATGATAAGTTTAAGCAAATTAATCGTTTTGTGGAGTTTATTGACGATTCGCTCCACTATTTACCGAAAGACCGTACGATTCGTATTTTAGATTTCGGCTCAGGCAAATCGTATTTAACATTTGCGCTCTATCATTACTTAAAAGTGGAAAAAGGGTTCAATATTCGGGTCACAGGGCTTGATTTGAAAAAAGAAGTAATTGAGGAATGTAACCGTATCGCCGCTGATCTTGAATATGATGATTTAGAGTTTTTAGTTGGGGATATTAATGACTATAACGATGAAACGTCTGTCGATATGGTCGTCACACTGCACGCATGTGACGTAGCAACGGATATGGCATTAGCACGTGCTGTGAAATGGGGAGCAAAAGTAATCTTAAGTGTACCTTGTTGCCAGCACGAATTAAACCGTCAACTTCATACACCTGCTCTAGAGGTGATGTTGCAGCACGGACTCATTCGAGAGCGCTTTGCTTCACTCGCCACAGATTCCATTCGCGCTGAACTTTTATCACTGGTTGGCTATGACACACAGCTCCTTGAATTCATCGATATGGAGCATACACCGAAAAATGTATTAATCCGTGCATACTATACAGGTAAAAAGCCAAGTGAAGAGCAACGCATTCGCTACCAAGCATTTGTACAATTACTAAATGCAAAACCATTTTTAGAAAATGAATTAGAAGCATATTTATAAATAAAGAAAATGGCTACGCAATCCATTTATGATCGTAGCCATTTTTAAATAGAAAATTTTTATACACACAAGCGTAACATATATAAAATTAAAAAGCATCGAGCTTCATTATTCTAAAGTGACAAATCACCCCACATCTTATTAGCTAAAAATTCCTATTTATATTTTTGTAATATTTAATTCTACATCATAATTAAGATATGAAAAGACAATCTAAAAATACGCATAACCTTGATAAAACAAATACTTTAACCACTCTACTTCCCATCAAAATTTCAATATTTCTATTAAACATATCGAGAAATAATATATAACTATTATTAGAGACTATTGAAATGCTCCATTTTTATATGTTACAAATTTATACAGATTACTAATACGCAGTTAAGAATTGTATGGGATTTTTATATTTTGTTATGGTACCCGAGTCAAAATTTTATTGAAATAACTTTTATATAATGGAGGCCATTCCATGTTTAACACAAGAAAGAAAGACCCGTTTTTCACGGCACTTCATAAAATTGCTGAAAATGTACGGGAAGCTGTCCACTATGCAAATAATTCCCGTATTAAAAATGTGATAGATTTAAAAGAAATTAGCATTAAAATGAAGGAATATGAAATAGCGGGGGATGAATTAATTCATGAGCTCATCGTCATGCTGAACAAGTCATTTATAACACCGATTGAACGTGAAGATATCCTTTCTCTCGCCCTTCGTATGGATGATATTTTAGATGGGACAGAAGGCTGTATTGCGCACTTTGAAATGTTCTCATTCACTGAAGTCGATCAATCGATGCGTGACTTCCTAGGGTACATTACGAAATCTACAGATGAAATTGTCAAAGCGATGGACTTATTAAATAAAAAAGATTTAGTCGGTATGCGACAACACGCGATTTTAGTAAAGGATTACGAACGGGAATGTGACGAAATTTTGCGTTCCTCCATCAAGCAATTATTCTTAAACGAAAGAAACCCTATTCGTCTTATTAAATTTAAGGATTTATATGAACAATTAGAAGAAATCTCGGACTACTGTCAAAACGTAGCCGATACGATTGAAACAATCATTATGCGTAACGCATAATAGTAGGCGATTCTACAAATGGACATCATGTTTTTTTATCCTATATTAACAGGCATTAAAACTCTTACCTTAGAACTTAAGAAAGTCATGATGCTTAGTAGGTGGGGGATGCCCCCCCACCGCTTGAAGTTTCACTTTATCCATTTAGCTACATTTTCAAGTAAACTATACATAATGAAAAAGGAAAGGCGGTTCTCTTTGTGCAAGCTATAGCAAAACTCGTTACCCAATACGCAAAAACCATTATCGTTATTTGGATATTGTTTTTCATTACGATGGGCTATTTTGCCATGCAGCTTCCATCCAAACTTCAGGGTGATGGCTTTTTCGTAAAAGATGATCATATCCGTGTAACCGAGGAGCTTTCCGAAACATTCGGACTCCCTGCCAAAACCATCTTTGTCTTATTTGAAGATAAAACTGGACCTGAAATTGAACGGGTTTTATCTAAATTAGAAGCTATTGAGGAAATCGATTCCATTGCTTCGCCAAACGATGTGGAAGCATACAATCGCGATCATCTATCGTACGCTACACTCAACTTTGACAATTCGGTAAAGGATTATTTCCCTATTATTGATGAAATCCGCGACATATTAGCAGATGAAGAAGGCATTGAAATTACAGGAGAACCTGTTATTTCAAAAGACATTAACGTTGCGAGCCAAAACGATTTAATGAAGGCAGAAACAATCGGTGTGCCGATCGCCATTATCGTACTACTTCTCGCATTCGGTACAGTCGTTTCTTCTTTACTGCCGGTTTTAGTTGGTGGTGCCACAGTTGTTGCGGCATTTGGGATTTTAACCTTACTAAGCGGAAATGTGAATTTATCCATTTTTATCTTAAATATCGTACCAATGCTCGGACTTGCCTTAAGTATCGACTTTGCCCTGTTATTTATTAATCGTTACCGGGAAGAACGCGGACAAAAATCTGTTGAGGAAGCAGTACAAGTAGCGATTACGACAGCCGGACGTTCGATTATTTTCTCTGCACTATGCGTTATGATTGGGCTTGGTGCAATGGTCGTCATCCAAGTAGAAATCTTCCAAAACATCGCACTTGGTGGTTCCATTGCCGTACTGTTAGCAGTCATTTCTGGGTTAACACTGTTACCAGCCCTCATTACAGTGCTTGGCGACCGCTTAAATAAATGGCGCCTCATTCGCGTGAAAACGACAACTAGTCGCTGGCAATCATTTGCTGGTTTTGTCATGAAAAATCCAATGAAAATTATTTTCGTAGCGGTTATTTTACTTGGACTTGCGATGGTCCCGATTAAAGATATCAAATTGGCGATTCCGACGGTCGATTCACTCCCAACTTCTTTCGAGGCACGACAAGCATATGATACTTTAACAGATGAATTTGGACTCGGTGAGCAAGCAACAGTATTTTTACTTGCAAAACGTGACAATGGTTGGACAGACCGCGCTGGGCTACAACAAATGCTCGACATTCAAGAGAAATTACAGGCGGATCCCCTCGTAAAAGAAGTCACAACGATGTTTACGGCAACCGATATCGATTCAGTTGATACATGGGAAATGGTCAATACTAACCCACAAGCACCGGGGATGCTGAATGCGGTAGCAGAAAACTTCGTACAAGACGATCAAATGTATATGGTTATTTCTATTGATGCACAAGGGGCTTCTACCGAGGCACAGAACTTTGTGCGCGATTGGATGGATCAAGATTTAGGGGTGGAATTTGCATTAGCAGGGCAACCAAAATTCAATCAAGAAATCTTTGATGAGATTGCCAATAAGATTGGGCTTGCCTTAACGATTATTATTGTAACAACCTTTATTATTTTAATGCTTGCCTTTAAATCGATTTTAATTCCGTTAAAGGCGATTATTATGAATGTCATTGGCTTAGGTTCAACGTTCGGCATTCTTGTTTATATTTTTCAATATGGGCATTTCGGTCTCCCGGAAGTAACCATTGCACTCATTATTCCGGTGATTGTATTCTGTCTTGTATTCGGCTTAAGTATGGACTATGAGGTCTTCTTAATTTCTCGTATACAAGAAGAATACGAGAAAGGCGCTGAAAATACAAAAGCGACAATTGACGGGCTCGTTTCTACATCAAAAATTATTACATCTGCTGCACTCATTATGATTGTCATTACAGGTGCTTTTGCCTTTACGGATGTAATGCCTGTGAAGCAAATTGGGATTGGTATTGCGGTTGCGGTTGCGATTGATGCGACAATTATCCGTTTAATGCTCGTTCCAAGCTTAATGAAATTATTCGGCGACTGGAACTGGTGGTTACCATTTGTCAAAAGAAAATCAAAGCAATAGAAAAAACGCACTTTCGCTCACTGGCGATAGTGCGTTTTTATTAGCCAAATAGTTGATCATACCAAGCTTTTGCTGCTTGTACTTCAGGCATTGTTAGTTGATGCCCATAGTCAAACCATGCTACTTCTACAAGCGCACCTGCATTTACTAATAATTGCTCTAGCTCTTCTGATTCTTGCGGTGGGCACATGAAATCATTCGTTCCTGCGCCAATCCATACATTTACACCTTGTAAGTTCGGCATCTTTGCTTCACGGTCAGGTACCATTGGATGATGTAAAATGGCGCCCACTAAACTATGGTGATGGCGGAATAATAAATTCCCTGCAATATTCGCACCATTTGAATACCCAATAGCTACAATTTTCGATGCATCAAAGCCATACTGAACGCTCGCTAATTTAATAAAATCATATAGCTCATCCGTACGGAAACGAAGATCTTCCATATCAAACACACCTTCAGCAATACGGCGGAAAAAGCGTGGCATGCCATTTTCTAATACTTGACCGCGCACACTTAAAACATTCGCCTCTGCATCAATCTCTTTTGCCAGTCCAAGCAAATCACGCTCTGTCCCACCTGTCCCGTGCAGTAATAGTAATGTAATGTCCTTTGTCCCTTGTTCAAAAATATGTTGCACATCCTCACGCCCCTACATTATCTCGAATTTGAGATAATTATAGACTCATACATTGAATTAGTCAAAGGAGCGGATTGCTCATCCACTTGTTCTGTTTCAGGTACACCTCGATTATTCGGATCAACCCCACCATTGTTGCGACCATATTTGGATGGATCATACGTATTATAGAAAATGGTAATTACAATGACGGCAAAAATAGATGCTATAATGATTGAACCGATGACAATAAAAGCAAACTTTTTACCATTTGACGTTCTCTCTTCCATCATCATTCCCCCTTTTACTTCATTGGGCGGAAGCCTTCCTCGCGTAAATATTCCACCGCTGCCTCACGCGTACCAAATGCTTCCTCTAAATTATCATTATGATATACATTCCAAGAACGATTTTCGTACACTAGTTCCAGTTCTGTACGATTGCGATCTACCCACACTTCAATAATTGGTTCATCATCAACATCCTCTGATAAATATTCAATCGCATCTGCAACAATCGTTCGTAGTGCTTCTGCCGAATAATCGCGAATATTAACAAGACCTTTATCATTCGCTTCTTTTTCATATTTTAATAAGTCGCCAATGAATACAAAACCATTCCCATTTGGGTGTAGTTTTTCAACCACAATCGTCTTTTCGTACAAACTTTCTTCAAAGTGATAATTCATACGTTTTAATGAAATTTCCTTCTTTTTCAACTGTGTGAACTCTTCAATAATCGCTTGCTTTTGTTCAAATGTAAGCATAAAAATCTCCTTTTAATTTCTCTCGCCCACTAGTATAACATACAGAAAAGAGAAGTAGCCCGGCGACATACTTCTCTCACATCTCAATGACGCTACCTATAGCGGGGGACTTCTCCTAAAAGAGGCTACACCGATTTCGTTGCAGCTTCTTTAATTTTTTTACGTTCCTCGTATATATTAACAACAATTACTTTTAATACGGCATATGTCGGGATCGCAATCAAAATCCCAATAAACCCTGCAATATTCCCTGCTGCTAATACAAGGGAAATGACCGTTAATGGATGAATATCTAACGATTTCCCCATAATATTTGGTGTGATTAAGTTACTTTCAACTTGTTGCGCTATTAAAGTAATGACGAGTACCCAAATGACTAAAACCGGATCTTGTAAAATCGCGACAATGACAGCTGGTACAAGGGATACCCACGGACCGATAAACGGAATCATATTCATAAAGAAGGCGAAAATCGCCAGTAATAATGCATATTCTAATTTGATGATTACATAGCCAATAAACATCATGATGGCCAGTATCAAACTAATGATGACTTGTCCTTGTACATAATTACGAAGAACACGATCAATATCCTCTAACGTCTCCTTTACCCATGTGCGGCGTTCACCAGTAAATATTTTATAAATATTGGGGGCAAACTTTTCATGATCCTTTAACATAAAAATGAAAAAGAATGGGACGAGAATAAGTGTAAACGTCGCTGACACGGCACCACTAATAATTGTGACAAGCCATGTACTACTTTTTACCGCAATTGCCTGAATCGAATTCGAAATAGAGTCAACAAACTCCCCTACTTGTGGCGGTAAATTATCTCGATTATTAATGATATAATCTGCTGTTTCTTGAATATTGGTCGCAATCATTGGTGCATTTTTTACTAAATTATTCACTTGCGTAGCAATTGGATTGCCGATCATTAATAAAAGACCTGTTACGACGCCTGCTAGTAAAATAATGATCGTACTAATACTTCCCCATCTCGGTAAGCCACGCTTTTCTAACAAGCGCTGAAGCGGCTCCGTAACATAATACAATACGCCCCCTAATAACAATGGAATAAAGATTGTTTTTAAAATGATAACAAACGGACTAAAGATCCCTTGAATCTCTATAAAATATTTAATAATTAAGAGACCGATTAAAATGCCGATCCCTACTTGAAACCATAGTTTCTTTGTCATTATTTACCCCCTTCTTATTAATCTGCTCTAAATCGAACTATGTATTTGAAAGATATGAACACGGAACTATCCAAGCTGGTAAAGTGCTCACCTTCCTATGAAATAGGTTGCTACTTCTTACATACGTGATGAAATGGTAGAATGTTTCACTCTTTAATCATTCAATATTCGTATTAATTATACTTTATTTTACTGACCAAAAAGAAGACTTATAAAAAGAGACTATCACCAAAGAGTAGAGATAAAATAAAGGACTAGTGTTCCTCCCTTGCATAGCTTTCACCATTGTTGCCTCTTTCAAACACGATTTATTCGTTTACATAAGGTACACTTCACTTTATGAGCATTTCTTTTTCAAAATAAAAGGAAGAGCAGTAAGTATAATCCCACCGCTCATCCTTCGTTTTTATAGTTTTGTATCGTCAATGCTGTTTAAATACGCTTCAATGACACCTACTACCGATTGTACACAGCCCTCTTCAAATGGCGAGATTAACCCAGCCTCTTTGACTAAGCCTGTGAACGATTGTGAACCACCCAAACTGCATAAATGGACATAGTCCTTCCATGCTGCCTTAAAATCTTCACGTGAACGCTTCCAGAATTGGAATGCACAAATTTGCGCTAACGTATAGTCAATATAATAGAACGGGCTTGCATAAATATGCCCTTGACGGTGCCAAAAGCCGCCTGACTCTAAATACTCCTGACCATCATAATCACGATGTGGCAAGTATTTTTCTTCGATTACTTTCCAAGCTGCGCGACGTTCTGCTGGTGTCATTTCTGGATTTTCATACACAACATGCTGGAACTCATCAACCGCTACACCGTATGGTAAGAAAATCAGCCCTCCACTTAAATGGGCAAATTGATATTTATCTGTATCCTCTTTAAAGAATAAATCCATCCATGGCCATGTAAAAAATTCCATACTCATCGAATGAATTTCACATGACTCGAAAGTTGGCCATAAATATTCTGGAATGCCCATATTACGACTGGCATATACCTGATAAGCGTGACCTGCTTCATGTGTTAAGACATCGATATCGCCCGATGTACCGTTAAAGTTTGAGAAAATAAATGGTGAATCATAGTTTTCGATAAACGTACAATAACCACCAGATTCCTTGCCCTTCTTCGCAACTAAATCCATTAACTCGTGATCTAACATATAATTGAAGAATTCCCCTGTTTCTGGTGATAATTCCTCATACATCTTTTTCCCATTTGCGACAATCCAGTCAGCATCGCCTTTCGGTGTCGCATTCCCTGATAAAAACTTGAATCCTTCATCGTAGTATTTTAAATCTTCTACTCCGATGCGTTTTGCTTGGCGCGCGTACAATTTTGTAACAAGCGGTACGATATATTCACGTACTTGCTTGCGGAAATTAGCAACCATCTTTGCATCATAGTCTATGCGATTCATATGAATATAGCCAAGTTCTACATAGTTTTTATAACCAAGTGTTGTTGCAATTTCATGGCGAATTTTCACGAGCTGATTATATAAGTCATCCAATTTTTCTCCATTTTGTGCAAAAAAGTGAGCTGATGCCTCACGCGCTGCTTTACGTACCACACGATCTGTTGATTCACCATAAGGCGCAAGCTGGGCTAGCGTTAATGTTTTCCCATCAAACTCAATTTGAGCAGAGGCTACGAGCTTGTTGTATTCCGATACTAATTTGTTTTCCTTTTGCATCAATTCAATAATGGCTGGTGAAAAACCTTTAATTTGGTTATCTGCTAATGCAAATAACTGCGCTCCCCATTTTTGTTCTAACGCTGCGCGAAACGGTGAGTTGACAAGCGCTTTATAGTACTCCGTGATTACATCGTCCATTTCGGGCTCGATTTCATCTAAATAATCGCGCTCTTGTTGGTAATATTCATCTGTTGTATCAATAGATGCACGAATATATACAAGGTTCGCCTGCGTGGAAAAGTCTTTGCGATATGCATTAATTTTTTCAATAACTTCGCTTTGTTCTTCTACTGTTGTCGCTTGTTTAAATTGTTCAATGTATGCATGTACCGCTAGCTTAATCGCCGGCATATGTGGACGCTTATACTCATAATCTGTAAATTTCATCGTATCCCTCCCTATTAATTCGAAATCCGAAATTTATAATTTAATTATTCAGTATTTTTCCTATAAATGCAAGAAAAAGAGTGCAGATATATTATCTACACTCTCAAAGAAATCGTATCATTTCTCTATTCTACCCATTAATGAGCAAGCATTTATCGAATCGTGAATTTATTAACGGATTCTTGTAACCCTTGAATTTCGTTCGATAAATCATTCGAAGAGTTTGTCACCATTTGCACGGCTTTTTGCTGTTCATCTACAGACGCCGTTACTTCCTCCGTCATACTTGCATTCGTTTCACTAATCATTGCAATTCGCTCAATAGAGGCAAGCATCGTATTTTTCGAATTATTTAGTAACTGCACACTTGTCGATACTTCTTCAATGGAACGAATAATTGTTTCAACGGCATTGCCAATATCTTCAAAAGACTGTTCCGTTGTTTCCACTGACTGATGCTGCCCTTGAACAATCGCATACGTTTTAGACATCTCATTTGTTACTAATTTCGTCTCTACTTCAATCCCTCTAAGCGTATTTCGCACTAGATCGGTTGCTTGGCTTGTTTGGTCAGCTAATTTTCGCACTTCTTGGGCGACTACAGCAAAACCTTTTCCATGTTCACCCGCACGTGCTGCCTCAATCGAAGCATTTAAAGCCAATAAGTTCGTTTGATCTGAAATTTCATTAATTGTATTCACAATCCCTTCGATGTCCCGAACTTTCCCAATTAAACTATCTAATACATCCTGCATCGATGTAATAAGCTCATAAGACTCTGAAGAACGCTCTTTTAATACAGTTAAATTATCTAGGCCTTCCGCATTCGACTTCCGCATCTTTTCAGATGAGCGTAGCATTAATTCATTTTTCTCATGTAATTGCTCAATTTCTTTGGCAAAACTTAACGTGATTTGGTTTGTTTCATCTGCATCCGCCGCTTGTTGTGAAGCGCCTTTTGCTACTTCTGTTGCCGCTTTGACAATATCCTCTCCAAATGCTGTTGTTTCCTCTGCCACTGCTGTTAAATTAGTGGATGTATTTTGAATTTCCCCAATCGTATGCTCAACATCGGAAATGAGTACCTTTAGCTGACTCACCATTTCATTGAACCCTTGATTTAATACACCGACTTCATCATGGCGTTCTGTGTTGTCTAACTCGACCGTTAAATTGCCTTTCGCTACTTGTCCAACACGTTTTGACAGTTTCATAAGTGGGAAAGCTAAATGACGAGAGAATAAAATGGCCGCTAATCCCCCTAAGACAGTTGAAATGACTAATGTAATGAGTATGACCTTTAATAACGAGTTAGCTGGTGCATTGAAATCCTGTAAATACGTTCCGGATGCAATAATCCAGTTCCAATCTTCTTCTAACTTTGAATAAATTAGTTTTGGTGCCACTTCAGTTTTTCCTGGCAACTCAAATTCATAATACGTAAAGCCTCCACCCGCTACAGCTTGTTCTTTTACGTTACGTATAAAGTACTGACCTGAGCTATCTTGGTCATTCCATAAATTATCGCCTTCACGTGTAGGGTGACCAATTAACGTCCCTTGGCGATTGATAATATATATATAGCCATTCTCTCCTAAATCAGAAGGGTTCGCTAATTGTCTTTTTCCATCTGGTCCTTTTTCACCGATAAGCGCAGCCTTTACTTGTTCCTGTGCCTCTTGCACCGTAATCGCTCCGCTGTCTACCGCTACCTGTGCTTGATCAATTAATTGTAGTGCAGATTCTACACTATTTTTAATTACTGTTTCTCCTAGCTGATCAAGCCCCTGTTGCGCTTCCATGTAACTAACAAAACCAATGATTGAACTAGGTAGTAAGAATAATAAAAATGAAAAAATCAATAATTTTCCACGAATTGTACGTAAAACACTCATTTCATCACCACTTTTCTATTTTTCCCAAATCCCCCGTTATCTTTATTATTACATAAAAATGTAATTAAACAATTAAATTCCGACAATTTTTCTACAAAAATTTAAAAATATTTCAAATTATAAAAATAAAAGTGCAGCATCTCATCATAAATAGATACCACACTTCCTTTTATTTTATAATACAAGTGTTGATTTACCTTTTATTGTGAATGGACAACTTAGAATACGTTGATTTCCGCTACGGCTGACTCGCTTTCCGCAGGCACGGCTTCAATTAACGAGCAAGTCCCTTTTATCAAACATTGCACTAAAATATTACGCTGATTATCTCGTAATATTTGTATAATCAACATCTCTGATTTTATAACTTAAATTTTTCAATCTCACGTACTACTTCTTCAGATGTTTCATCTAAACGGACAACTACTTGATTTAAACGGTCCATCATTTCTACTTGTGTATCGGTAGAACTCACTACATTTCTTGCTTGTGCCGTTGCTTGTGTCATTAATGTATTCATTTGCTCTGTTGAGGCAAGTACTTGCTCAGCACTTGCTGACATTTGTTGAATTACGGCTGAATCATCTTGAATTTGTTCATTTACATATTCCACTGCTTGCAAAATTTCTTGTAATTTATCCCCAATTAATGCAACGGCAGCGCTACCACCTTTTACATCTTCCGTACTAGAAGCCATTTCAGACAATGCTCGTTCTGTAATGACAAGGAAACTTTGCAAGTGTTGATGAATATCTTCGGCTGAATGACGAGATAGTTCGGCTAATTTACGTACTTCATCTGCTACAACCGCAAAACCTTTTCCAGCTTCACCTGCCCTCGCTGCTTCAATTGCGGCATTTAATGCAAGTAAGTTTGTTTGGTCCGCAATATTTGTGATGACGCTTATCATTTCTTCAATAGAAGCAAACTTTTCACCCATTTCACGCACATGATCCGACGTCTGAATAACCGATTTTTCTACGTTTTGAATTTGTACGACAACTTTTTGTGAATCGGCAACACTTGACCCTACTAAAGTTGTCATACTACTTGAAGACTCCGCAATTTCATTGGTCGAATCTGCTAAACGTTGAATTCCTAAGGCCATCTCATTCATCGCCAGTACAATTTCATCATTATTTACCTTTTGTTGTTCACTGCTCGCTGAAATATCCACAATATTTTTCGTAATGCTGGCATTGGAATCGTTCACTTGAACCGTTGTATCATTAATATCATGAACTGCTGTCTCTAGATTATTTGTTTTTTCACGAATCACTTTGAATGTTACTTTTAATGTTGAGAGCATGTTAGAAAATGCCTGTGTAAACTGTGTAATTTCATTATTAGCTGTTGTTTTAATATTTGCTACTATATGATTTGCGCCTTTAAAGTCGCCTTCTTCTAATAATGTAGACGCTGTTACTAACTCGGTTAACGGCCTTAATGACTTGGAAATATAGTAGAATAGTAAACCAAGTGCAACTAAAATAAGTAATGCAAACACGCCGACCATGCTCGGTAAAATACTTTTTGTGATGCTACTTGTAATACCTGCTACATAAGATGCATCGATATCCACACCTAAAAATGCAATGACTTCTCCCGCATTATTTTTAATTGGGATAAACCCTGAAATATACTCACCATAATCACCCGCTAATAAATCGGAATAATAATGGCCATTTTGCAATACTTTTTCAATATGTGCATATGTGGTAGAGCTCGAAATATCGCCGAGTGCCGCTGCCCCTTCCGTGTCATCCACTGGCATACCATCCACTAAAAATGCTACACCTTCTCCTGGTTGCGGTACCGAGTATGTATACGCATAAAGTACACCATTCATTTCACGCAGTTCATTTAACTGCTCACGTAATTCCCAATACATTTCGTTCTCTGCTGGATTTTTGATGAATTCATCATATTTATCTATATCGATATAATTTAATATATTTTCTGCAATGGTGATTGTCTGTTCACCAACTGTTGCTTGTACAGATTGTTTGGACGTATAAATCATTAAAAATGCGTTTAAACCAAGCAATACTACAAATATCATACTAGCAATTAATATAATTCTACTAGCGAGACGTCCCTGACTTTTCATAAATACCCTCCTTCTTCCATTATTTCATTAGCATTTTGCTATAATAAAATGAATTGTGCAACTTTCTTGCTTATACTTTAGTATAACAATTAAATAACTTAGTTAGAAAAACACGACTCACATCAAAATAGTTTAAAATGGATACTTGCGTTTATAAAGATGAAAAAGTCACCCTTGCTTCTCGTAAAAAAAGACTTTTATCATTTTCCAATGATAAAAGTCCCTTTTTTATACACTATTCACCTAAATCAGCATTATGATAGACGCGTTGCACGTCTTCTAAGTCTTCTAACGCATCAATCATTTTTTCGAACTTCGCTAAATCATCACCGGCTAATGCTACTTCTGTCATCGGAAGCATCGTTAACTCAGCTACTGCAAACTCCTCGATACCCGCTGCTTTAAATGCTTCTTGTGTCACATGGAATTGATCTGGCTCTGTATAGACAATGATTGTCCCCTCTTCATCCAGAATATCACGTGCATCTAAGTCCGCTTCCATTAAGACTTCAAGCACTTCATCCTCAGATTTCCCTTCAATACCAAATACAGCTGTTGCTTGGAACATATGTGCAGCAGATCCACTTACACCCATGTTACCACCGTTTTTACCGAATGCCGCACGTACTTCTGATGCTGTACGGTTGACATTGTTTGTTAACGCGTCCACGATGACCATTGTACCGCCGACACCGAAGCCTTCGTAACGTAACTCGTCGAAGCTTTCTTCGCCGCCACCCTTCGCTTTATCGATCGCTTTTTCAATAATGTGTTTTGGTACTGAATATGTTTTCGCACGCTCTAAAACAGTTTTTAACGCACGGTTTGATTCTGGATTTGGCTCACCTGACTTTGCAGCTACATAAATTTCACGACCAAATTTCGCATAAACACGACTGTTAGCAGCGTCTTTACCAGCTTTTTTGTCCTTAATGTTATTCCATTTACGACCCATAGTTCCACTCTCTTTCAATTTATATAAAATGTAAATTGCCTTGTAACTTAATTATTATACAAAAAAAGTCGCTTATGATAAAGTGAACCTTCACACAATTGGGGGTCATCCTCTACTATTCTATACAGGCATAACCCCATAATATGAAAATGCCTGTATACCTAACTTCCTGTTACTCCCTTCCTTTGTTATATCTCGAATCATTATGTAAAAGTAACACTGTTCTTCAATTTCAAAAATAAAAACTACTACAGAAAAATGAATCGTTCCATCCTTCAAAAATTTATTTCACCAGAAGAAATCACTAAAATTCCACAAGAAGAATAATAAAATGAAAGTAGCGAATGTGGAAGATGCGGCCTTGTAATATCAAAAAAATAGCATCTAAATTTCACTAATCTACAGACGTAACATTATATAATAGTAAAATGGGGTTATCTCAAAATCGATTCTTTTTTGATTCAATAAGATAGGGCTCTAAAAGCGCATCGAGGGCTAGGGTCATGTTCGTGGAAAGCGTCCACTCGTAATGGTATGAATGATCAAGTACATATTCGAATTAAGAATTTATAAATAATAGAAACAACTTATTCTATACTAACGGGAGTTTATGATGAAAAATAATATTTGGTCTCGTTATGGAATTCTTTTAATAGGTAGTTTTTTCTTTTTATTAACATTGCGTTTAATTTGGTTAGTTATTTTTTATCCAATACAAATAGAGGTCCCTGACAATACTTCCACAAGTATCGATTACGCTCTTATTGAAAATGATGAGCTACTTCACCTACAAGGTAGCAATGAGCAACCGATGCACATTTCATTGGATTCTTTTCCGGGCGAAGCAACGCTCATGTTCTATATTCCCAAAAGTGAATTTAAAACAGAAGTATTTGTGAATGACCGGCTCATTAGTCAACCATCTGAAAAATTTGGCACAACTTATAGTGCTTATTTAGCAGAAGTGACGATTGATGAACCGAACTTTACATTAACTGTTTCATCCAATGAAAATAAGCATACGCCATTGTTTCATAAGCCTATTATTATGAGTTCCATACAAGGGTTAACAAATTACATTGATTTGATTAATACATTAAATTTAATCATTTTAATTACACTTTTACTCAATATTACTTATAGTGTCTTCATTTACTTATTTATTTATCGAAATCGTATCGTCTTAATCTATTCGATTATGTACATTTTCCCTTTTTTAGATGAAATCTATCGCTTTGTAAACAGTTTATGGGGGGACTTTTTACTTCCTTATTTATTAGAAGCCAAATTGACCTCTATTTTATATTTATGTACCGCCTTTTGCATCGTTCGATTTGCTCAATTATTACCAGTTCATACAACGAAATTAAAATATCAATCACTCATAAATGGGTTATTTAGTATATTTCTATTTATTTTGCTTATAATACCGCTTGCTTATAAAGACTTCATAGATTTTCTATTAATACCCTTTTATATTATATCGGTTTTATATACTTATAGAGCGGTTTGGCGTGTTACGGTGATTACCGTCAAAGAAACATACTTTTTACTCTTTGCTGGAATGGCTGCTTGTTCGGGTTTACTATGGCGGGTGATTAAATCTCTACTTCCTTATGAATTACCTTTTTATCCGTTTGATTATTTAAGTATAGAAATTGGCATTGCCTGCTTTTGGTTTTATCGATTTTTTATTACTAACGAACAAATCAAATTATATGCAGCTAAGTTACAGCAACGGGACCAAATGAAAGAAGATTTTCTACGCCAAAGTTCGGAACGTTTATATAATCCGTTAAACTCACTCATTTTTGAGTTAGAAAATGATGAAGTCGATTTAGCGAAATTGAAAAGCATCGTACGAATGATGAATTTTTCACTCGGCCATTTATTCGATTATACGCAAATCCAAAATGAAACGATTCATATTGAAAAAAAATCGATTGCAGTTACGCCATTACTTTCGTATTTATTGAGCTTATTGCAACCATTTGGACAAGCCAATCATATTACGCTGACGTTTAACAACCCAAACAAGCTACTCTATGTTATGGGCGATGAGCAAAAGTTAAGCCAAGTGTTCATCAATCTCCTGAACAATGTGTTGATAAAGCTAAACAGTGGTAGTGAAATTACTATAGAAGTACAAGAGCAGAGAGACTATGTTTCCATTTGCATGTCAGGGATGTCTAGTGAAACTTGGGGTGAACTCGATCAATTAACGATTGAGATATGTCAGCAACTGCTTGCGATGCAGCAAGGTAAACTTATTTTTAATAACCTTACGTTGGAAATTCATTTATTAAAAAGTGTGGAAAAAGAACATTGGCATGTGGAGTTAGACCAATCCGTTATGTCTTCTGACTGTAAAGGTAAAATTCTTTTATGGTCGGAAAATCATGCAGATAACGCCTTCCTCTTAACGCTTCTAACTTCACAGCATTATCAAATTACTTTGGCCAATGAATCGGATTTTTGGACACATTTAAAAACGCTTCGGTATGATTTAGTCATCATTGATTCGATGGTTTCAGCACATTCATCATTAGACATTATTAAAGAAGTTCGTCAAAATTTTTCATTTGTACAATTACCTATTTTATTCCTGACCGTACAGGCACATAATTTAGAACTATCTACGATATTTAAATCTGGTGTGAATGATTATATTGCGAAACCAATTCAGCCTATGGAATTGCTATCACGTACCAAATCACTCATTACGATGAAGCAAATGGTAGAAAACGAGCTTCATTTAGAATCAGAATTATTACGTGCACAAATTGAACCACATTTTTTATTTAATACATTAAATACCATTGCTTCATTAAGCACGATTGATCAAGATAAGATGGTTGATTTACTACACGAGTTTGGCAACTTCCTTTCTAGTTTATTTGATGCGCGTATACAATCTCGTATGATACCGCTTTCCGATGAAATTGAGCTCGTCAAATCTTTTGCCTTTATCCAAGAGCAACGGTTTATGCCTAACTTAAAAATTGTTTGGGTGCTGAATGATACACCCTATGATGCTATCAACATTCCCCCATTTAGTTTGCAAACACTCGTGGAAAATGCAATCCGACATGGCGTACATCCAAAGGGAAGTGAGGGAACAGTCACTATTAGTATATGGAAAACAGAACACCAATTTTTCATCCGTGTAGCAGATGACGGTGTGGGCATACCAGCCGACAAACTAGCCAATATTGTGGAAACGAGTAGTGGACTAGGGTTGCGAAATACACTCGAGCGACTCCGACATAATTTAAACGCTACACTGCAAATCGACAGCACAGAAAGAGTGGGGACAATCTGTACAATCAGCATTCCCCTTCACTATGACCAACATGATGGAAATATTTCTATAGGAGCGAAACGCTAGTATTAGTCGAAGTTTTGAAACGGGATGGACGGAACCTTTTCAACTGAACAAAACGGAAATAGATCTAACTCTATTTCCCAAAAAGTTTTTATATTCGTATATTCAACCACCTTCATATAGTGGGGGTTTTGATGCCTAAGATGGGCTAGGGCCGACGCTTTCACACAGATGTGATACTTTTTAATCGGCCTTAGCCTCACTCCTTTATAGAGGCACTTAGATTAAGAATATGACATCTTGTAGTAACACCTAGGTAATCGACTACTTGTTTTCCCCTAACCGATCCAGTTTACGAGATAAAATAGGGCGGACACACGTCTAGTGCAAGATGGAGCCTCCTTATCGCCCTTCACTCCATATGCTTTTAGCGTCCTCCCCTTTTTAATCAAGAACAGATTTTGATATTCAAACTATATACACCATTCATTTTCCCTTCAGCTTATACTTTCCCACCTGTACATTTACAATAATCGTTTGATTTTTATTGATGCCATGTAAAAAAATAAAGAAATATATTCTACATTCCTAAGCTTTTAAGAATCGTTTAAGATTAAAGTTTTATACTTAAACCCTAGGTCTATTGTTTCATTACATTAACATTTAACATTCTAAAAAATTTATATAAGTTAAAATATACATCTTTTTACTTTTTATAAAATATAATATCAAATGAAAAAAGACATAAAAAAATCAATCTTTTCATTATAAAATTGATTTATTATATAAAATAACAGAATTCATTGTTATTCATTTTAAGCATTACGAATTGAATGAAGAAAGTGACGCTAACAAATATCGGTTGAACCACTCCTCTTCTTACCAATATATTACTTTTCATTTTACATATAAGGGGGTAAAAACACATGATTTCTAGGTACAAGAAATTTTTCACACTACTTAGCCTTATTTTATTTTCTAGTATTTTCCTCACGATAGAAGTAAGTGCTGACCAAGTTTACTTTGTCTCTCCATCTGGGAATGATAGCGCAACAGGAGGAAAGGACGACCCTTGGCAAACCATACAACATGCCATTAATCAAGTTCAAGCAGGAGATACAATCAATGTCAGAAAAGGCATCTATAAAGAACTCATTACGATTGAAGATATAGGAGATATGGAGCAAGGCTGGCTTACTATTCAAGGATACAAAGATGAAATTCCCATAATCGATGGATCTAATATAGAAGTAAAGGGTTCCAAGCGGGCTGGCTTTTCCTTAAAACAAGCTGAGGGGATACGCATTCAAAACTTTGAAATACGTAATATTACAACAGATGATGAAGATCGTTATCCAGCTGGCATCTTAATCCGAGATGCTAGTCAGCATATTGAGCTCAGCAATAACAATATTCATCATATTGCAAATTATGCTGAAGAAGGTAATGCACATGGCATTATTGTATACGGCAACACAGCAAAAGCGATTGAGCACATTATTATTAAACATAATAAATTACATGATTTAACATTAGGCAGAAGCGAATCTTTAACAATATCAGGTAATGTGAATCAGTTTAAGATTGACCAAAATTATATCTATGATAATAACAATATTGGCATTGATATTGCGGGACATTATGGTGCATGCGATGAAGAAAACTGTATAGATATCGCTAGAAATGGAGTGGTGTCCAATAATCGCGTCATCAGAAATTCCTCGGCTAAAAATAAAGCTTACAATGGCGATAAGTCAGCAGCAGGTATCTATGTAGATGGTGGTCAAAATATCGAGGTATTAAATAATATAGTGAGCGAAAATAATTTCGGTATATCCATTTCGAGTGAGAATCACGAAGAAGCCGCTATAAACATCACCGTAGAACGCAATATTATTATTAATAATGATAAATCTGGATTAGTCATAGGTGGCGCTGACCACGATAATGGCGGCGCGCATCATAGTCAAATTAGAAAAAATATATTTATTAAAAATGACCGTTCAAATGAAGGGTATCGTGAAATACTAGTTCAACATCATAATATTGATAATATATTTTCAAATAATATTTATTATATATGTAATCAAAAAGATTATTTATATAGTAGTGATGATACAAATCCTAAGAACGAATTTAAAAATGAGATTTTCCGTTTCTCAAATAATTTATGTACTAAAAAATAGGCTCTCTAATATACAGAAAGGAGGCTTCTATGCGAGTTTTAATTACGGGTGGTTACGGCTTTATCGGTTCACATGTGGCAGAGCGCTTTTATAAGGAAGGGTACGAAGTTCATATAATTGACGACTTATCTACCGGAAAAAAGGAAAACGTCACAATAAAGCATAAATCTTATATTTTGTCTGTTGACAATCCTAAGTGTAAAGATATATTTGCTTCTTATCATTTTGACATTGTTGTACATTTGGCAGCCCAAGTAAGTGTGGCCAAATCAATTATAAGCCCGATGGATGATGCACAGCATAATTTAGTTGGTCTTACTAATATATTGCATCTTGCTAGTCAACATCATGTGAAAAAGTTTATTTTTGCCTCTTCAGCAGCTATTTATGGACAAAATCTAAATATTCCACTAACAGAAGATCAATTCCCAAACCCTATTTCTCCATACGGAATAAGTAAATGGGCTGGAGAGCATTACTGTCTTAACTGGACAGAACAATATGATTTAGACACCGTTTGTTTTCGATTCTCAAATGTGTATGGACCTCGTCAAACAAAGGAGGGTGAAGGTGGTGTAATTTCCACCTTCACCTCACGTATCTTAAAAAATCAAGTGTTACAAATTCATGGTGATGGCAACCAAACAAGGGATTTTATTTATGTAGAAGATGTAGCCTTTGCCATTTACCGGGCATCACAAAGCATTTTAAGTGGCATTTATAATCTATCTACCAATACCGAAGCTAGCGTAAATGACATTGTGCAGTTTTTAGAAAACTCACATGGTACTATCCAAACAACACATATTGCTGCTCGCAAAGGGGATATTTATCGCTCTGTATTAAGCAATGAGCGCATAAAAGAGGAATTAGACTGGGTACCTATGTACTCATTAAAAGAAGGTTTACAAAAAACGTATGAATGGGCAAAATCCACGACATCTCTAGAAGAACAAGTAATACCTGTAAAAAAAAGAAGTCAACCCAAATGGTTTAAAACATTTAAGCCTTATATCGAAAACTTTATATTCTTTTGTATTTTGAGTGCCATTATGTTAAATATAACAACACCTTTTCTTACAACTTTTGAAGTCGGCATCTTTTATATTATGACAATGGGCGCTATCTATGGTAATAAGCAAGCATTTTTTGCAGTAGCTCTCTCATTCAGTTTATTGCTCATCGATAAATTAAGACAAGGTCGCGAGTTCATTTCTTTAATGTATGACACGGTTTTCTTCTTCCAATTAGCTACTTTTTTATTCATCGGTTTAGTAGTTGGTTACTCTGTCCAACGCAAAAACATTAAAATCGAAGAACAAAATGAAAAAATCGAAGAGCTGGAAAACCGTCATCAATTTCTTGAGGAAATTCATGAGGAAGTACGCAGTGTAAAAGATGAGTTACAATTGCGCGTACTGAATAGCGAAGATAGCTTCGGAAAAATCTATTCTGTTATTAAAAGTTTAGATGATTTAGAACCCGAAAAAGTGTTAACAAGCACAGTAGATGTTGTGCAAAAAATTATGAGATGTGATGGTGTTTCGATTTATATGTTCAACAAATACCAATCATTTTTACGATTAGTAGCGAATTCAACGGTTAACGGAGAACGTCCGGTAAGTAATTCTCTTAAAGTAGAAGATACGTTCTATATACAACAAATGATCCATACGGGCCAACCTTATATGAATAGACATTTACATGCCGATGCCCCTTTAATGGCTGCTCCTATTTATCATAATCAGCAAATGACAGCCGTTATTACAATTAGTGAGTTACCTTTTGAGAATTTCTCTAATTACCATGAAAACTTATTTAAAGTAGTAACAGAATTAATCTCGACATCCCTAAGCCGGGCATTCGATTATATTCAGATGACAGAAGAAACACGTTATATTGATCAAACATCCGTTCTAAAGTCCGAAATCTTTAATGATATTTTAGCTAGTAAAATACTCGCTAAAGAAAAATATAATATGCCTTTTACTATTTTAAAAATGGCCATTGATTCATCAGCTTTAAAATATACATCTGATAAAATCGTAAAACTGCTACGTGAAACGGATTATATTGGTTACGATAATGATGAATTACAAATTTTATTATCTAATACAAGTGAACAAGATTTGCCTGCCATACTCAAACGCTTTAAAGAGGCTGGAATCGAAACAGAAATCTATCAAGGTGTAATTGTATGATGAAGTGGTTTTTATTATATATAGTCGTTTCTGCCATCATGATGTTTTTTTTCGCTAAGGGAGACAAACGGGAATGGTTATTTAAAATGACCATCGTGATCACATTACCCATTATCGGATGGCTTTTCCCCTCCATATGGCCAAAAAAATGGATTCGCAATAAGGGCAATGAATTTCAAGCTTATATGACAGGGCAAACGGATGATATTCCATTAGAGTTCATCCAATCTCAAAGCAAAGTAGAACGTGAACGCGAATTAAATGTCATTTCAATCGAAGAAGCACTAATTGTAAGTGACTACTCGACACGTAGACGTGTAATGATTGATGTGTTAAAACAAGATGCGATGCAATACTTGGATGTGCTAAAAATAGCCGTTACAAATGAAGATACGGAAACATCACATTATGCGGTAACGGCTGTCATCGAAGTAAAACGTGAACTGTCAATCTTATTACAAAAACTATCTGTAGAATTTAACCAAAACCCAAGCAATCAACATGTCGCACTAACATATGCAAATGTTATTAAAGAGTATTTGCGTAGTGGATTCTTAGATGGACAGTCTACAAAGCAATATCAAATGACCTATACGCAAATCTTGCAAAAATTGATAGATAACGACCAAGCAGATGAAGAAGTCTTTGCAGCAAAAGTAGAAATGGAGTTAAAGTTACGAGATACACATGCTGCTGAAAAAACAGCACTCTCTTTTAAAGAGCATTATCCACTTTGCGAAAAAGCTTACTTAAGCTTAATGGCGACTTATTATCAAATGCGAGCATTTGATAAGCTAGCACAAGAATTACAAAACTTAAAAGCGACCCCTATTACGCTTTCAAATCAGGCACTTACGATTGTACGTTATTGGTCAGCAGGAGTGAATAAAACAAATGAAATGGTTAGTAGCTAACCGAAAAGTAAGTATTATTGTCTTGTTTGTATTGTTGAGCGGTTTACTTTTACAATTATCACGCTCTCAATTTGTACTGGAGATGGTCGATAATGAAGACCTCGTAGCCAAAAAAGATGAAATTATTTCCGCTAGTTTAGAAAAAACAACGGAAACAAGCTACGATGTCGACTATTGCATTGTTTACGATGAAACAAGCCTTCCATTAAAAAACAATGCTGAGCACGCCCTTCAATATATGCAAAAAAAAACAAAGTCTTATGATGTCTACCTTGGAAAAGTAGATTATAATCGATGTCCGCGTATTATTTTAACAACACCCTACTTAAAGCATTTAGGAAGTATAGAAGAGATCGAAAACTATGTTTATCATGGTGGTCAATTATTTTTCATGAATTTACTAGATATGGATGCTCACTTTAAAGTACTTTATCGTAAATTTGGCATTGTAGATTACTATGATTATATAGATACAACTGGGGTTGAGATGACTTCTAACGTTTTAATAGGTGCAAAAGGGAAGAAATATTTAGAAACCTCATTAAACGATGTAAGCTTAGGAGTTACTGTAGAAAACGGTGTAAAAGTTTTAGCTAAAAATACAAGCGGCACACCTTTACTTTGGAAGAATGAATACGGTCTCGGTACATTTATGGTTTTTAACGGTACCTTATTTTCTGAGAAAAGAAATAGAGGTTTGTTTACTGGCGCTATTAGTATGTTAGAACCAGATTATATTTATCCTATTTTTAATGTAAAAACATTTTATATTGACGACTTCCCCTCTCCAATTGCTAAAGGAAAGAACGACATTATTTATAAAGAATACAAACGAGATTTACCGGCTTTTTACCAAAATATTTGGTGGCCTGATATGTTACGACTAGCTAAAGAATCCAATATTACCTATACGGGTATGTTGATTGAATCGTATAACAATCGCGTTGAAGCACCATTTGAAAATACAGATGATGGTGAATCCGGCTATTTAATTTCATTTGGTCGTGAATTAATTCAAAGTGGCGGGGAATTAGGTTTTCATGGCTATAATCACCAATCTTTTACAATGGACAATGAAATTTCAAAATCCTTTGGCTATAATGCCTGGAAATCAACTGAAGATATGAAATTAGCTATTCAGGAACTACTACGTTATACAAAAACAGGATTTCCAGCCTATAAAGTTACTTCTTACGTCCCCCCTTCTAACGTGCTCTCTTTAGAAGGCAGAAACATACTAAAAGAAGCATGGCCAGAACTAACCGTTATTGCATCATTGTATTCTGAAGATGGAACTAATCGTTCATATATACAGGAATTTGAAGTAGCAGAAGATGGCGTGATTGAAATGCCACGTATCTCATCTGGTTATTTCAACAATGAAGAAAATAATTGGGCAATTGTAAATGCTATTACAGGTCTTGGTGTATTTTCTCATTTTATTCACCCTGACGATGTAATTAGTAAGGATCGGAGTAAAGGTAGTTGGTCTGATATGCATGACGAATTCGAAATGCTGATGAAGGAAATTCATAACACATATCCTTGGTTCCGCTCTATGACTGCTACGGATGCTGCACTAGATGTCGCTAAAGTGCTGCAATCAAAAGTAAAATTTAAGCAAACCGAAAACAAAGTTCATGGCATCATCGAAAACTTCTATACTGATCAATACTTTATCTTCCGAACAGAAAAAAAAATTAGTCGATTACAAAATTGTACGGTTCAAAAAATAGATACAAATACTTATTTAGTCACAGCGGAAGAAGCTGAATTCGAAATAACATTAAGGGGGAACAAGTAAATGCGTATCTGTTTAATAGCAGAAGGTTCTTATCCTTATGTAACTGGAGGGGTTTCGAGCTGGATTCATAGTTTAATGACCTCTATGCCAGAACATGAATTTGTCATTTATGCCATTGCCGCAGAAAAAAAACAACAAGGACAATTTAAATATACGCTGCCACCTAATCTTATTGAAGTACATGAAGTATTTTTAGATGCTCATTTAGAAGAAGAAGCACAATGGGGTAAACGTTATTATTTAACGACGGAGCAGAAGCGAAGCTTAACTTCCCTTGTTAGTGGAACAAAAGATGTCAATTGGCCTGAATTATTTAAGTTAATCCGAAGTGACCAATTTAGCAATGTAAGTGAATTTTTATCTAGTAAGGACTATTTTGATTTAGTTGAGCATCTAGCGAAAACAAACTATTCTCAAGTTCCTTTTACAGAGCTCTTCTGGACACTGAGTTCAATGATTTTACCATTCTTTACGCTTATTCGTCATGATATACCCGAAGCTGATATTTATCATGCTGTTTCTACTGGCTATGCAGGTGTTTTAGGTGCTTTAGCAAAGGTTATTAATAACAAACCATTACTTTTAACGGAGCATGGTATTTATTCACGTGAACGCGAAGAGGAAATCATTAAAGCAAACTGGGTAAAAGGGTATTTTAAAGATTTATGGATTAACTATTTCTATACATTATCTAGTTCGATTTATGAATTATCCGATCAGGTGATTACACTATTTGGTCGCAATAGAGAGATTGAGATTGAACTAGGTTGTAAACCGGATAAAATTGAGATTGTACCAAATGGCATTGAAGTAGCGGACTATGCGACTGTTACACGTACAATACAAGATGATAAAATTCGGATTGGGGCCATTGTACGGGTTGTACCTATTAAAGATATAAAAATGATGATTCAAATGTTTGCCTTAGTTGAACGTGCCATATCAAATGTAGAATTGTATATTATGGGGCCTGCTGAAGAAGATTCAGAATACTACGATGAATGTTTACAGCTAGTCGAAACGCTAGGTGTAAAAAACATTATTTTTACAGGCATGGTTCAAATTAAAGAATATCTCGGAAATCTTGATATTTTACTATTAACAAGTATTAGCGAAGGACAACCATTAGCTATTTTAGAAGGATTCGCCTGTGCTAAACCCTATATCTGTACAAATGTAGGAGGTTGTCGAGAACTGATTGAAGGTCGTCCAGGTGATGGCTTTGGTCCAGCTGGCTATGTTGTCCCTGTCATGCATTACGAAGAAATGGCTAGCTTTGTTATTAAACTATGTCGAGATGAAAACTTACGTATACAAATGGGGCAAAACGGCTTTGCACGTGTAGCACATGATTATAAACGTACCGCATTCATTAATAGCTACAAGCAAATTTACAAAGAATTAGTAGGAGGAATTCATACATGGCAGGTATAGGTTTTGAATTGCGCAAATTATATCGACAACAAGGGCTTGTCCATAATGTAAAAGCATATGCCTACTCTACCATGACAACAATCGGTCCTATGATTCTTTGTTTAATTTTGGTATTTGCCCAACAATACATGATGCGTGAAAACGGTAGTAGCTATTTACAAAATGAGCTTTTTGTTGCAACGATGGCCTATTGTTTTGTTTTTTCAATCATTGTCACATCTGGTTTATCGATGCTTGTTACCCGTTTTATCGCAGACCGGATTTATGAACAGAAATACGAGCAAATTATTACTGCTTATTATGGTAGTTTACTGCTCATTCTACCAATCGCCGCGATTATCGCGATTATTTTCTTATGGGGTGTCGAGGAAAATTTATTTTATAAAGTGGTAGCTTATATTTATTTTGCGGAGCTCGTTGCGATTTGGATGCAGAACGTTTTCCTATCCGCATTAAAAGACTATAAACGTATTTTCCGTGGTTTTTTAATTGCCGTCATTTTATCGATTTCAACAAGCTTTTTATTGTTTTATGTTACATCTTGGAGCCCTGTTATTATTGCATTGTTAGGAATAGATGTAGGGTTTGCAAGCATTTTAATTTTATCTTCCTTACATTTCGAACACGTATTTCCACGTAATGAAAAACGAGATTACTTCGCTTTTTTACAAATGATGAAGTCCTATCCTGCTATTATAGTGAGTGGAATTTGTGTGTATTCAGCTGTTTATATTCATAACATTGTCTATTGGGTATTTTCAGATGATCATTTTTTAATTTCTAAGCAGTATCTACTGATGCCTTTTTATGATGTTGCTGTATTCTATGCTTATTTATCGGTATTACCTTCCCTCATTTTCTTTGTCGTGATTATCGAGACTGATTTTTATGAAAAATTTTTAAATTACTATAAAAATGTAATCGATGGTGGTACGTATGAGAGTTTACAAAACGCTAAAAAGAAAATGCAAAAGGTTTTACTACATCGAACAAGTTTTTTAGCCGAAATTCAATTACTTTTTACTATCCTTTCAATTGCTATAGGTATTTTACTTTTACCGAGAATCGGTTTTTCCATGGAGCAGTTAGATTTATTTATAACCCTTTGTTTTGCTTATTTCTTTTTTATTTTAATGTTTATATTGCTGCATATTTTAATGTACTTCGATGATCGAAAGGGCGTGTTAGCCATTAGTGCCTCATTTATCGGCCTAAGTGCTGCACTTACGTATATTACGATGATAGTGGAGTTTCATGGCATGGGGATGTTTTTAGCATCTTTTATTGGTTTAGTGATTACATTCTTCCGCATGCTTTATATTATCGCCAATATCGATTATTACACATTCTGCCCACAACCAATGCTAACGATTAGCTCAAAAACAAAAGGGCGATACAATTGGAAGAAAAACGCTACAACGACGACACTATTATTAATGAGCATACTCGTTTTAACTGGATGTATGCCAAATGAACAAGATGTTACTAAAACAGAAGAGTCCCAAAACACAGTTCAAACACCAGAAAAATCAAATGATTCTATTCAAATTGATGATAAACGTTTATATGAGCGAGACGATGATTCGTCTATCAAAACACTCTACATTACAGTTCTACCTGATGAAGAAAACAAAGATTTAGATTGGTATGCTTTAAATCGGATTACGGATCGTTATAGCGAAGAAAATCTTAAAATCATTATGGCTGAAGGTCAACCGAATGGTAACGGTCCAAAGGCGGGTATGTTCGGGGCATCCGAAACGACAGCTAATGCGAAAATTAGTATTCGAGGTAATTCCGCACGTAAACAACCTCAAAAATCGTACAAAATTAAATTATTAGATAGCGCTGGCACATGGAACAATCAGACAACGATTAATTTAAATAAGCATATATCAGATGGTAGCCGACTACGTAATAAATTAAGCTTTGATTTAATGGAGAAAATCCCTAATATTTCTAGTTTAAAAACTCAGTTTGTCCACCTATATGTTAAAGACTTAACAGCTGGTTCTACAGCATATGAAGATTATGGATTATACACACAGGTTGAACAACCGAATAAGCAATTTTTACGCAATCATCTGTTTGACCCGAATGGCTACTTATATAAAGTAACATTTTTTGAATTTGACCGTTATCCAGAACAAATTCGTTCACATACAGATGAAAACTATGACCGCACTACTTTTGAAACAATTTTAGAAATTAAAGGACGTGAGGAGCATGATAAGCTCATCACGATGTTAAATGATGTAAATGATTATAGCTTACCAATTGAAGAGGTAATTAATCGCCACTTTCATGAAGAAAATCTATTAACTTGGGTAGCAATCAATATTTTAATGGATAATATGGATACAGATGCTAATAATTTTTATTTGTACTCGCCTTTAAATAATGATAAATGGCTCATTCTCCCTTGGGATTACGATGATGGTTGGGATAGTGGACGTAGCCAAGAATTTGTTCGTCCTTATCAAGCAGGGATTAGTAACTATTGGGGAAATCGTCTATTAAATCGTTATTTTAGAATGCAAGAAAATGTGGATAAACTAACAGCAAAAATAGAAGAACTTTATGCTGACTATATTAATGAAAATACAGTGACAGCACAATTAAATCAATATGCATCTATTGTAGAACCTTATGTTCAACGCTATCCAGACAATCAATACTTACCGATTATTAGCAGCTCCTATCAACAGGAGCTTCAAAGCATTGTCTCAACACCAACTCGTGCCTTAGAACGCTATTATGAAGATCTTCAAAAACCGAAGCCATTTTTCCAACATAATAAGGCACGCTTAGAAAATGGACAGCATGTTTTTGCTTGGGACGTTTCGTTCGATTTGCAAGGGGATGATTTATACTATGATGTTACAATTGCCCGTGACTCAGAAATGAAACAAGTTGTCCATCAAGAGAAGCAGCTACGTTTAAACGAAATGAGCGTACCGCGATTAAATCCAGGCATTTACTATATGAAAGTAACAGCAAGAGATTCTCAAGGAAATACGCAAACGGCTTTTGATATGTACAAAGATTTAGATTCTGACGAGTACCACTTTGGTGTTATTCAAGTAGAGGTGGAATAGTGAATTTAAACAATCGGAAATTTCGCCATGAAATGAAATATTATATTAACTATATTGAAATGCATGCTTTAAAATCTAAAGTGTCAACCGCTTTAACTTTAGATAAACATTCTAGAAGTCTAGATGGATACAATATTCGTAGCTTATATTTTGATGGGATACATGATCATACTTTATACGATAAAAATGATGGCATTTTTGGTCGTGAAAAGTATCGCATCCGCATCTATAACGGTGAAGACCATGTCATCAAACTAGAAAGAAAAAGCAAATTTGGTGACTTTGTTAGTAAAGAATCAGCACGTTTAGCGCGTGCTGATTATGAGGCTATTTTATGTGGTCAATATAGCAGTTTACTCCATCGTCCAGAGCCATTAATACAAGATTTTTATAGAGCTTTACAATATCGATTGTTCCGCCCTACCGTCATCGTTGATTATATAAGAGAAGCATATATTTATGAACCTGGCAATGTACGTATTACATTCGATAAAGAATTACGTGCTGGCATTAACGGCATTGATTTATTTGATAATCGAATAATCTATGAAGAAATTCTCTATCCCGAGCAAGTCATTTTAGAAGTGAAATTCGATCGTTTTTTACCTGATATGATTCGACAGTTAGTGCAGCCGGAGCGGTTTGTACGTTCCGCTATTTCAAAATACGTATTATGTCGTGAGAGAACGATTCAATACTTTAAAAAATAAAGGGGGGTTTCTTTATGACTGATTCATTGAACTTTCAAGACATTATAAAAAAAAGCGTTCTTAGCCTAGAGTCATTTGCAAGTGTTTCATATATTGATATTTTTTTAGGATTAATATGCTCCTTTGCAGTAGGGATGTTTATCTACTTCGTATACAAGCGCTATTTCCGTGGCGTTGTCTATAGTTATAACTACAACGTTTCCTTTGTCTTAATGACCATGATTACATCATTGATTATTATGACCATTAGTACAAATATTGTGCTATCACTCGGGATGGTAGGGGCACTAAGTATCGTCCGCTTCCGTACAGCAGTGAAAGATCCCCTTGATATTGTCTATATGTTCTGGGCTATTTCTGCTGGGATTGCGATTGGAGCTAAAATGTATCCTTTAGCTCTTATTGGTTCACTAGCTTTCGGTGGTACATTAGCCTGGTTATCAAAGAAAAAAGTTCGCGGCGATACATATTTGTTAGTCGTACACTATACAATTGAGGCATCAGACGATTTACGTAAAGTTTTTAGAAAGTTAAATACTAAATTAAAATCTAAATCTATTCGTCATGGTTTAATGGAGATGACTGTTGAAGTACGACTGGTAGATGATAATACAAGTTTTATGACATTAATAGATAGCATAGAAGGTGTACAATCTTGTTCCTTAGTAAATTATACGGGTGACTATGCTCAATAAAATAAAATCGGCTGACTAAAAGTTTACTTTAGTTAGCCGATTTCTTATTTTCGGTTCTATAATAAATGTTGGGGTTTTCATACAATTTATGAAAAATAAAATGCACAACATCACCTGTTTTACTATACT
>NZ_JBYQFK010000009.1:131764-134431 GCF_057837305.1 Lysinibacillus sp. RU7 | reverse complement strand
AACACGGAAGTTAAGCTCTTTAGCGCCGATGGTAGTTGGGGGCTTCCCCCTGTGAGAGTAGGACGTCGCTAGGCACAATCAAAGGTCTGAGAATTTCTCAGACCTTTTCTTTTTATTTTTTAATAAATTGGGTGATATATAGCAAGCATATTATCTACTTAAATTTATATGCAACAACTATTATGAAAACGAATAGCAAATTATCAACAATAAATAATTGCTGACATGAGTAGGTCAAAGAGGTATTTAGTGGATTGAGTGAAATAGGCTTATTCAAAGTAAAGAATTAAGCTACGGTTTATGTTAAACCATCCTTACATCTCTTTATTGTGAGCTGTGAATTTTTCAATTTGGCTAACGAGCCGTTTTTAGGAGCAAGGACTCTTAGAATTCCCCATAATCCTAATTCAATATCCCATCTAATATTTCCGGAACGATACAAATAATCCCCCGTTTGTTGTAAGTAGCCACCTGCACCGTACAATAATTCAAAACTGTCATTGCTCCCAATTGTATACTTCCCCTTAGAGGAGCTAGTTGTGGAAGTGATGTCTTTTGGATTTCGTAAAAATTGATGTGCATGTATAACAAATGCATGGGCTCTAGGTTTATCTGCTGGACATATAAAGCGAATCGTAATTGGATCACCAGCATGAGCTAGAAAGATCGGGGTATCTGTTTTTTTCCCTTTACGCGTTTGAAAGGCTGTATATACATCCTTTACACTATTAATTCGATGGCTAAATCGATTGGCTCTATAATTAAAGCCTCTCGCGCCCTGATCTTCAAAGTCTACAATTTCTTCCTCCGGTTCGATTAACAGCGCTTCTGGATCTATAATGACTGTGCCTTTTTTAGCTACGAGTCTTATCCCATCATGCATAATAAGTGAGAACTCTCTAAACTCTGGGAGTAACGGGTTAGAAATAATGACTTGATTTCCTTTGTTTACTTCCTTTCTTTTGGTAGGATGAAGATGCTTAGAGCCGCGTGGTTCAGCAATTAGCATGCCAAATGCACCGTGATGGCGATGATTTCTTAAATCCGCCATATCCCACAAATTAGCTGCGCCGAATGGGCGATCTAGTTGCCAGACATATGTGATACTTTCACCAGGAGCAATAGTTTGGTCTAGGTTGAATCCAACGGTTGCTCCATCCGAATGTGCTACATCATAGATAGCAAGCTGTGCATGTAAAGAGATGCGCTGTGAAGGTGGGAATGGAGAAGAAACCGGTACATCGGGGTAACCATGATGTTCTGCATGATGAAATTTGTCTTTAAGTTTATTATGAAGTGTTATTTCAATATAGTCACCTGCATTCGCACGTAAGATGAGAGGCTCGGCGTTTTTTCTTTTTTGTAAGATTTTAGGTACATCTTCTTTTAGCACGAAAATAATACCGTATGGGTCATGATCCCCTTCTTTGTTATAGTGAATGCGCATATTTAAAGCGAATACTTCAAATTGACGGACAACGGCATTTGGTGGAATGGCATTGTTAGGGAGTACGGCTTTTGGTGGTATTTCCCTTGTAACCTTAGGTAAAGGTTTATCCCTTATCAGGGGGATTTCCCGATCGGGTAAAGGAATTAAGTGCGACACTTGTTGCTCGTAGGAGCGAAAAAGGCCCCAATTACCTAACCATATATCATCCACCGATCCATAATGATACAGTAAATCATAATCTCCTGTTCCTTCCATATTAAATTCTAACGTAAAGGATTCAGCAATAGCGATATGTTGCTGCTGGTCTAATTTCGAATGTAAATTTGGACGTTCACGATGCCAGCGCTGGCGATGGAGATTAAAGCTATGAGATTCTTCTTGCGCCCCTTGATAAAGTCGAATTCGAACAGGGTCCCCATTATATGTTTCGAGCAATGGGGTCACGGGGTCGCCATGTAACCAAGAGCTAAATACATAAGCGGGATCGTTGCTCGGCTCTTTTAATCGAAATTGAATAGGTTCATTTCTATAGTTTATTGCCATTACTCCAGGATCATCATGTGAGCCTGGGAAGGGAGGTGGATTTAATGGGTTCCCATGCTTATCAAATAACAATGTAAAATCTTGAACAAATAATGACAATTCACGGAAGTCAGGGATGAATGGATTGACAATAGTTGCTTGGGTTCCTGCTTTTAGTTGTTCGCCTGTACGAGAGTCTAAATATGAAGAGCCTCTTGCTTGAATGTTGATTCCGGCAAAAACGCCATGTTGTTGATGCTCACTAGCAAATAAATGGTCATGCCAAAACGTGGCCTTCAGTTCAATATCTGCAAACCACTGATATTGAATCGTTTCCCCAGGTAAAATGCCAGAGTCGTAGTTCCATCCAACATTAGCACCATCGGATACTAGTACATCAAATTTTACGAAGTGTACATGCATCCCAGCCTCGTAAGTTCGGTTCACTAATTGAAAGGCATTTCCACCGATAGTTTCAGGTAATTTGTTCGTAAATTTAAAGCGGATAGCTTCCCCTGCATTTGCTCGAATAACGAGTGGCTCAGGTTCCTTCCTCCCAGCCAAAATATCCTGTTCATCCTCGGCTAAAATATAGAAACGCCCTTCTGGATCGTGCCAGCCTTGTTTGTTGTACACAATCGGCATTTGCATGAGGATAACGTGGAACTCTCTAATAGGTGTAACTTTTGGAATGG
>NZ_JBYQFK010000009.1:0-131666 GCF_057837305.1 Lysinibacillus sp. RU7 | reverse complement strand
GTTGGATTTACAAACACAGCTCCTGGAACGGCATTTGGGCCAAAATGATTTTTTTCGATTTTTGTTGGCAACCTGCCACCTGTAATGCCAAGTGGTGGACGAGGTGCTTTAAAGCCAACAATGCCAGGAATAAAGTTAGGAAATCCAGGCTTTTGTGGTGTTGGTTTTTGTGGAACTGGTCGGTCAGGTAAAGGTTTAAGTGCTTTAATAGGTACGCCGTTTGGATAACATTGGCTACCATCCTGCAATGTGTCAAAATTACGCTGCATGCCCCACATCCCCTCACCAAAATGTGGGTACAGATGACAGTGAATAATTGCATCGCCCATCGCGCCTTGTAATGAACCACCACCATACACAGGCGATATAGTAAAGTTTGTTTGAGGTGAAATAGCTTGCACATCTAGTAAATCTGATTGTGGATTTGTCGATTCAGATAGCCATTGATGTACATGATAGTGGAATGAATGCGTTTCTTTTACGCCAGCATGGACTAATCGTATTTTAATGGGATCACCAACATAAGCGCGTAAAATAGGGGTATCTGGGTCTCCAAATACCCAAGAATCATGATGAACTTCCTCTCCTTCGCATTCTGGGCAAACGATTCCCTCATGAATTAAACGCATTCGATTACGCATCGGCTCTGCGCGATAATTGACAAGGTGCGTTGCTTCGGGTTGTAGCGTATGTGGCGAAATCGGTTTTTGACCTGTTAAATCATCTATTTCCATTTCATCATGGAAGAACCATCCATATTCACGGAAGGACGGGAGCAGTGGATTATGAATGTCTGCAAAAACACCACTATTCATTGGTTTGCCAGTAATCGGGTCCGTCCATGTCGATCCACGAGGTTCTACAAAAAGAGCCCCAAATAAACCATGCACATTACTACCTAATTCACTGGATAATGTATTTCCTAAGTCAGAGAAAAGGTGAATCCCTTCGAGTTCAGTTTGCCACTTATAGATTATCGTTTTACCTGGTGCAACAGTAGTATTGGCATTACGCCCAACAAATGCACCATCAGATGTGAGCACATCATATGTTACCCTTTGGATATGCATCGATGTATGAAACGGTAATTGATTTTCAAAGTGGATTTCTACCTCATCGCCTGCATTTGCGCGAATGACTAATGGCTCCACTAAATCAACAGGTATAAATGGATTTTTGGAAACTAACCTTTTTACTTTGCTTTCATTTTCCTTTAATACATAGATCATACCATTCGGGTTGTGTTCACCAAATCGATTCACTACAATCCGAATGGGAATAGCGACAATATGAAATTTTCTAAGCATGTTGACCATCTCGAATATCTGGAATAGGCCTATCTGCTGTTTCGATATAAAACACTTCAATATCATCTATATGAATACGAAATTGCTCTCCATCTAGGGCAGTAACATTGGTTACCTCAGCATCGATGACAAGGAAATCACTGATGACATCGATGACCGGTCCGATAATAAGAAAAGGATATTGTGCCATTAATAGCAAGGCTCTACTTCCAATGTGGTTAGCAAATGTGTCAGACACAACAGCCTGTCGAATCGTATTAATGCTAGGTCCAGAAATATTTAAAGATGAAGCAAGCTCACTTAAATGCAATCTAACTTCCTTTCGGTATTCGGATTTACAAGGCTACTATATAATCACAAGTTGTCGGCTACAATCGAACGGCATAAATAAAGCGATATGCTCCATTGGGAAACTAAGTGGAGTAGGAAAAGTAAAGAATGGGGCATTGTGCATTTTGATATTTACAGGGTCCAGCGTAATATAGCCATTCGTTATCTCTACAACTTTTCCACAAAATATGGGGCGAAATGTTTGCCCGAGAATGTTTAATTGATCTTTCTCTGTTACAAGTAAAATACTTTTGTTTTTCATTTCTAGAAACAGCTCATTCTCTGGTGCAATGGGGCTTTCCATAAAACGCTCATCTCCTTCACCTAATAGTTATATGCGGGAAAATCAGCAGAGTACTAACTATTCTTTATGCTTAGTAGCTATCGAAAATAACCGATTTAGAAAAGCAGTAAGTCTTCCTTGCTTAATATACATAATGGTCTGTGTAGCAATTTCTGAAGTGGTTCGATGCTGTACGTAAATCTTTTGAGCGGACGTCCTCACTAATTTCCCTGTAATAGCTGTAATAGGGCTATCCGTGTAAACCGTGAGCCTTGTGCCTGCCCAAGCGACCAACTGTTTATCTAATAACTGTTCGAAAAATTGTTGCTTTAAAATTTCTTTTTTAGCGACAGTTTGGCCGAAGTTATTGATTAATTTCTGACGTAATTTCATGTCTATAACTACATGTTGATGGGTGTTATGGATTTCTGGAAGGCCGAATGGTGTTTTAGCCGAATGGATTACACTATAGGGAATCCAGATGCGTGTAAAGAGCGTTTTTAGCATGACGAAATCTCTTCCTACTGTATCGACACGGGCTATCGTTTTGATGACACCATCATGATTTCTAGAAATCACTTCCACTAATTGGTTCTTTTTGAGCTTAAAAAATTTTATGAGCATCATTTGTTTTTTTAAATGAGGCAGTTGATTACCTAAATTTTGAAGATTTCTTCCATGAATATATTCTTGTAGCATTTTTAATTCATATAATGGTAATGGGCTAGCGGGGGACGTATAAAGCTCCTCTTTTTTTAATTCAGTATGTCGAGGATCATGTACCGGATTCAATTAAAAATCCCTCCTTCTGTTCTAAGGTGAAATAAAGGCTTTCCTTCGTTACGTGATGAAACATTAAAAAAGGGTGGTAAATGTGAGTTATTTTTTCCTGTTAGCTAGCTTTTTTATTGCTTGTTTTGCTACGTATGTCTATTTAAGAAGGCTAAAAGCAGTCGTAGGGTATCATTTTGGTATGAATATTGCCATGCTCAGTAGTGGTGTGATGGGGTTAGGCGTTGGGGCACTCATCGGTCATGCTTTTCCAAATCATTATACACTTGTCACAATTATTGCAACGGTATTAGCAATAGGCATTGGAGCATTATTTGGAGCATTAGTGGATTATCAAACGGTGCTGTCGGGCATTTGTGGTGGGTTAATGGCTGGTATTATGGGACCAATGATTGGTGTGATGGCAGATTTCAATCTCGTACTATTTTGTGGCATATTAGTGTATATTATATTCCCGTTACTAGCCTTTTCAGTACGGGCTTAAAGACATGAATATGAAAAAGAGACGATCGACTAAAAATATCGGTCGTCTCTTTTTGTTATGGGTGGATGAACCATTTATATTGGCGTAAATAAATGACAGTTATAGTGCCGCGTTACGTGACAATTTAAATCGTTTTTGTCTGACGAAGTATATATCATTAAAATTCTAATATTGTACGAATGCTATTCATATACGATTGGCTGACAGGTAATTCCGTGCCATCCTTCATGAAAATAATAAAATTCGATGTAATATCGCGTGAAATCTTTTTAATAAAGTGAATGTTAATGATATATGATCGATGAATCCGAATAAACATATTAGGTAATCGCATTTCTAGTTCCTTTAATGTAACGGATGTTTTGTATTGCTCTCCGTTTCGATAAAACCATGTACGTTTTTGTAAGCTCTCAATATGTGAAATTTCACTAATCGGTATAGGACTCCAATCTTCATTTTGTTTTCCTGTTAAAAAACGATAAGGTTCTAGCTTTTTAGGCGAACATGTAGATGGCAATACGACTACTAGTGCGGCATTTCGACCATCAATCGTAATGGGATAACCGATTGCATAATAAGGTGTATCAAACAACGAGTTATCCATGACGGCGTCTAATTTACTTTGGGATTGTAAAACACGGTATGTGAGACTGTCTTGCTTAACAGCTGTACCTACCTCCAATTGAAGATCGTGGCTACCACTTGAAAAATATACATACGTATTCTCTACAGCTATTGCAATGGCTGCACTTTTTGGAATCCAGTCTTCTAATATAGCTTTATATTGTTCCAAGACTTTTCTATCGATAATGATATCCCCTTGTTTCATATAAAACATTCCCCCTCTGTATTATATGTGTTTTTACATTTCATCCCAACTATAAACTATTTCATCATTAATTTCAGGTGTTTTGTCAGAAAATAATGAAAAAAATCGAAGTCTGTTATATATTAATTTACAACAAGTATACCTGTTATGGAACAGTGTTTAAAATGTTTTCTTAGCAGAGTATCTTATTAGACAATTGGGAAGGTGGAAATGTAACATGTCAACTCGTCAAGAAAAGATTGAAGCTCTAAAAAAAGATTGGGCAGAAAACCCACGCTGGAAAGGCATCGAACGTGCATATTCAGCTGAAGAGGTAGTAAAATTACAAGGTTCAGTAGTAGTTGAGCAAACATTAGCTAAACGTGGTGCAGCTCGTCTTTGGAATTCTTTACACACAGAACCATTCATCAACGCTTTAGGTGCCCTAACTGGTAACCAAGCAGTTCAACAAGTTAAAGCAGGTTTAAAAGCAATCTACTTATCGGGGTGGCAAGTAGCAGCAGACGCAAACCTTTCTGGTCAAATGTATCCTGACCAATCATTATACCCAGCAAACTCTGTACCAGCTGTAGTTAAACGTATTAACCAAGCACTACAACGTGCAGACCAAATCGATCATTCAGAGGGTCGTGAAGATGGTTTTGACTGGTTCGCGCCAATCGTAGCAGATGCTGAGGCTGGTTTCGGTGGTCCATTAAACGTATTCGAGCTTGTAAAAGGCATGATTGAAGCGGGTGCTTCAGGCGTTCACTTAGAAGACCAATTAGCTTCTGAGAAAAAATGTGGTCACTTAGGTGGTAAAGTATTACTTCCAACTCAAAATGCAATCCGTAACTTAGTTGCAGCTCGTCTTGCAGCTGACGTAATGGGTGTTGATACAGTTTTAATCGCTCGTACAGATGCAGATGCAGCTGACATGGTAACTTCAGATATCGATCCACGCGATGCAGAGTTCATCACTGGCGAACGTACACCAGAAGGTTTCTTCCGTACAAATGCTGGTATCAAGCAAGCAATCGCTCGTGGTTTAGCATATGCGCCATACGCAGATTTAATCTGGTGTGAAACATCTCACCCATCTTTAGAAGAAGCTCGTGAATTCGCTACGGCAATCCACGCTAAATTCCCAGGGAAGATGTTAGCATATAACTGCTCTCCATCATTCAACTGGAAAGCAAAACTTTCTGACGAAGAAATCGCAGAATACCAACGCGAATTAGGTAAACTTGGCTACAAGTTCCAATTCATCACATTAGCTGGTTTCCACAGCTTAAACTACTCAATGTTCGAGCTTGCGCATGACTATAAAGACAATGGTATGGCTGCTTACTCTAAGCTACAACAAGCTGAGTTCGCTGCAGAGTCTAAAGGTTACACAGCAACTCGTCACCAACGTGAAGTTGGTACTGGTTACTTTGATGAAGTATCACAAACAATTTCAGGTGGTCAATCATCAACAACTGCAATGGCTGGTTCTACAGAAACTGAACAATTCGCATAAGAAATTGTTACAAAGAGTAGCGATTGCTTAAACAAATTGTAATGATTGTACACTTATACTCTATTTACTAGAGTATAAGTGTATCTAATAGATGAGGCATCGGGACCTTCTGTAACGGCTAAGCCATTCCAGAGGACAGCATTACAGAAGAGCGATGCAAAGTAATGATATAAATTGTACTTGAAGTACTAGGCGAAGAGCTTGCAAAAATTAAAGAAGCTGTTGGGGAACAAGCTGATGAAAGTAGTCGTTATGCCGAAGCGACTGCACTTTTCAAACCTTTAATCGAGCAAGATGGCTTTGTCGCTTTTCTAACATTACCTGGTTATGAAAAAGATTAGCTAATTCATTGTTTGTTAGACATGAAAACTCTACTATAATAATTCGTAAATTTTATTCATTTCCTACCATAATTTTCACGGAGTTGTGATAGGAGAAGACTTTTGAACATGGGTTTTGCCTCCCATTAAATAAAGTATATATAGCGTTTAAACAAGGGGTCTATTATAAAGAATTGTGTAAGATTCTTATAAAAGGGGAGAATGTCTTTCTAGTCATGATGGGACTAGGGAGACATTTTTTTGTATAGAGAATATGGTGGAAATCTATAAATCTTCTTTCCATTGATAAAATTTTCAGAAAGTTATATGATGTGGTTGTGGGAGAGATTACCAAGAGGGGGCAATCGTAAATGAAAAATAAAGAAATTCTACTCGTTCCAGGACCGACACCTGTTGTCGATGAAATTTATGAGGCGCTTGCAAGTGAAACAAGAGGACATACAGATGCACGTTTTGTGGCTATTTATAAACGGGCGATTGAAAATACAAAGAAATTGTTTAATACAGATGGTGAAGTGTATGTAGTAGCAGGCTCTGGTACACTGGCGATGGAAATGGCCATTGTGAACACAGTAGCGGAAGGGGAGAGGCTACTTGTCATTAGTCATGGTTATTTTGGTGATCGATTCACGCCGCTTGCGAAAGCATATGGGATTGAAGTCGATGTACTGCAGGCTGAGTGGGGGAAACGTGTTGAAATAGAAGCAGTACGTGAACAGCTAGCCAGTCACACATACAAAGCTGTGACAGTGACACATGCGGATACGTCAACAGGGGTAGCATCTGACTTAGAGGCACTGATTCCACTTATTAAAGCAGCAGGTGCGTTAGCTATTGTAGATGGCGTTGTCGCAACGGCAGCCTTGCAAGAAGATATGAATAAAGCATATGGTGGTAACGAAGCTTATAAAATTGATATCGCGTTAACCGGTTCACAAAAGGCGATCGGTGTACCACCAGGTTTAGCAATTATTGCATTTAGCAAACAGGCATTAGCTGCGCGTGAGGCATTAGAAACAGTACGTGCTTACTACGCAGATATTCATAACTGGCGCCCTATTATGGACAACCCAGCCAATTATTTTGCAACGCCACCGGTCAATTTAATTTATGCGTATGATAAGGCGTTGGAAATGGTGTTAGCGGAAGGGATGGAACAGCGGGAGGCACGTCATATCATGTATGGGCGAGCAGTACGTGCGGCACTTCGTAGCTATGGTATGACACCATTAGCAGATGAAGAGGTAGCAGCCGCGACACTTAGCTGTATGTTATATCCTGAAGGGGTAGAAGATGCTGCTTTCCGCAGTAGCTTAGCGAGCCGCGGTGTTATTGTTGCAGGGTCACTCGCACATTTAGCAGGCAAAGCATTCCGCATTGGCCATATGGGGAATACGACACCGGAGCAACTTGAACAAGCGATTCGTTTAATTGGCGAAGTACTCATGGAGCAAGGTGTGCAGGTGGACATTGAACTGGCAGTCGATGTACTACATCGAGAATTAAATATTTATGTAAAGTAAAGAATGGGCGCCCCACATACAGTACCAGGGCGCCTATTTTTTATTTATAACTTACTTTCATTCCCAATCGATTGCTTTAACCAACGAGTCGCTTCTACATAGTCTTGTGCAACCCCACGCCCTTTTTTATAGAGCATACCGAGTTGGAATTGTGCTTTTGTATGTCCTTGGTTAGCGGAAAGTTTATACCATTTGGCCGCTTCTGCATAGTCTTGTGGCACACCTTCACCCTGTATATGCATTTGGGCAAGTTGGAATTGTGCCTTTGCGAATCCAGCATGGGCGGCCTGTTGAATCCATTTTGCTGCCTCTGTGTGATCCACTTTTACACCTAGGCCTTTATCGTAAATATTGCCGAGCTTGTATTTGGCTTCAATATGCCCTTGCTCCGCGGCTAGGCGATAACATTGGCGCGCTTCATCATAATTACGCGTCGTGCCAAGTCCATTTTCGTACAGTAATCCGAGCTCAAACTCGGCTTGTACATGACTTTGATTGGCCGCAGCACGTAGCCATTTCAATGCTTCTGCGTAGTTTTGTGGCACACCTTCACCGTGTAAATAAAATAAAGCGAGTTCATACTGTGCTTCCATATGTCCTTTTATAGCCGCTCTTTTTAACCATTTAAAGGCGGCTTCCGATTGATTGTCTGCTTTATAAAGAAGTGCTAAATCAAAGCTTGCACTAATATGTTCATTGGCCGCTGCTTTCGATAGCCATTCAATTGCATGCTGAATTGATTTTTTCGATGATTGTTGTTTATAGAAAAGACCGAGTGAGTATTGTGCATTCGTATGGCCTTCATTTGCCGCGACAGTGAGCCATTTAATGGCTTCTTTTTCATTTTGTTCGACACCGTTTCCAGCTTTATAACAAAGAGCCAGTTGAAATTGTGCATTTGTATGTCCTTGCAAAGCGGCTTTTAAAAACCATTGCGCTGCTTTTTGCATATTTTGTTCGACACCGCGCCCTTTACTATATAAGTAGCCCAGGTTGTACTGGGCACTTGGATCATCTGCATTTGCTGCTTGTTCAAACAGTTCCTTTGCTTTTTCGAAACTCTGTGTGACACCAGAGCCGTTATGATACAGGAAGCCTAAGTTATTTTGTGCACTCGTATTACCTTGTGCAGCCGATAACTGATACCATTTGGCGGCTTCATACAAATCGCGTGAAACCCCATTTCCTTGATTGTATAAGGAGCCCAGATTATACTGGGCGTCCGCATTTCCGTTTTTTGCAGCCATTTCATATAATCCCGCGGCCTGCTCGTAGTCTTGTGTAACACCTTGACCAAGTTGATACAGTACGCCAAGTGAGTACTGTGCATTCGTATCCCCTTGCTCCGCAGCTAATGTGTACCATTTAGCGGCTTCCTCATAGCTTTGATTCACCCCGCGCCCGTGGTTATAGAGCACCCCAAGATTATATTGTGCACTCGCATTTCCCTTATTAGCCGCAACTAAAAACCACTGGGCGGCTGCTTCGAAATCATCTGCCGCAAAGTCTACATCCATCATAGTATGATTCGGTATTGTTTCAGTCGGTTCATCGATGTTGAAAAAAGCAGAAGCAGCCAACTGTTCTCCTTTTTTTATGCGCTGTAAATACCATTCACAAATATCAATTAAATATTCAACAACGATTTTCGATGCTTTGGAATGAACAATGTCATTCGAAGGTGTAGCCGTCATTTTATATACTAAATTCATGAGTAAATAGATGCGACGTGGATGAATTTTTGCGATAAAGTTTTTGTTGTTTAACAAAAGTCGAATCGCTGTATGGGATACATGTCTCTTCATTTCTTTTTCATATAAATCTCGGATTATAATGCCGAGTGCAATTTTTGATTTTTGCAGGGACAAGCTAGGATTCGAAATCGTATAGCGAGCAGCTGCTTGTAAGTGTTCAGCTAATGGTCGATGTGAGTCTGGTATAGTATTGCATAATTGTGTTAGTATATCTCGGTCAATCGCCATAGAAATCCCCCCTTGTATCCTTTCGATAAGTATTCTTTTTATCGGGTAGTTAAAGATAAATTCAATGTCAATTAGTATGATTTCCCAAATATGTGTGCATAAAAGCCGTATAAAAATGGAAGCCCATTGAATTCTTTTTCCAACAACTATACAATTTTAAGTAAATAATCGGGTTTGTATTTGGGAGAGGGGCATACATAGTGGAAGATGTGATTGTCGTTATACCTGCATTAAATCCTTTGCCGTCGTTTATTACCTTTGTGGAGCAGTTAAAAAAAACAGCTGTGACCAAAATAGTCATTGTTAATGATGGCAGTGAAGAAAAATATGCATCGATTTTTAATGAATTTCGACAAGACCTGCAATGCATTGTCATTGATCATCTACAAAATAAAGGAAAAGGGAGCGCTTTAAAATCAGGTTTTCATTATATTTTGCAGCATGAAAAAGACATAGCGGGTGTATTAACAGTAGGAGCACATGGGCAACATACGTTAAGCGATATACAATTGATGCTTGAATCGGCAAAATTGTTTTCAGATGGGATCGTGTTAGGGGTAAGGCGTTTTCGCTCCAGAGAAATGCCTATGTTGAGTTTTCTCGGTAATCGTGCCGCATCCATGTTATTTGAATTGTTATTTCGTCGCAGATTACTTGATATTCAAACAGGGCTCCGCTATATTCCTAGAAGCGAATTAAGCTGGCTACGAAAAGTACCTGGAGGGCATTTTAACTTTGATACGAATATGTTAGTCGAGGCACTGCGTCGGGATGTGCCGATTTATGAGATTCCAATTGGTCATGCGAAGGTACGAAAAAACTCTGTGATGAATTATGATGAGATTATTGATCCAAAGAAAATGCTGCAGCAAATATGGACGACTTTTTTTAGTGATAGAAAAGTATAAGTTTGAACGGGAGAAATCTTTTCAAAAAAAGAGAATGAATTTAGCGGGGTGAAACTTTTTTGGAGGTTTTTCGTACATATTAATAAGTACTACAGGGCTACCATTTATAATCCTTGCAGGGAATTCTTAATACTGTAGTACTTATTTTTGGCTGAAGGGAGCGTTTTGTATGGATGAAAAGCAGTCGATGGAACAAATGATTGAAGATAAAGAGCAACATTATTCAGAGAAAGATTTTTTCAAAACGCTAAAAAAATATGGAGCTAAACTCGGGTTTAAAGGACTGCACACAGCAGCGACCTTATATACAGCACTAAAAAGTCCAAATATGTCAAAAGGCAATAAAATGATTATCCTTGGGGCATTAGGCTATTTCATTTTACCGTTAGATGTGGTCGCAGATATTTTACCGGTTGTAGGTCTATCCGATGATTTAGTCGTCTTAACAACCGCGCTAGCCAAAGTGTTTATGAGTATTGATGATGACATGAAAAATGATGCCCATGCGTTATTAAAGAAAACATTTGGTGAACGTTATGTATATGAAAAAGTAGATATAGTTGATATGCAATAGGACAAGTAAGGTTTCGCTAATAGGGCGAAATCTTTTTATTTTAAAAAAAATAGGTTATCGTAGTAATAAATAGTGTCAGGAGGGCGTAAATAAAATGGAATATACAGATCCAATGAAAAATCGCGTGAAGCGAATGGAAGGACAACTTCGAGGTGTTTTAAAAATGATGGAAGATGGAAAGGATTGTAAAGAGGTAATTACACAACTATCCGCAGTACGTTCAGCAGTTGATCGTACAATTGGCGTCATTGTAAGCACAAACTTAGTCGAATGTGTACGCCAAGCAGAAGGCGATGATGGAAAAGTAGATGAAGTGATCAAGGAAGCCGTTAATCTCGTTGTGAAAAGCCGCTAACATGGATGGATTGGGGAGAGTGTATGTTAAAGCGAATAACGATTCTTGTAATTTTACTGGTCTTTGCAAAGCCTGCATATGACGTGGCAAAGGATTTTTTGGAAACGAATACAATCACCGTTGACGAGGCAGTGATGCCTGTAACAACAGGACAAATTACAAAAGACGCACAAATAACAACACAATCCAAACAACTAGCTACATTACCAACTGAAGTAACATCTGTAGAACAGATGGCAGATGCATTTTACTATTATTTTAGCCGTTTTGAAACGAATTTTACGATTAAGTATAAGGGAAGTACAGCAGATATTGAGCGGATGTTAACACGCGCAACAGAAGATGCAGCAAAACGTGATACGTACATTGAAGGGCATTTAAGCAATCGAGAAATGGAATATGAATATCGAAAAATGGATGCCACAATCCGTGTGAAGCAAAGTTATTTAACGAATCCATCACAGGAGCAAAGTGTGAATGGACTAGTTGAATCCATTGTGGCAACACTTCAACCTGAACAAATGACAGATTTTGAAAAGGTGAAGTTTGTTAACGATTATATTGTACAAAATACAGTATATAGTGAAGACAGTGTGACCAGTTCACATAGTGCGTATGCAGTGGCCTATGAAGGAAAAGGGGTATGCCAAGGCTATGCATTATTTGCGCAAAGACTACTACAGGCACTGGGGATGGAATCAATGTATGTTGTCGGTGAAGTATATACAGGTGGCCATGCATGGAATCTCGTGAAAGTCGATGGCGAGTGGTACCATTTAGATACGACATGGAATGATCCTGTACCGGATCGTGGCAATGGTGTACAGTATGATTATTTCTTATTAAATGATGCAGATATGGGGATTGATCATACGTGGCAAGCGGTAGATTATCCGAAGGCAACAAGTACAAAATATCGTTATATGCATGTTGTACAAGATAGCTATGAAAAGGACAACTATATTTATTTCAGTAATACAGCTGATAATAACAAATTGTATAAAGTGCATAAAGACACAGGTGAAAGCGAGCGTGTAGCGGATGTCCGAGCATTGTTTATTGTCGGTGCAGGGGACTGGTTGTACTTTAGTAATTATTCGAATGGTGCGTACTTATCCAAAGTGCGCTTAGACGGAACCGAACTCACAACATTGCATAAAGAAGAAGTAAACAATTTATTCATCGAAGAAAATATGCTGTATTTTACAACAGCAGATGGATTAAAAAAAGCAGATCTTTAAACTTACTAAACGTTTTGTTTAGTAAGTTTTTTTGCAGTTTGCTATAAAATGATCAAAAAGAGATTCTATGCAAAATAGTCGTTTTCATCACGACTATTTTGCAGTAAGAATCTCATGGATCGTCATTTATTCATTTTTCGCTATGCAAGCTGTATGATAGGCTCTTTTGATGATATATTCGATCGGCTTTTCTTCGCATAGCTCGAATTGTACTTCAGGAAATAGATCGTGTACACTTTCTACGAACTTTTCGTAAATGATCGGGTTATGTTTCAATACACCGCCGTTTACGTAAAAGGTGTGTGCCCCCGTATGATAGCCTGCTTTTTTTAATGTGGTTGTTGCGAGTAAGGCTAATTCCTGTGCTGCTTCATGAGCGATTCTCACGGCTATATGGTCACCTTGCTCAATGGCTTGCTGTACATAAGCCCCGAGGCTGGCCAACTGTGCATTTGTATAATCGGCGCGATATAGCCAGTTCATGAGTGCGTCCACATCGGCTAACTGCTGTTCACGGAGCACCATATCCGTTAAAAGTGTCGCTTCATCACGACCATCTGCAGCGCGGAAAATGGCCTTTGCGACCTGCTGTCCAAGCCAGTAGCCGCTTCCTTCATCACCCGCACGATGGCCCCAACCACCTGCCCGCACAATTTTTACACCTGTATAACTAAAACAGATGGCACCAGTACCTGAAATGAGTAAGGTAGCAGGTAGCCCATTTGCAAGCCCTAGAAGAGTTGCTTCCACATCATTTTCTATAATGAGCTTTTGTGCAGTAAAAATAGAGTTTTCCATACTTGCTTCGACGATTTCACGTACGATACGGGCATCCTGTTTCGTATCAATACCAGCGATCGCAAATACCGCTACGACAAGGTCACGTTGGGCAATGGCAGTACTCGCCTGTGCTAATAACTGCTCAAAAACTTGTTGGACATGGTTTCGTCCAATTGCTTGATAGTTCGAGCCAGTGGACGTAGCAGAAAATAATTCCTCCCCATCCGTTGTTCGAAGTGTTAAAGTTGTTTTCGTTGCTCCACCATCTACAGCTAATATGATTTGGTTCAATTTGTATCCCAACCTTGTAACGTGTCGTCAAGTTTTTGTTCGGCTTGTAAAATGGCATCTACTTTATCACGTACCCATTCTGCCATTGTGGCCGCATCCTTTTCTGCTATTTTGAGTGAATGGCGCATCGTGTCAGGCGCTGGCCCACCTAGAAGTTTCCGCACATGAACGAAATACTCCGGCTTTAATGCGTTGTAGAAATCGTTTTTAGCAATATGAAGGGGTTTCCCTGTTACTTCAATCGATTGATCATTCGCCATTTCCCATGTTAAATTGGCAAGGGATTCTTCGTCTGCCTCCATTAATGTTCGAACACAGCGACTAACAATGCTGTGGGATTGACGGAAAGAGATCTTTTCAGAGCGTACGAGTGTATCTGCTAACTCTGTCACATTGGCAAAGCTATTTTGCGCACGCTTTAATAAATTGTCTTTGTTTACATTCATCGTAATGACTAAGCTACCAAATAACTTATAAACCCCAATTAGTCGGTCAATGGCACGCCATAAATAAGGCTGCATATCATCTTCTGTATCGACAATATCGCCAAATGGTGTGTTATGAATCATTTTTAACACCGTGTCTGTATCACCGACAACCGCTGATAAGAGGGAACGTGTATGCTCAATCGATACCGGGTTTCGTTTTTGTGGCATGATCGAGCTAATTTGTACGTACGGACTTGCTAGGCGGAATGCGTTGAATTCTTGCGTTGCCCATAGTAAGAAGTCCTGTGACGTACGACCAAGATTGAGTGCAGCAAGCTGTACAACACTTGCAGCCTCTGCAATATAATCGGCACCAGCCACTGCATCCCAAGCATTTTCAATAATGCCGTCAAAGGCAAGCAACTCTTGCATACGCTCGCGGCTAATATTAAAGCCTGTTGTTGTTAACGCTGCAGCGCCCATACTACTTTTGTTAATCGTACTATAGGCGGCTTGTAAGCGACCAAAATCACGTGTTAACTGATTAATGACCGCTTTTAAATAGTGCGCAAACGTTGTTGGCTGTGCTTGCTGTGTATGCGTATAGCCAATCATAATCGTATCGACATGCTCCTCGGCAAATGCAATCATGGAGGAGCGTAAATCTAACAGCTCTTGCATCAGTGATAGCAATTTTTTACGTAGAGTCATACGGTAAATCGCGATGCCCATATCATTGCGGCTTCTAGCAATGTGTAGATTTCCTGCTACATCACCGCCAAGCTCAATTAGTTTATTTTCAATACGGAAAAATAAATCCTCAAATTGTGGATTATAGTCCTTCGTTTTGTAATATTCTATATCTAATTTTTTGATTGCTTTACCGATTTTCTTCGCGTCTTCCGTTGATACAATTCCTTGTTCTTCTAACATTTTTAAATGGGCAATATGAATTTGCACCATCGATGTTAAAAAGTGTCGTTTGGCTTCGTCGTATGCAGGTTGCAAGACCATTTGACGGTAGCTATTGGATGGAAAGTGAATGCCTTCTACTTCGTTGATATGATTTTTGTAATCTTGGAAAAACATAATTTAACCTGCCTCCATTACATGCTATAAAAATAGTTATATTGCGGAACCGGCCGAACCTTTCGAAAGTTTCTCTGAAATTAGCAGTACAAGTAAAATTAATACAATTTGTAGCACACCGTATGCACAGGCTGTTCCAAATTTAAATGCGTAAAGCTTTTGGAAGATGGCGACAGATAAAGGGATTGTAGATGTACTGTAGAGCAATATAGATGCAACAAATTCGCCAATACTGTGCACAAATGCAAGTAGTGTACCAGCAATAATACCAGAAAGTGTTAATGGTAAAACAATTCTTTTGAATGTATACCACCACGATGCACCTAAGCTACGAGAGGCTTCTTCAACCGATTGGTCAAGCTGCATTAAAGAAGCGGATGTAGAACGAAATATAAGTGGTAAGTGGCGTACAAAATAGGCAAGTGGTAAAATCCAAAACGTCCCAATCAACACTTGATTAAACGTAAATACACTTTCTGTACTAAATGCCGCAATTAAGTTGACGGCAACAACGGTCCCTGGAAGTGCCCAAGGAATCATAATTAATACATCGAGTAAAGATTTCCCTTTAAAGCTTAGTCGAACCATTGCATAGGCAGCAGCGACACCAAAAAGAATATTGCCAACAGTTGCGACGGCCCCCATTTGAATGGAATTCCAAATAGGTCGCCACGTACGCTCATCTGTAAAGAGCGCTTTATAATGATTCAAGGTATATTCGGTCGGTAAAATTTGTACAGTCCATGTCCCGTCTTTCGAGAAGGAAATGAGTACTAATACTAATATCGGCAGAATTAGGATTAATGTTCCTAAAAAAGACAGGAAAATAGAAATATATTTTAACGGTTTGAATGTTACTTCTGAACGATGCACACTAATGCCTTTACTCAAGTTTTGATAATTGCGCCTATTTTGATACCAACGCATGAGTAATAAGAATAGAATCGATACAATCGATAAATTTGTCGATTGTGTTGCGGCCATATCTAAATTCCCGTTTGTGCGTGCTAAGTAAATTTGCATCGTCATCGTACGTTCTACCCCAAACATAAGAGGCGCTGTATACGAAGCCATCGATACCATAAATACAAGTAGAGCGGAGGCAACAATGGAAGGGGTGAGCATTGGTAAAATTACTTTTCGCCATACGCGAATACGGCTAGCACCAAGACTTGTTGCTGCTTCTTCCAGTGATGGATCGAGGCCTTTAATCGCAGCAGATGCTGTTAAGTAAAAATATGTGTACATCGTAAATGTGTGTACAACGACTACACCCCATATGCCTTTTAATGCAAAAGGCACTTCATCTAAATGGAATAGCTGTTGGAAAAAGCGCGGAAATATACCACTTTCCCCGTATAAGAACGTAAAGGAAAGGACACCTACAAGTGGTGGTAAGGCCATTGGTACGAGTACGAGGACAGCTAATAGTCTACGCCCTGGAAATTCATAGCGCTCGAGTAAAAAGGCCATCGTGACGCCAACAACCGCACAACTAATGACACTAAGAACCGAAATATACACGCTATTCCATAGTGCCTCTAAATTAGCTGAACTTTCTAAGCTGAAAAACTTCGCATAGTTCGCTAATCGATTGTCTCCAGCAAAGCTTTGTAAAAACGTCGAATAAAATGGATACACAACATAGGCGAATAAAATGAAAAATAATGGCGAAATCAATAAGTAAACAAAATACGGTGACTGTGTTGCACGTGACCACCAACTTGTGTGAGATGCTGTTTGCTGCTTCATTGTAATCGCCTCCTATTCTCCGAGAAAATACAGATTTCTCGGTGGAATATGTAGCTCCATTTCGTCTCCCACTTGTTTTAGCTGATTGCCACCATTAATAATCATCGCTTTAAGTGAGAGCCCATGTACATTGACGATATAATTAACGCTCAGTCCCGTAAATTCCAAAAATTCGATACGACCTTTGACCGTATTATGACCAGGACCTACTTCAAAGCCCTCAGGTCGTATAGAGACGTAAACTGTTTCACCAATAACGGGTGTTACATTTTTGGCGTAGTTTGTTGTGAGACCATGTAGGATAAGCCCATTGTCATGTTCAACAGTGATCACATCCCGGTCAATCGATTTCACCTTTAGTTCTAGCATATTAGTTTCCCCAATAAACGTTGCCACAAAACGGTTATTTGGTTGGTGATAAATTTCTTGTGGTGTGCCGATTTGTTTGACGACACCTGCTTCCATGACCATAATGCGGTCAGACATCGACATCGCTTCTGTTTGATCATGCGTCACATAAATCGTCGTTACGCCGAGTTCGGATTGAATCCGCTTAATTTCCACACGCGTTTCTTCACGTAATTTGGCATCTAGGTTGGAAAGGGGTTCATCTAACAATAAAATATCCGGTTCAATGACGAGTGCTCGTGCAAGTGCGACACGCTGTTGCTGGCCACCAGACAGTTCATTAATTTTACGATGACCATACTCAGTAAGATGAACGAGACTTCGGATACGATCGACTTTTTGTTTGATCGCTGCTTTCGGCATTTTCCGTACTTCTAAACCAAATGCAATATTTTCATCGACCGTCATGTGCGGGAAGAGGGCATAGTTTTGAAACACCATTCCGATATTGCGTTTATTTGGCTGTAATGTTGTAACATCTTGTTGATTGAAATAGACTTTCCCTGTCGTCGGGTAATAGAAGCCCGCAATCATTCGAAGGGTGGTTGTTTTCCCGCAACCACTTGGTCCTAAAAATGTGAAAAATTCGCCTGGTTGAATAGCAAGATTCAATTCACTCACACCAAGTACATTACCGAACTTTTTTGTGACATTTTCAATGCGAACACCTTTCATCATAGGCACCATCCTTTATGTTGAGGTATATACAATTCGTTCCGTCTGAATGAAGAGAAAAGGGTTGGTCCGAATACCCGGAGCAACCCTTACATCTGCAAACATCTACATGGTCAGTCGGAATATAACCTTTCGTTAATAGTTATCGCCTTTTCCTTTAATATTTGTATCCCAGTATTCCATCCACTCCGCTTCTTTATCGGCCATGACTTGCCAATCAATATCGAATGTCTTTAGCTCTAGCGCTTGATACCAATCAGGCATCGCTGCCAAATCAATATCTGTTCGTGTTGGAATTTGATAGTAATCATGTGAAAGCTCTGTCATCATCTCTTTATCAAATAAAAATTCCACAAAGAGCTGGGCGTTTTCTACGTTTTTGGCATTTTTAATAATCCCTACTGCATCGACTAAAATAGGGGCACCACTTGCTGGATAAATATAATCGAATGGATAATCGGTTGTATGTTTTTTCAATAAAATATCTTGTAAGTTCCATAGTGAAATCGAGCCTTCTTGACGTATTAATTTTAAATACAGCGCGTTTGGATCTTGTGTATATTCTTTTGTATTTTTATCTAATTTTGCGAGCCATTCATAGCCTTTTTCCGGTGTATCCGCTCCTTGACGGTAAATCATAGAGGAGTAGATCGTACGCATTGTACCGGATGCTAAAACACCACGAATTAAAATATCATCTTGCCATTTCGGGTCCAATAATTCATCCCAGTCTTGTGGTCCTTCCTCCGGTGTTAAAACATCACGGTTAATCATAATGACTTCCGGTAATAACATTTCACCAATCCAACGATTTTCTCCATCCCGATGTAATGGATCAATGGCTTCTACAAAGGACGGCTCCCAAGATTCTAATAAATCTTCATTGGCCGCGACCATCATCGCTGCCTGTGTACCACCCCACCAAAAATCACCTTGTGGGTTTGCTTTTTCACCGCGTGTACGCTCTAAAATTTGTTGGGCACCCATTGTCATGTATTCGACTTGAATATCAGGGTAGCGCTCGTTGAATTTCGCAATGACGTCTTGCACTAATCCTTCATCTCGCCCGGTATAAATGACGAGCTTACCAGAAGGGCTCTGTTCTACATTTTCTGTTATTTCGGTTTCATTGGCATCATTTTCTTCGTTGTTCTGCGTCGTTGTGTCATCTGATGTGTCGTTGCAGGCAGCTAAAAATACGAGGAGTACAACGAGTAATAAAGAAAGTAGTCCCCATCTTTTCATACTAAAAACCTCCTTGTTTTGAAGTTGCACCGACAAGCGCGGATATTTGCGCTTCTTAGAATCTTATAATAAGAAGTCGACTTTTATCCCTATATAAATAAAAAAAAACGATAGGTACATATAAATACAAAACAGTTAAGTATTATTTCCGAATAGTTATATAAGCTGTTAAGCATAAAAAATAACTTCACCGTATGAACGGTGAAGTTATCAGAATGTGTGCAAACTCAAATTGATTTCCGAAGAAAGCGAAGTGGAAGAAGCAAGCACGGCTTCAACTCTATAAACCAGTCGAACACTTCCGATATTTGTAGCGTTCATATCGTTGCCTTCGTGCTTCGCAAATACGTTGCATCCGGGTAAAATAAACTGGTAAGAGCAAAAGCCCACAGTAAACGGTCAAAACACTACAGTATTCAGTTAAAAAGGTTATTTTCAATATCAAACATATGTATTTGAGCTATGGAATAACATTAGCGCCTAATATTGAATGATCTTTTCATTGAATGACTCTTTCATTTCGTACAATTCATTCAGCTGCTCTTGGTAGGAATGGCTCATTAAAAAATATGTATCTCGATACTTTTCAGGTATTGGATAGATTTGAAGCGACATCGATTCCTGTTCGATTAGCCACTTTTTTAAGTAAATGATTTCGGATATAGAAAAATCATTTAATAGTACATCATATTGCTTAGTATGTATTTGAATTTGCGGCTCTATCATGGTTTTAAATGGATTTATTCGAGTCATACTTGGCATATGAGCAAGTTTTACTTTACTTCTAGTTGAAATGTTGACGACTGATACTTCAGACCAAGGAACATATTGATTGTGAAAAAAGAAAAAATGATTTTTTTTAATCCCCGTATCATTAATCGCAGTGTAAGACTGTAATAAAAGGACATTAGATAAGATAAGGAAAAATACACAAATAATAATAGTACGTTTGCTCTTTTTAAAGAAATATATGATCCCAATTAACAAAATCGATAAAAATACAATGAGTTGTTTGAGTGATTCATCATACGTTACATAAAAAAAATGAAATATGTTTACTAGAGCGTATTCAGCTAAATCCGTTAAGAATATACAAAAAATCATCATCATGATGGCTAAATATAAATGCTTATTTTTCAAGCTTTGCACATCTTGTGAGGTATCATCAATAATCATCTATTTCCTCCATCTTAAATACTAAATAACTTCACCGTACGAACGGTGAAGTTATGTAAGCATAATTATTTCTCTGCTTGTTGTTGCTGATTTTTTTTCATGGCGCGCCATCGTTCTAGCCCGATAAATGCGCATGCACTACTAAAGACTAAGTAAATCGTTGACACTAAAATATCTGATTCCCAATAATGTAACACTTGTGTAAAGCCGATAATGGCTACTGCAAACGCTGCGAGCATATACAGTTTTGCATTTTTCTCCATTGAAAAGCCCCCCTAATGTTCATTAAAAAATCGCCTTAAATCCATTATGCTGAAGTGTATCACCTAGTATTCTTAAGTGATTGTTTACGCATCGAGAGGTAGGATGGTAGGATCATCCCGACTAGTACAAGCACAATACCAAACAGTTGAAGTGCTGTCACAACCTCATGAAGGAAGATGACAGAAACAAGAATCGCTACAGGTAATTCCATAGCGCTTAAAATGGATGTTAAGCCACCTCCAACTTTCGGCACCGCAATAGAGAATAATAAAATCGGCAAAATAATCCCGAAAAGCCCGAGTGCTAGTCCGTATTTCCACAGGCCGCTTGTTAGCTGTCCGTTCCACATAATCTCTGGAGATAAAAAGATACTAATCACAATGAGTGCGACAAAGGATACGATAAATGTTCGTGTGATGTTAGTCATCCCTGTTACTTGGCGCGAGTTAATTTGAATAAAAATAGAGAAGGTTAGTGCAGAAGTTAAACCGAGCGCCCAACCTTGCCAAGCAATTGCTGTTAAGTCAACATCTAAAACCCCTGCTGCTAAAATCGTTCCTGCAAATAAAAACAGGAGTGAAATCACCTCAGCTCGTGTCGGAAGGCGTTTTTTTAGTGCACAATCTAATAATAACCCTATCCACGTGAATTGGAATAACATGACAACGGCAAGTGATGCAGGTAAATAATTTAATGACTGTCCGTATACCATCCCTGTAGTAGCAGTAAAAATCCCGGCGAGTACTAGTATCGCCCAGCCTTTTAGTTGAATATCCGGTAACTTACGTTGTGTTACCAATACTAGAAGCAATGCTAGTAAAAAGCCAAAAATATATTGACTTGAAACTACCTCTGAGGAAGTATAACCATCTTGCATCCCTAATTTCACGATAGTAGATAATATGCCGTAACTACTAGATGCAATGACAATCATAAGGGGATAAATTATATTTAGTGGCATGTTACGATACTTCCTTTACCATATGATAGAATTTTTCGCCTATGATTTCCCACGGTTCTGTCACGACGAAACCTTGTTGTTCATATAATTGACGGGCTTTTATTTTTGCTTCGTCTACATTTAATGAAACTTTTTTGTATCCACATTTTACTGCTTGCTCCTCAGCAAAATGTAGCAGTTTTGTACCGATCCCTAGTCCACGTGCATGTGATGCTACACAAATTGTATCAATATAATATTCATCGTCATGTGCCTCTAGATCAATTTGAAGAGACGAGGCATGCTTTTGTTGCAGTTTCTTCATTAAAAGTGCATCTAATTCTTTCCCTGTTTGTCCATCATATAAAACAATGATGCCTAAAATTTGTTCATTGCGACAAGCAACAAATGTATTGCGATATGTGTGACGGTTATCGTCAGCACGTACAAGCTCTTCTAGTTCTGTCATTATATTTTGTAGATTATGCTCGCCCGTGAGTCGGCCTGCGATATCGCCAATTGCATCATAAATGAGCGGTGCAATACGTGGTGCATCCTGAGGTGTGGCTTGTCGGATATTCAGATCTATATTCATTATTGATCGCTCCCTTTCGAACAAAGTATAACAAAACTATGAACAATGTGCCGACATATGTCCAATGTTAGAATAGTACAAAACTTTAATAACCTTAGGATTTTATGATAACCTAGATAGAACATTATCTTCGGAGGTTAGACAACTGATGACTCAGTTAAGCAAGGATTTTATTTTAGTTTACGGAGACGCTTTTGTTGATTATATAGCGAATGATGCGACAAACACTTCATTCACAAAATTTTTAGGGGGCGCAACGATTAATGTCGCAGCTGGGATTAGTCGGATTGGTGCGCCTTCAGCACTCATTACGATTACGGGTGATGATGAAACATCCCAATTTGTACGACATGAAATTAAAAATGAGGGAGTAAATCTAGATTACGCTGTATTTGTACCTGAAAAACGGGTGAGTGGTGTATATGTCCATCTAAAAGAAGATGGTGAACGCGTTTTTAAGGATTATGTAGATGAGGCACCAGATTTACAAGTAACGGCCCAACATTTACATGAGGAAGCATTTAAACGGGCGTCTATTTTTAACTTTTGTTCGGGCACAATGTTCCATCCAACAGCCCTTGCCACAACACGTGCTGCAGTAGAAATGGCTAAGCGTCATGATGCCATTATTGCTATTGATGCCAATATCCGTCCGCTTCGCTGGAGCAGTGAATCCTACTGCCGTGAAACCGTTGTATCATTCTTTCAAGATGCCCATATTTTGAAACTAACAGATGAAGAATTATTTTTCTTAACCGAAGTCAATTCGATTGAGGCGGGGTTAGCAATGTTAAAGCCATTAAATATCCCCATTATTCTGATCACGGTAGGCGCAGACGGTACGTACGCCGTGTTAAACGGAGAAGTAATGCATGTGCCCGTTGAAAAAATCGTACCAGTGGATACAACAGGCGCAGGTGATGCGTTTATGGCAGGTATCATGCGCTATGTTCACTATAATGGTTTACCAACAACGAAGGAATCTCTTGATAACTGTGTGTCCTTTGGGAACAAGCTTGGGGCAATGGCTGCAACAAAACCAGGTGCATTAACAGCGCTTCCACGTTATGATGAGATTAAAAACTTATTATAAGGTGGGGTTCATATGTACGATGAACTAATTGCAGGACGCGTGTATTTTGGGGGTGCCGATGATACAGAGCAAGTCGTCCGTGACAAACAGGTCGATAAAGTGATGGATGTACGCGTAAACGGTCGAGTAGAGCCAGTAGATTACACATATATTCATAAACCGATTGCAGATGAAAGTGAACACATTGCACATTCGATTAAACGAGGTGTCGAGGAAGTCGTAAAAGCGTACGAAGCGGGAGAAAAAATTTACTTCCACTGTGGTAGTGGGGGTGGACGAGCAGGCGTCATGGCCGTTGCTACGTTAATGGAGCTAGGCGTAGCAGAATCATTAGATGAAGCCGAGACAATCGCTAAACAAGCTAGACCAAAAGTAAACATTCGCCCCAATATGCGTGAGGCATTAGAAAAATTATATAAATAAATTAAAACAAAGCCGCCCTTAATGGGTGGCTTTGTTCGTTAATATTATCAATTTTAATCAGGATGTGTCTTTTAAATGGAAATATAGAGTCCTTATTGATTTTTTTAAACAGGTTTATGTTTTTCAATAAAAATAACAACGCTTTCTTTTACATCCTCTGTTTGAAATACTTTGCCGAAGTAGTATGCTTCCATTTCTACCTCTTTTCTAGTCAGCAAGTCCCCATTGGTTTTTTAATGATGAATTTTTTAGTTCATAAAATTATTTCCTTTGTTTGCAAGCTACCTACTAAAAAGAAGTTAGGAATGAACAAGGATTTTGTCTATGAAGTCAAGAAATGAATAACATACATTGCAAACATAAGCAATTTATAGTAGGTATACAAAGGGAGGGGAAATAGGTGAGGGATAAGGTTGTATTCATTACAGGTGGTGCAGGGGGCATTGGTTATCAGATGGCAACCTCTTTTTTAGAGGCTGGAGCACAGGTGATGCTTTCGGATATAGATGCGGAGCAGTTAGATCATGCTGTCAAAACGTTTTCTGGAAATGTAAAAGGGGTCGTATGCGATGTTTCGAAAGAAGAAGAGGTAAAACAAGCCATTTCTTATACAGTTGAGCAATTTGGAGCACTTGATATTTTAATTAACAATGCAGGATTACAACATGTAGCGTTCATTGAAGATTTCCCTGCTGAGAAGTTTGAACAAATGATTAAAATTATGCTGGTTGGACCATTTTTAACGATTAAGCACGCCCTACCTTATATGAAGAAGCGCAATTTCGGAAGAATTATTAATATTGCCTCAATTAATGGTTTGATTGGATTTGCGGGGAAGTCAGCGTATAATTCAGCTAAGCATGGGGTTATCGGTTTAACGAAAGTAACAGCGTTAGAAGTAGCGCATTATAATATTACAGCGAATGCCATTTGTCCAGGGTATGTAGATACACCGTTAGTACGTGGTCAATTTGAGGAATTAGCACAAACAAGAAATATTACAGCTGAACAAGTATTAGAGGAAGTATTATATCCATTAATTCCTCAGAAAAGATTACTGGATGTAGAAGAAGTCGCTGCTGTCGCTAAATTTTTAGCGAGCGACGAGGCAAGAGGAATGACAGGGCAATCGCTTGTACTCGATGGTGGCTATACAACACAATAAATTTTAACTTACAGGAGCAATGAACGTATGAGAGCACACGTCATTGCTTTTTTATATTCATCCTAACTTACATGTCAAAAGTAAACCATTAGTTGACAAATGCTAATAAAGTAAACAATCAATCGCTATTTTCCTCGTATATTTTTGGATATAGTACTAGTAAGAGGAGCTGATCATATGAAACACTTTCAATTTTCATCTGTATTTTCGACAAGGCGTAAGGAACTTAGGGTGACACAAGAACAAATTGCCGAGTATGTAGGTGTATCGAGAGCGGCAGTTTCCAAATGGGAAAAGGGACTGAGCTATCCTGATATTACGTTATTACCGAAGCTGGCGACATATTTCAATGTGTCGATCGATACATTACTTGGATATGAGCCACAGTTGACGAAAAAACGGATTACGATGATGTATCGTGAACTTGCTAACCAATTTAGTCAGCAGTCATTTGAAACCGTGCAAGAAGAAATGGAGCAGTTACTAACAGAGTACTACGCTTGTTTTCCATTCGTCTTAAAGATGGCCCAGCTTTACTTGAATTATCATACACAAGCAACACAGCCGAATACGATTTTAACAAGGGTGCAGGAGCTTTGCGGAAGGGTAAAGGAATTGAGTGAAGACTATCAGTTAGTGAATGAAGCCGTGATGATTGAAGCATCTGCTATGCTCATGCAGGGGCAAGCACAAGAAGTCCTTCACATTTTAGGGAAGGATGTGCCCATTCAATTTGGTACGGAACAACTCATTGCCATGGCACACACGATGCTTGGGGATACAGCGAAAGCAAAAGAAACGTTGCAAGTCAGTATGTATCAACATGTCATGCATATGATTTCATGTGCAACAGAAAATTTAATGTTGGAAGTAGGGCATGTAGAGAACTTTGATGAAACTGTACACCGCACGGAAAGTTTTATCCAAATTTTTCACGTGGAACATTTAAATGTAAATGCCCCGCTTGTTTTTTATTTAAAAGCAGCAGCGGGCTATGTGATGCAAAATCGTTTAGAACGTGCACTTGAAATGATTGAAGCGTATTGTCGTATTTGTTATCAATTAAAATTTCCAATTCAACTTCAAGGAGATGCTTATTTTTACTTACTATCCGACTGGATGGAAGAACATATACAGCTAGGCGGGCAAGCACCGCGTGATGATCTTTCCATTAAAAAGGATTTAGTCAATAGTTTAACGCAGCAACCTGTGTTTGCACCGTTATACGATGATCCAAAATATAAGGCGATAATAGCGAATTTGAAACACCATTTAAAAATAGAGGAGGAAAATGAATGTTAGAGGAATTAGCAAATATTAATTGGGGACTTATTGCACCGTTAATTGTAATCCAAGTGATATTAGCCATCGTGGCATTAATTGACTTAGCACGTATTCATGCTACGAATGGTCCAAAATGGGTATGGGTGTTAGTGGTGGTATTCATTAATACAATCGGTCCAATCGTTTACTTTATCTTCGGGAGAAAAACGTCATGATTACGGTACGTGATTTAACCAAAACATTTGGTACACAAACCGCTGTATCCAATGTATCATTCAAGCTTGAACAAAACACATCGACAGCATTAATTGGTCCGAATGGGGCAGGGAAAACAACGATTTTATCCATGTTAACAGGGTTACTGGCACCAACAAGTGGTACGGTTGAAATGGAAGGTGTAAAAGATATTCGAAAAGAAATTGGCTTTCTTCCACAGTACCCACAGTTTTTCCCGTGGTTAACAGCACTTGAATTTACAGAGATGGTGGCTAAATTGAGCGGTATGTCAGGTCGAGAGGTAAAAAAAGAAGCACAAAAGGTACTATCCTTTGTTGGACTTGAAGAGGCAATGCGTCAAAAAACATCGACATTTTCAGGTGGTATGAAACAACGACTTGGAATAGCACAGGCCATTGTCCATAAGCCTAAGTTATTATTACTTGATGAACCAGTATCAGCGCTCGATCCAGTCGGTCGCCGTGAGATGATGAATTTATTAAAAGAGTTGCAACAGCAAACGACGCTATTATATTCTACGCATATTTTAAATGATGCGGAGGAAATGACCGACCAGCTGCTATTTCTACGAAAAGGTATTATTGTTGAGCAAGGCTCGCTAGCAGACATCCGAGAGCAATTTGATGTGGCACGTTACAAAGTTGAATTTGAAACAGAAGCGGAGGCTCTGCAATTTTCTTCCCAATCTGAATTTGCTGCCACACCCGTGAACAATTGTGTGTATGTTGAAATCATAGAAGAACGTCCAACAATGCAGCAATTAATGGCACAATTAGTAGCATCACCGTTTCATGTGAAACAAGTGAAGCGTGTAACCGTAACACTGGAAGACATTTTTATGAAGGTGGCGGGACAATGAGTAATTTTATTACATTATTTAGCAAGGAATGCCGTGAAGCATGGCGTGGATTTAAATTTTTATGGATGCCCTTACTATTTATTGTTTTAGGGATAAGTGATCCACTCATGAATTATTTCATGGAAGATATTTTGAATACAGTCGGTAATGTACCAGAAGGCTTTTCGATTACATTGCCTAATTATTTACCGATTGATCTTTTATATGCTTCTACTGGTCAGTTTCAATCTATTGGGTTAATTGTTCTTGTCGTCACATTTGCAGGTGCGATTAGTCGGGAACGACAAAATGGTACAGCGACACTACTCTATGTAAGACCGATATCCTTTGCAACATTTTTTATAAGTAAGTGGGCAGTCGCTAGTTTACTGGGCATCATGAGTGCTATTGCCGGTTATGCAGGGAGTATGTACTATACAGCCATTTTATATGGTCCAGTGGAAATAGGTGCATTTATAAAAATGGTACTCACATACTGTGTGTGGATTTTGTTTATAGCAGCGGTCACGATGGCGTTAAGCGCCATGTTTAAAACAGCGATGGCAATCACAATGGCAATTGTGTTATTACCGATTGGATTAATAATTGATTCACTCATCGGTAGTTTTTGGAGCGTGACACCGTGGAAGCTTGCCACATATGGTGTACAGTTTATTAGTGGCAGTACAAGTGAGCATTATACAATGACACTCATACTCACATTTGCATTAATGGTGATGGCCATGGTTATCGGAATCGTATTTGTGAAAAAGAATGCTGCCACAACAAAAATATAATAAATGAATTTGAGGTGCTTACGGAATATAAGCACCTTTTTCGCTTGCCTTATGATAGAAGTTCAATGATGAGGTAATATCTTGAATTCAGCATTATGCTGGAGAGTATCTTTAGTTGTATCATGTGTAATTTCAATTCGTTAAATCAATCACATGACACCTTTTGTTAATAACGATACATCACTGGGTGCAAGTTTACATTTTAGTGAACGGTGGACTTTTCTTATTTTCAAGGTGTTTAATGTGATTTTCTCCCCATTCATGTAAAGCCTGCATCAGGGGACCGAGTGTTCTACCGTATTCAGTAAGTGAATATTCGACTTTGGGCGGGACTTGTGCGTATACAACACGTTTTATTAAATCTTGTTCCTCAAGCTCACGGAGATGAAGTGTCAACATTCGTTGTTTAATATCAGGTATTCGTCTTCTTAATTCATTAAATCGAAGCGTTCCTTCTACAAATAAATGTAGCAGAATAAGGGGCTTCCATTTACCAACAAATGTACTAAGGGCAGTTACGACCTCGCATTGATGAGGATCCATATCTTTCTTCAAATTGTTCATCTCCTTTCAGTACTCTTTTTGATACTAGGTCACAAAAATGTGCATACTTACATTCTTTTTCTCTTCATTTTAAAATATCATTATAAGGCAATTTTTACAATTTTTAATAAAGGGGATGTTGAATATGACACAATTAGCTAATCAAGTAGCACTCGTCACGGGTGCTGGAACAGGTCTAGGTCGAGCAATTGCAAAAGCCTTAATAAATGAAGGATTTACCGTTGTTTTAAACGGTAGACGTGAGGACAAACTACGAGAAGTCGAAAAGGAAGTGGGGGAAGCTAAAGTCATTGTTATTCCAGCCGATGTAACAGACGAAGAAAGTGTCAACGAGCTTCGAAACAGACTGCTGGAACTAACGGGAGGGAATTTAGATGTGCTGGTGAACAATGTCGGGGGCGTTCCGGCTATGGGGCGGGTTGATGATTTAACGTTAGAACAATGGAAACAAGTTATTGATAAAAACTTAACAAGCCAATTTTTAGTGACAAAAGCATTTCTACCTGCCTTGCGTCAGAATGGAAATGGAAAAATAATTTCCGTTACCTCTGCTATGGCCCATTTTTATATGAACGGATTTAGTGCTTATTCAGCCAGCAAAGCAGGCGTTGAATCGCTCATGAAAACCATTGCCGAAGAAGAGAAAGACAATGGAATTGAAGTTCATTTGTTTGACCCCCAAAATGTCATATCAGAAGCAAACCCTCAAGGAGAGAAGGATCCATCGGAGGTAGTAGGTTCATTAATTGAGATGATAAAATAATTTTTATTCCAATTATTAACGCGTAGAAGAAGCCAAAATATATTGCATTTCATAAAAGCTCTCTCCTTTTCATCGCTGTAGAAATTTGACTAGCATTGAGAATATTAAGCCATCAGATGGGATTATGTAATAATACTTAGATTTAAATGACTGGATTGCTAGTCCTTTTTAAGTGCAGTTGAAGTATATCGCATCAAAAGTAAAATACACATATCCCTGGTCTAAAGAAGACTGGAGATATGTGTATTTTAGTTAATTACGATCAAATATGTTGGTCGCTTTAAAGGTGTAGCTAAAGTAAATAAATTTTACACGTTACTATTAATAAGCGCTGCCACTATTGAATGAAGGGAATCCCCCTTGACGTAAGTACGCTGAGACTTAATTGATATTTAAATGTGAGAAAATTAGGAATATAATAATGTTAGGTACAGGCTACTAATGACTTTAGAGAAGGGAGATGAGTAGTGATGACGGTCAAAAATTCAGATCGTTTTTTAACAGCATTCAATCGGATTGATCATACAATGCGTAATATTATAGGGGCAAAAGACTTTATGCCGTTTTATCGGTTAGTGGATCAGGCGAAGAAGAAAAGTCCACTTATCCGAAAATATGAGGATGATTTACGTTCCTATGCGGATTTACGAAATGCTATTGTTCACCATCGTACATCACCAGAATACGTGATTGCAGAGCCGCATAATCAAGTGGTAGAAAGAATTGAACATATTGATGAAGTTCTTGCTCGTCCAAAGCTTGTCGACCAAATGTTTAGAAAACATGTCATGTCGTTTCAAACGACAGATTCTTTGCAACATACATTAAAGGCCATTCGCAAACGTAGGTATACACAATTTCCGGTATATGAAGGAAACGTGTTCCAAGGTCTTATTACAACAGTAGGTATCACAAACTGGCTAGCCACCTCCATGGTAGGGGCATGTCTACCGAAAAAAACACCCATCCTGCAAGATATTTTGCACCATGAAAAAAATCAAGTAAACTATAAATTCATAAGTAGGTACATAACGATTTATGAAGCAGAAGAAATTTTTAAGCAAGGGGTAGAACGTGGTCGCCGTTTTGAAGCACTGCTTATAACAGAGCACGGAAAGCCACAACAAAAATTAATTGGGATTGTGACGCCTCTCGATATTATGAAGGTAGATTAAGAGGTGCGTTTTGTTTTTTACTTACATAAAGGGAACCATCTTCTAATACTTGGGCTAAAAAAACATCTTCTGCGCTCGTAATATTTTTCTTTTTTAACTTTTTCATGAGCCAATCTTCGGTTAAATTTAGTTCCATTAAATTTTTGAATATAATTTTTCCGTCACAAATGACTTCCATTGGGATATATTGTGCAGGGGCTGTATTAGCTTTGACATCTTGCTTTGTGGCATTGGATACGGCTACTTTTTTCATAATGCTCAGCTCACCATTTGTCTCAAAGACAGCATAATCAACTTCTGCTGCTGAAAATATACTTTGTTCTCGTAGCAGCATTAAGAGCTCATCAATACTGAGTCGGGCTTTTTTGAGATTATCAGGAAGAATGGTACCGTTTTGAATAATAATTGTTGGTTTATCATCAAAAAGTTTACGTAATTTGAATGATTTAAGGGATAAGTAACTAATAAGTAGGGTTAATATACCCCACCAAATAAGGGAGATTAGACCGTCCCAAAAAGGTGTTTCAGCTTGTGCGGCAATTTCACTTGCGATTGAGCCAAATGTAATACCAGTTATATAATGGAAAAAAGTTAATTGACTGAGCTGTTTTTTTCCGATAATACGAGCTAAAAATAATATTGCGAAAAATGCGCCTGTTGTTCGTAGCAACATTTCAACAAAGTTTATTTCCATAATTCTCACTCCTTAAAGCGTAGGATGAGCGAAAAAAGGCAAACTATACGGATATTTTATATATAGAAAGTGTGAAAAAAATGACGACTGCTATACCTATGACCAAATTGAATAATCCTGTGTACCCGATGATGATTGCCATTGGTGTTTGTCATTTAATCAATGATACGATGCAATCGGTTATTCCTGCGATGTTTCCGTTATTAGAACGGGACATGGGGTTAACTTATACGCAACTTGGATTCATTTCATTTGTATTAAATATGTTTGCCTCTGTATTACAGCCTGTCGTAGGAGCAATAACAGATAAAAAGCCGTTACCATTTGCGTTGCCGCTAGGAATGGTAAGCTCTTTCATCGGTATTGCATTGCTCGTTTTTGCGCCTAACTACCAGATGATTTTAATAGCAGTCTTATTTTTAGGACTCGGTTCAGCTGTCTTTCATCCAGAAGGCTCCCGTGTATCTTTTATGTCTGCAGGGAATAAACGAGGTCTCGCTCAGTCTATCTATCAAGTGGGTGGGAATTCTGGACAAGCGCTTGCGCCGTTAATTAGTGCTTTTTTAATTTTGCCATTTGGCATGTATGGGGCATCGGTTGTGCTTGTTTTCACGGCCATTGGTATTTTTATGCTAACTAAAATTGCTATTTGGTATCGGAAGCAATTAGAAGAAGAGAAGCTTTCAAAGGTCAAAAAGATGCTCGTTTCGTCACTACCGCCATTAACAAAAAAGCAAGTAGGGATGGCACTTAGCTTGCTATTAGTTATCACGTTTGCCCGTTCATTTTATACAACAAATATTACAAATTTTTATGTGTTTTATTTGAAGGGTCACTATCATTTACCGATTGAAACAGGACAAATGCTCATTTTCCTATTTATGGCTTTTGGCGTAGTCGGTACGTTTTTTGGTGGATCCTTATCAGATCGAATTGGTCGTAAAAATGTGATTTTGTTGTCCGTTGTGGCACCAATCCCACTATGCTTAGCTTTACCGTATGTGCCGCTTTGGCTAGTTGTCGTGTTATTAATTGTTATCGGTTCGCTGCTAATGATTAGCTTTTCTGTGACGGTTATTTACGCACAGGAGCTAGTACCATCTAAAATTGGTACAATGGCAGGCTTAACGTTAGGGCTTGCATTTGGCATGGGGGCCATTGGTTCGGTCGCCATTGGTAGGTTAATAGATAAAATCGGGATTGAAACAACGATGAGTGTAATTTCATTGTTACCTATTTTAATGCTAGTGGCGTTTGCGCTACCGAAAGATACGGTAGCGAGAGGATAATTGAATACTCGCCATGATGAACTGGGGCTTAAGTATATACTTAAGTCCCCTTTTATTTTTAGGGGAGCCATCTATTAAAAAAAGCTGTCTCCATAAGGAAACAGCTATACTTTAGGGTTAGATGATGGTTTAGCACCGACTGGGATTTTTTGTGGATTTACGACAATCCCTTCTGTAATAGTTAATTCATTCATCTTATTGGCATAAGTAAATTTGAAAATCCCATTATCAAAATCTGTGCCGATTTCTTTAAAGAAAATCCCTTCAATCGCCGCAAATTTTGGGCATGTAAATGCGATTTTAAAATCCTCTTCCGATTCTATTAAATAAGCGCGAACGCCTTTTTCATAAATATCATAGGAATCATCTTCTGTTGGTCGCTTAATGGCAACGATGTGAAAATCAACAAATGGCACCTCTTTTAATAAGACATTTAAGAATGAACCTTTTGTGATTTCTTCCCAACGACTTTGCGCGCTTTGTCCAACAATAATTTGTGTAACGTCATAGTTGCGTGCTACTTCATTAATGACTTTTTGGATCGGTCGTTTTTCATTATCTAACAGAATAAACTTTTCTACTTGAAGCTCTTCTGCAAGTTGTTTCCAACGTTCAATGTAGCCAGATTTTTCAGCATCGAATGCATCAAGTGGTTTTGGATCTACCGTTAATACATATAATGGACAGTCGAGCAATGTTGCTAGTTTATGTCCTCTACGAATAAGACGTTCCCCGTTCAATCCGTAGTACACACACACTAAAATACTTTCATCCATTCGACCTTTCAAATGCTTCATCTTAGTCTGCACCTCTTTTAAAATAATAAAATCTATCTGTTTATTCATATGAGCAAGAATGTGATAGAAATAGCAAATTTCCGTTTTAATTAGAACGATTGCAGTGCAACGAGCACATTTATATTGTATACTATATTTTGTATGGCTTATTAACAGTATGTAATGTTTTTATGATTTTTGATAAATAACCAAATGTTACGTACGAAATTGTTTTGCTTCATCTATATGACACCTTATTATGAAGTGAGTTATATCGTTAGTCAAGCTTGTTCGGAATTTCCATTTTTTTCTTTAAAAATTCATATTTTAAGCTGTTTTAGGAGGTTTTAGTTTGTGACAATTATTTTGGCCATTATGCTTCCATTTCTTGTTGCAGCTTGTATCCCGCTTATCTATAGGCGATTTACAAAACTGCATATTGGCTGGTTCGTGCTAGCGGTACCAGTGCTTTTATTTGGATTATTAGCTACATATATCCCTCATATTGCGAAGGGGAATGTCTACACCTATACACTAGAGTGGATCCCCTCGTTCCATATAAACTTTGCGACATACTTAGATGGTTTAAGCATGATATTTGGCTTGCTGATTACAGGTGTCGGGAGTTTAGTCATTTTATATTCAATTTTTTATCTATCCAAAAAAGAATCGTTACATCATTTTTATTGCTACTTGTTGCTCTTTATGGGAGCGATGTTAGGCGTTGTTTTATCGGATAATTTAATCGTACTGTATGCATTTTGGGAGTTAACAAGTGTCTCTTCGTTTTTGTTAATCGCATTTTGGCATCATCGTAAAGCTTCTCGTGCAGGTGCACGTAAGGCGATGACGATCACGGTGATCGGTGGTGTTGCGATGCTTGTTGGTTTTTTAATGCTATATGCCATTGCAGGCACGTTTAGTGTTCGAGAAATGATTGCGAATGTTGAACTATTACAGGTGCATACGTTATTTATTCCTGCGATGTTACTCGTCTTACTAGGTGCTTTTACAAAGTCCGCACAATTTCCATTTCATATTTGGCTACCAGATGCGATGGAAGCCCCTACACCTGTATCAGCTTATCTGCACTCCGCTACAATGGTCAAAGCGGGTATTTATATCGTAGCGCGCACAACACCTATTTTTGGTGGACATGAAGTATGGTTCTGGACGGTCAGTTTAGCAGGCATTATAACGCTTTTCTGGGGCTCCTTCAATGCAGTCAAACAATTTGACTTAAAAGCATTACTTGCATTTTCAACGGTTAGTCAACTCGGACTAATTATGTGTTTATTTGGTCTTGGTTCCGCGGCATTAAACCTCGGTTATTCTACAGAGTCTGTTATTTATACGCAAGCAGTCTTTGCAGCGTTATTCCACTTAGTGAATCATTCAACATTTAAGGGTGCGCTATTTATGATGGTCGGTATTGTCGACCATGAAGTCGGGACACGTGATATTCGCCGTTTAGGTGGATTGATGGCATTAATGCCATTGACCTTTACCATTGCGGTGATTGGTAGTTTTTCAATGGCAGGCCTTCCACCGTTCAACGGTTTTTTAAGCAAGGAAATGTTTTTCGTTGCGACGTTAAATATTGCACAGGTCAATATTTTTTCTCTAGAAACGTTCGGGCTCTTATTCCCGATTGTGGCATGGATTGCCAGTGTATTTACATTTGTCTACTGCACGATTATCGTTGTACGCACATTTTTTGGAAAACTACAGCCAGAGCGTTTGGAAAAGCCACCCCATGAGGCACCAGTCGGTATGCTCATTTCACCATTTATATTGGTTGGCTTTGTTATAGGTATATTCCTATTTCCTAATATACTGGGACACTATATTTTACAACCAGCGATGGCAAGTATTTACCCGACGTTTCCATCCGCTGAACAGTTAACGCCACATATTCATGCTTGGCATGGCATGAAACCGGAATTATTCATGACGATCGGTGTCGTCATTGCCGGTATTGTGTTGTATGTGACATTAAAAAAATGGCGACCAATGTATCGTGTGTTTCCGGAAAATTATACGTTGAATGCTATATATGAACGTGTGATTGGGACGAGTGAATCGGTTTCAGGGAGCATGACGCGTCGTTATATGAATGGTCATTTAACGTATTACTTTATGTATATTTATATTTTCTTTGTTGCCGTTGTTGCGGGCTATTTCTTATTATCAGATGCATTTAGTTGGGACCCGGCACAAGATTCACCGGTTGACTATTACGAATTGATTTTGGTATTTATCATGATATTTGCGGCAGTCATGATCTTGTTTGCGAAAGGGCGCATTACAACGGTTTTACTAAACGGTGTACTAGGATACGCTGTGGCATTTTTCTTCGTCGTCTTCCGAGCACCCGACTTAGCGTTAACACAGTTAGTCGTAGAATCTGTAACGACCGCTTTATTCCTCATTAGTTTTAAGTTTTTACCGGATTTACGACCGGAAAAAGCACCACGAAAAGTCGTATTGTCAAAAGCCATTGTATCTATTTGCGTTGGGGCAACGGTCACGTTCATCGGTCTTGCGGTGATGCATTATGAAAAGTTTTCAGCCATTTCAATATACTTTGAAAATGCCTATGAATTAGCAGGCGGAAAAAACATTGTTAATACCATTTTAGGGGACTTCCGGGCATTCGATACGATGCTAGAGGTTGTTGTGTTATTTATTGCTGGTCTTGGTATTTATACCATTATTAAATTAAAGGCAAAGAAAGGGGACACAGACGTTGAAAATTAATGATGTTATTTTACGAACGGTTGTAAAAGGTGTTGTATTTATTGTTTTAACGCTCGGTGTCTATCTCTTCTTTGCTGGGCATAATGCGCCAGGCGGAGGCTTTATTGGCGGGCTTGTATTAGGCTCAGGGATTGTGCTTTTATATATCACATTTGATATTGAAACCGTACATAAAGGCATGCCGTTCGATTTTAAAAAGGTCGCTGCACTCGGTGTTTTCCTAGCAACAGGAACAGCAATCGGGTCGCTCTTTTTTGATGCGCCTTTTTTAACACAAACAGATCAGTACTTCGACCTCCCGCTCCTTGGCAAAACGCATGTATCCACCGTCATGATTTTTGAAGCAGGTGTTGCGTTAACGGTGATTGGGACATTAGTGACAATTATTTTAAGTATAAGTGAGGATGAATAATATGGAGTCTTTAATGATGATACTGATTGGTATTTTAGTGGCCGTAGCGACTTATTTAGTCCTCTCTCGTACAATTATTCGTGTCATTTTAGGTACGGCTATCCTTTCCCATGCAGTGCATCTACTCATTTTGACCGTAGGGGGATTAAAAAGAGGAGATGTACCGCTCCTGAGCCAGTCAGATGGGCCTTACACAGATGCTTTACCACAGGCGCTTATTTTAACCGCGATTGTCATTAGCTTTGCTGTAACAGCTTTCGTATTAGTGCTCGCGTACCGTATGTATAACACAAATGGAACAGACGATTTCCGTAAGTTAGGGGGATCTTCTGATGAATAATATGATTGTCTTACCGATGATTGTACCGATCATAACCGCTATTATACTTGTGTTTTTACGAGATTATGTAAGGCTACAACGCATTATTAGTCTAACCACGATGGTGTTTGTTAGTAGTATGTCAGTGCTGATGTTGCATGTAGTACAAACGCGAGGCATTATGAAGCTTGATTTTAGTGGATGGCTACCGCCGTATGGGATTTTATTTGTGGCGGATTCATTTGCATTGCTACTTGTACTAACGGCAAGCCTTGTTACAGCGATTTGCTTACTTTATGCATTTGCGACAATTGGTGAGCGCCATGAGCGGATGTTTTTCTATCCCTTTGTGCTGTTTCTCATTGCGGGGGTAAACGGTTCATTTTTAACTGGGGATATATTCAATTTATTTGTGTGTTTTGAAGTAATGCTACTTGCTTCTTACGTATTAGTAGCGCTGGGCGGAGAGAAGTTTCAGCTACGTGAATCGTTAAAATATGTGCTAATTAATGTCATCGCTTCTTGGCTGTTTTTAGTAGCACTCGCATTTTTATATGGCACCTTAAAAACACTCAATATGGCGCATATTGCACAGCGAGTAGCCGAAGTAGGGCAAGAGCCGATTTTAACGACAGTAGCCATTTTATTTTTAATTGTTTTTGCACTAAAAGCAGGGTTGCTTCTATTCTTTTGGTTACCTGGTTCCTATAGTGTGCCGCCAACAGTTGTGCAAGCGTTGTTTGCCGCCCTTTTAACAAAAGTAGGAATCTATGCATTGTTCCGTACGTTTACGCTCATGTTCCCATTCAATCAAGACGTGACGCATGTACTCATCGGGATCATGGCAGGTGCGACAATCATAGCAGGCTGTATGGGGGCACTAGCAGGAAAAGATGTGCGGACGATTGCGACGTATAATGTACTCATCGGTGTAGGGTTTATTTTGATTGGGCTTGCATCAGGAACGGAAACAGGATTTGCCGGTGCGATTTATTATTTAATTCACGATATGTTAGCAAAAGCGTTGCTGTTTTTACTCATTGGGACAATGATTTATTTAACCGGTGAAAGCATTGTAAAAAATATGAGCGGCCTTATTCGTAACTACCCGTTATTTGGGTGGATTTACTTTGTTGTGATGTGCGCGTTAACGGGTATTCCACCTTTGAGCGGATTTATTGGGAAAGTGCTCATTGGACAAGGTGCTATTGAAGGACAAAATTATGTGTTATTAGCAATTGGTTTTGCTTCTAGTGTTATCGTACTCTATTCATTATTGCGTATTTTTTTAGCTTCCTTCTTTGGGGAAACAACGATTAGTGAAGATCATCAAAAGCCACTGCCTAAACTGGCTATGACATCATTTATATTGCTTGCTGTTTGTATTGTGAGTATCGGGATAGCGGCAGAAGGTGTGGTGCCGTATGTGGAAAATGCAGCGAAAACATTAGCGAACCCATCCATTTATATTGAAGCGGTTTTAGGGAATATGGAGTAAAGGAGGAGAAGTGGATGTTAGGACAATTTATATTAAATTTATTTATTGCGGCATTATGGTTTTTATTAAAAGATGATCCAAATGCCAATTTCTCCAATTTTGTTGCTGGCTTTTTAGTTGGGGTCGTCATTTTATATGCGATGCATCGTTTCTTTGGGACACGTTTTTATTTGCGCCGAGTAGCAAAAATCCTGAAGCTTATCCTCCTTTTTATTCAAGAGCTCGTTTTATCTAGTATGTCTGTGCTGCGCTGGGTACTTTCACCGAAGTTAACGATTACGCCTGGTATTTTCACATACAAAACACAGCTTAAGGGTGATTGGCAAGTGACAACATTGGCGTTACTGCTCACATTAACACCGGGTTCCGTCGTAATGGAAGTATCGGAAGAGGGCGATCTGTTTTATATTCACGCAATGGATTTAGAAGAAGCCCAGGATTCAATTGTACGTTCAATTGGCAAGTTTGAACGAGCGATTTTGGAGGTGACACGCAATGATTGAGAAAGTGATGCTACTGTCACTGGCGCTATTTATGGTAGCCATTGCCCTATTGTTATATCGTGTTGTGAAGGGGCCATCCATGCCAGATAGAGCGATTGCACTGGATACGATTGGCGTGAACTTGATTTCGGCCATTGCCATTGTATCGATTGTGTTGAATACAAAGGCATTTTTAGAGGCGATTTTAATATTAGGGATTTTGGCGTTTATCGGTACGATTGCGTTCTCTAAGTATATTGAAAGGGGCGTTATCGTTGAACGAAAATCAGGCGATTGAATGGGTTGCGGTACTATTAATGCTTTTAGGGGCCATTGTGAGTGTTATTAGTGCGTTAGGGATGCTGAGGTTACCAGATGTGTATACTCGCTCTCATGCGGCCACAAAAAGCGCGACACTTTCTGTTTTATGTTGCTTAGTCGGAGCGTTTATTTATTTTTGGAGTCATGATGGATTTGTCAGTATTCGGTTAATTTTAGGGATTGTGTTTACCTTTATTACAGCTCCCGTCGCAGGTCATCTTGTTTGTCGTGCAGCGTATCGTTCGCGCGTACCGCTAGCAGAAGGCTCAGGCGATGATGCGTTAAAGCCAGTATTATTTGGACAGGATGCAAGCGAAGAGTGTAAAGCAATAGAAGAAGACTTAGCAATGGAACGAGAAAAGCGTTCAGATATGTAATCGAAGGAGGTGTTCAGAAAGTTTTTACTTTCAGAACACCTCCTTTACGCGTTAAATAATGATCGATTAAAAATGATTGCTCCTGCGGTGGTCGAAAGGGAGTGTCCCAGAATACCTTCTCGGACACGCTCTTTTTTGTGGATAAGTTTTTACCGTATAACGAGCGGTTTAGGGCAAGCATTGTGGATAGTCACGAAATTTGAGGATAACATTGTGGAGAAGTACAGAATGTGGATAAGTTTTAGGGAATTTGCGAAAAGTTATCCACACAATCAGGTGAATTGACAAATATTGCTGTATAATATATAGTGCATTACAACACTAATGTACTAATTTGCATGGAAGGAGGGGGCTCTTTGATTCTGAATTCGAATAGCCAAACGCCGATTTATATCCAAATTGCGGAATGGCTTGAAAATGAAATACTAGCTAATCGGCTCGTAGCAGATGGCAAAGTCTATTCACAATACCAACTAGCAGAAATGTTCAATATTAATCCAGCGACAGCGGGTAAAGGATTAACAATTTTGCTTGAGAAAGACATCTTGTACAAGAAAAGGGGACTTGGCATGTTTGTAGTGGAAAATGCGAAAGACAAAATTTTAGCGATGAGGAGAACACATACATTAACACAGCTTGTGGAAGAGCTTGTGCAGGAGGCAAGAAGGCTAGCTGTTTCAGACGAAGAGCTAATGGACCTCATTCAAAAAGTACAGCAAAAGGGGTGAGCGGTATGATTTGTTGTGAACAACTTCAAAAGAAATTTCGTAGGAGTACGGTGTTAAGTAATATTTCTCTTCAAATAGCTGAACCGAAAATTATGGCGTTAATTGGTCGAAATGGTACAGGGAAATCGACATTGCTTCGTTTAATTGCCGGTCATTTAAAACCAACTGCAGGCAAACTTACGGTATTAGGTGACAATCCTTTTAATAGCTTACACGTTGCATCAAATACAGTGTTAATAGAAGAGTCTCTAACATTCCCTTCGCCGTTTACACTAGCAGATATTTTAAAGCAGGGCGCAACATTTTATCCAAAATGGCAGCAAGACTTAGCAGAAAAATTGCTTGCTTATGCAAATATCCCACTTCAAGCCTATCATGAGCAATTATCGACGGGGCAACGGGCTACCTTTAACTTAGTATATGGGCTAGCCAGTCGTTCTAAAATTACGCTACTAGATGAACCGATGAACGGTATGGATGAAGCGATTCGTACAGATTTTTATCGAGCCATCTTAAAGGAATATATTGCTTATCCGAGACTAATCATCATTTCGAGCCATTATTTATCCGAAATGGAGCATTTAATAGAAGAAATTTTATGTATCCACCGAGGAGTAGTAGAGCTACATGCACCACTAGATGAAATCCAGACATTCGCTGTTAGGCTACGAGGAGATCAAGCGCAAATTGCACCGTTAATCGAACACTTAGAAGTACTGCATGTATATGATGAAGCACCATTTTATGAGGTGGTAGTGCCAGCAGCACAGCTCAATGTGGAAGCATTACAAGCAAAAGGTGTATTTGTATTGAATGTGTCAGCGAGTGAAGTATGCCAATTCATAACGAGCGAGAAGAAGGAGGGCATCGACCGTGTCTTTAAATAGTGTATCAATCACGCAAAATATTAAGGATCAAGTCAGATGGAAGCTTTCTTCCTATAGTTCCGCTTTTATGACAATCATTGCTATACAAATCATCTCATCGCTTATTTTTTCTAATGGAACAACTTATTCAAGTTTAGGTTCTGCTCATTTAAGCATAACAATCCTAGGTTATAGTTTGGATGGTATACTTATGTTTTCGATGCTTACATTATTTATTATTAGTACAATGCTTGCAAGTAAGCAGATGACACAAGAAAATCTTAGTATTGTCACAACACGGTTGACTGCATCCATTTCAACGGTTATTACCCAATTAGTCCTTTGTTTTATCGCTACATGGACAGCGTTAAGTTCGTTTTATATATTTGCTTTAATACATCGTCTGAGAAATTCAGACGCACAATTTTTAATTGGTCGTGTTGTTGAAGTAGAAACAGTTTTTTTATTTTTTAGTTTACTTGTCATCGTATCAGCGGCTGGTTTCTTTGCTGGTTCTTTTTTACAAATGAACAAATGGATCATCTCGAGTATAGGGGTACTGATTGTCATTGGATTGTATGTATTTATCGCAACTAACACGTCTACCGGGCAAGAAGCGCTCGTAACGAATACAAGTATGTGGCCTTTTATTTTTAAGTGCTTAAGTATTAGTGCAGTGGTTTATGGGGTGGCTATTTATATTCGTAATCTGCAGGAGGTGAGCAGACGATGAGTACGAGTATTTGGATGTTATTTATCACAATTGGCTGTATAGCGGGTGTGTCGATATGGCTCGTTCGAAAGCTGTTAACGAAAGTGAAAATATGGACGCCTAAAAGAATTGGCTGGTTTCTAGGAACATATATTGTAGCGGGTATCATTGCGATGATCGTGTTAACAACATCTGAACAGGATGTTGTGATTTTAGCGGAGGAAGAGTTAAACGTGATGCAAGAAAACGAATGGTCCTTCCGAGAACAGCTAGATAGAGCGGCTTATAGTAAGTTAGATGAACAATATATAAAGGAAACACTCGTTTATGAAATGCAAGGTGATACATTAACACTGGATATCCAGGATCAGTCTTATTTTTATGATATCATAATAGAGAGAAATCGAGATTCTGAGGCAAAAGAAGTGACCGTGAAATATTACGAAACGCCCTATGTACGTTACGGGGTTGATTTATCAAGCTATATACAGCAACCGGAAATAGATTTAGAGGATGATACATTTTCCCTCAGGTTAGCTGCTACTGCTAAAGAAATTCAATATATGCAAATTGAACCTACTATCCAGGTAGCAAATCAACGTTATCATGGTGTTGTCGGCGAGGACTTACAAAGACAATCATTCGGTATGCGTTTTCTATACTTGAATGTTCCGGCTGATGTGCATATCATTAACAGTAGCGGTATATATATACCCTAAAATGAATGAGAATCGAGCGGTCGATGTGAAAAAATTAGTAAAGATAGTGTGTTATGTCGTTGTGTTTGTGCTGTTTTTATATGCCAATAATCAGTTATTGGTCGTAACGGAGCATGTCGTTGAATCGGAGAAGCTACCAAAAGCGTTTGATGGTTACCGAATTACGCAAATCAGCGACTTACACGATGCAACATTTGGCGACAACCAACAAAAACTTGTAGAAAAAGTGCGGGCTACCAATCCAGATGCCATTTTTTTAACGGGGGATTTAATCGATAGTCGCCGCTATGATTTGCAAAACAGTTTAGAGGCGGTGGCGCAATTTGTGACATTTGCGGATGTGTATTATGTACTAGGCAATCATGAAGTAGCCGTAAATCAGGTAGAAGAAATTTACGAAGCACTTGAGCGTCTTGGCGTACAAATATTGCCGAATCAATCGTTGGAAATACAACGCGACGGGGAGCGTTTAACGATTATCGGCATTGAAGATCCGTTAATGGGCAAAGAGCCGCAACAGATGCTAGACGAAGCGATGGCGACAATCAATCCAAACTCATATAAAATTTTATTGTCGCATCGACCAGAAAAATTCGAAACATATGTTGAGAATGTAATAGATATTGCATTTACCGGACATGCACACGGTGGTCAAGTCCGTTTACCGTTTATCGGTGGGCTTGTAGCACCAGGTCAAGGCTGGTTGCCAACGTATACAAGTGGCGTTTATGAAGCAGAAGAGACAAAGATGATCGTCAGCAGAGGGCTCGGGAATAGCATCGTCACACAGCGATTGTTCAACTTGCCAGAAATCGTGGTCGTCGAGCTAAAATCACGGTAATGAGTGTATGATGAACTCTTGATAGATCAAAGTATTTTAGTAGAGACTGATAATACGTAGAAAAGAATGTTTGGGAGGCTTTCGCCTTTTCAGACATTCTTTTTTATTATGCTCTTTATAAGTTACATGGAATAATTTCATACGAACAGTAGCCTGTTACTTGGAGAGCCTATTTAAGAAACGGCATTTACTCCTTCCTATTATTTGTATATGATAAGTCTAAATACATACTATTTTTACAGGAAAGGTAAAAATATAAAAATGGGAGGATGTTATGTGGATTAAAAGTATTGGTACAAAGTTAACAGCGTCGATTGTGCTCTTATTAGCTGCTACTTGTATAGCACTGGGTATATCTAGCTACGTTAATAGTTCATCTGCCCTGCAAGCACAAGTAGAAACAAATGTAGTGTCGAAAGCGGAGGATGTATCCCACTATATTGATGAAGTATTCAAGCGTTTATTTATAGAGGTAGAATCCATTGCTGATCAAAATGTCTTAAAAGAGATGAATCTTGAACAACAGTTTGCTTATTTAAATACTCAACTAACAGAGCGAGCAGACTATTTGGCGTTTGGAATTATTGATGAAAATGGTACTTCCTATTATTCAGATGGCACAACAGCTGATTTATCTGACCGTGAGTATGTCATTAATGCTTTCAAAGGTGAGACAGCGATGTCAGATATTTTAATTAGCCGTGTGACAAATGAGCCCGTTATTATGATTGCAACACCAATTGATACGACAACAGGTGAAAAAGCGCTTTTGTTAGCAAGAATCGATGGCTATGTGTTATCCGATGTCGTTGATGAAATTCGTGTCGGTGAGACAGGGTATGCCTTTATTGTGAATAGTGAAGGAACGATTCAAGGGCATAGCAACCGAGAGCATGTAAAAAATCAAGTGAATTTTATGACACAGGCTGAGGAAACAGGAGAGATGGCGGGAGAGGCAAAAGCCATCAAGGAAATCATTTCGAATGACAAGGGCTTCTTTGAATTTGAAAATGCAGAAGGTCAACAGCGACTGATTGGCTATCATAACCTAAATAACGGTTGGACAATGGCTGTTACAGTGGATCGTAGTGAAATGTTGGCGGGACTAAGTGACTTAACACGTAGCTTAATCATTTCAACGTTTGTTTCTTTAATGATTGCCATTGGTTTTGCGATTTTTGTATCGCGTTCTATTAGTAAACCTGTAAAAGAACTTGTCCATATTAGCGGACATTTAGCAACAGGTGATTTTACTCGTGAAGTGCCTAAAAAGTATCGTAAGCGCAACGATGAGATGGGGCTACTGGCTCGCTCGCTGTCAAAAATGGTTGGTAGCATGAAAGAAATGATTGCAAAAGTAAATACCAATGCAAGTAGTGTAAGTGAGGCTTCTGGTGAGTTAATGGGTGAAGTAAATAAAGTAACAGAAATGACGAGCGCTATTTCTAACGCGATTGTGGAAGTAGAACGCGGTTCCGTAGCACAGTCTACAATGGCGGATGAAGGTGCTCATGCGATGGAGCAGATGGCACTAGGTGTACAGCAAGTGGCGGAAGTAGCGAGTACAGTGGCAGAGCATACACAACAAATTGAGGAACAAATTTATAGTGGCCATCAAGCGGTAAATGCGTCCATTCAACAAATGTCAGCTATTCAAGAAGGGACTACACTTGAGCTTGAAGTGATCCGGGAATTAGAAAATGAATCGAAAGAAATTGGCTTAATCTCAGAAATGATTACGGATATTTCTGATCAAACGAACTTGCTTGCACTGAATGCGTCCATCGAAGCAGCTCGTGCGGGCGATGCCGGAAAAGGCTTTGCAGTCGTAGCAGAGGAAGTCCGAAAATTATCTGAACAAACAGCACAATCAGCTGCCCAAATTAATGCCCTCATTGGCAAAGTACAAGGATATACGACAGAAGCAGTTAAAGCAGCGGAGTCTGGTGAAAAAAATGCTCAACAAGGATTAGTGACGATTCATTCATTAGAATCTCGATTTGAGGAAATTGTCCATTCCGTTCAGAGAATTACACGTGAAATTGAACAACTAAGCTCTTCTGCTCAGCAGATGAGTGCCAATACAGAGGAAGTAACCGCATCGATAGAGGAAATGGCCGCAACAGCCAATGCTTCTACAGAGTATATTCAAGAAGTAACAAAATCGACAGGCTTACAACGAGACGCTGTAGAAGCAATGGGCAAGCAAGCGGAACAACTAAACAATATGGCTGTGGAACTACGTGTAGCCGTTAGTCAGTTTAAATTATAGGTAGAAGAGGGCGTATCGCAAAAGTGGTACGCTTTTTCTTATTTTTAATTCAATGTATATTCTAAAAATGGTAGAAATAATCATTTACTATGGAAGTAGGAAATTTTTATTTTCACATAAGGGGGAGCGGACATGTTTACATATCGAGTGGATGATGAAGTGGCATTAAAGCTTGTAACACAACGGGATGCGGAAGAGGTGTTTGATTTAATAGAAGAAAATCGTGAGCATTTGCGAGAGTGGCTAGGGTGGCTCGATTTTTCTACTGATATGAGTGTGACACGTAAAGTGATTGATATGAATTTACAAAAGTTTATCCAGAACGAAGCGTTGGATACAGCAATTATTTATAAGGGGAAAATGGTTGGGAAAGTTAGTATTAACGTCATTAACTACGCAAATAAAACAGCACAGCTCGGTTATATGTTAGGTTCAAAATATGAGAGGCGAGGTATTATGACACGCGCGGTTAAAGCGATGACCGATATTGCCCTATTTGAATACGATTTGCATAAAGTCGAAATTCACGCAGCAGAAGGAAATAAAAAAAGTCGTGCCATTCCGGAGCGGCTTGGGTTTATGCAGGAAGGAACGATTCGAAGTGCAGAATGGCTATACAATCACTATGTAGATCACGTTGTTTACGGGATGTTACGGAAAGAATGGCTGAGGCGGAAATAAAAAGACGAAGGAGCCGTCTGTTTTAGTAGCTATTGCTTAAGAAGTGAAGGGGACCAGAAAGTGAAAGCTTTCTAGTCCCCATGCTTTGCTTTATTCAATCTCGCCTGTCCAGCTAGACATTCCTTCAGATACGTTAACCACATCATAGCCTTCCGCTACTAAAATGTCACTTGCTGTTTGAGAGCGATTGCCACTACGGCAAATGACGATGTATTTTTCCTCTTTTGACAGTTCACTGAAATCTTCTTGCTGTAAGGCGGATAACGGTTTATTTTGTGCGGATGGAATATGTCCTTCTACAAATTCATTCGGTTCACGTACATCGAGTACAACATAGCCTTCATTCATCTTTTCTTCGACTTCATTGAGCGCAATCGTTTCATAGCTTCCTTCCTCATTACTGCAAGCAGTAAGTGCTAATATACAAAGAGCCATCATAGCGAATAACCATTTTTTCATGTAGAGTACCTCCGTTTTGTTTTATACCTATAGGGGTATTATAGATGACCCGATTTTAACATGCAATAAAATAAATTATTAAATGAGAGAGTTTATAAATAGTTTTGCATTAAGAAACCGTAGTTGAATCTTTTCTCCCTACTAATTGCAGTTATAAACTTAAGTTTTTAAGTTTTTGAACTAATTAAAGCCAAATGTATGTAAACCTTAAAAGCGAGCAGCTTCATCCATAAAATGTTTGAATAAATAACAGTGAAGTAGAAAAATCTGTCGAAGTTCTTCTTCAATCGTGAAGGCACCTAAAATGGTGAACAGTGGGTCTTAACTTTTTCGGCACTCCGCCGACTGTTACAAGCATATATACACGTGGATTAAAATTCACTCTTGTCTGTTGGATATGAGATAAACCAAAAAAGGAACGGTATGTTTTTTGCCTATTTTTTCTGAATTAGCAACCAAAGATTATTGAAGAAGATGTTTTTCTCTTATTATATTTAATAGTATAGTAAGGTTCTAACTTTATATATCAAAATAGTTTTACTATTCAAAAAATATTATTGACACTGTTCTAGAAAGCGATTACACTATACCTAGTTAGTAGTCATTTTAGAAAGCAATTACGCGATACCTAGTTAGTAGTCATTAGAATTTATAAGCTAAAAAAATAGAAAGAGTGTTAATATGGCATTGAGTAAAAATCGTTGTATAGGTAGATTATCCATTCTTCTTTTATTCTCAGATGATCCAACTCAACAATTAGCAAAACTTGAGCAGGGGAATTGGAAGGGATGCACAGGAAAAGTTGGTTCGATGGACTCTCAAAAAATAGTTGCTGCAATTGAAACAGCAGCTAAGAAAAACGGGATTATCCAGACGGACGTTTATCGTGAATCTCATGCATTATACCATGCCATTATTGAAGCACTACATGGTGTAACAAGAGGTCAGGTACAATTAGGATCTGTACTTAGAACTGTTGGCTTATCTTTTGCTGTTTTACGTGGGAATCCATATGATAATGAGCAAGAGGGAGATTGGGTTGCCGTTTCTTTATATGGAACAATCGGTGCACCGGTTAAGGGGTCGGAGCATGAAACAATTGGTTTAGGAATTAATCATATATAATTTGCCCATAGTTTTTTAGTTAACAGGGGGCTATATCGTGAAATCATTTTTTGTGTGATTTCATTGATATAGCCCCCTTTTCTATTATGACTTTACTTAACTAAAGGAAATGGAAGGGAGACAATAAGATGGTCACATTAAATGGAAATAAGCTTACTTTAGATGAGGTACGAAAAGTCCTTTTGGATGGAGAAAGAGTTACTTTTACTGAGGAGAGCATGAAAAAAGTTCAAGAAAGTAGAAAAGCGGTTGAAAAAATCGTTGCTGAAGAGCGTATTGTTTATGGCATTACGACAGGATTTGGGAAATTTAGTGATGTTTTTATTGGCAAAGAAGATGTTGAGGCACTACAGCTAAATTTAATTCGTTCACATGCTTGTGGAGTTGGGGAACCTTTTCCGGAAATTGTATCACGTGCGATGATCCTGCTTCGAGCAAATGCATTACTGAAAGGTTTTTCAGGTGTAAGACCTGTCGTTATTGAAAAATTGATTGAGCTATTAAATGCTGGTATTCATCCGGTTGTTCCTCAACAAGGATCACTAGGTGCAAGTGGTGATTTAGCACCCCTTTCACATTTAGCTCTTGTGTTAATAGGGGAGGGTGAAGTTTTTTATAAAGGGGAGAAAACATCAGCGATTCATGCATTAATGAAAGAAGATATTTTTCCAATCACATTAACAGCAAAAGAAGGATTAGCGCTTATTAATGGAACACAAGCAATGACCGCAATGGGTGTAGTTGCATATTTGGAAGCAGAAAAATTAGCGTATCAAACAGAATTAATAGCATCCATAACGATTGAAGGATTACGTGGAATTATTGATGCATTTGACGAAGATATTCAGTTGGCTCGTGGCTATAAAGAGCAAGTAGAGGTTGCTGAACGAATTCGCGCACATCTTTCTGACAGCTTATTAATAACAAAACAAGGGGAAATACGTGTACAAGATGCATACTCAATTCGCTGTATTCCTCAGGTACACGGAGCAACATGGCAGACATTAAATTATGTAAAAGAGAAATTAGAAATTGAAATGAATGCAGCTACTGATAATCCATTAATTTTTGATAATGGTGAAAAAGTATTATCTGGTGGTAACTTCCATGGGCAGCCGATTGCCTTTGCGATGGATTTCTTAGCAATTGCTGTAGCGGAGCTAGCAAATATATCTGAGCGTAGAATTGAACGTTTAGTAAATCCACAATTAAATGACTTACCGCCATTTTTAAGCCCTGAACCAGGTTTACAATCAGGGGCCATGATCATGCAGTATGTCGCGGCATCTCTTGTATCTGAAAATAAAACACTCGCACACCCTGCAAGTGTAGATTCCATTCCGTCATCAGCAAACCAAGAGGATCACGTGAGTATGGGAACGATTGGATCAAGACATGCATATCAAGTAATTACAAATACTCGTCGTGTATTAGCAATCGAAGCTATTTGTGCAATACAGGCAGCAGAAATTCGCGGTAAAGAAAAAATGGCTTCTGCAACAAGATGGTTTTTAGAAAATGGTAGAAAAATCGTGCCGTTTATTAGTGAAGATAGAGTGTTTTCAAAGGATATTGAAGCAATGAATAATTGGTTAAAAGTTGGTACTTTCCTGTTTGATAAAAATCTATCAAATACTCATCATTAAAAAGATAGATTAATGGACCAATACAATTATAGAAGATAATACAAAGTGTAGGAGGGGTGTGGGAATTTTGGGCATGACGAAGAATAAACTTGTTAGCTTATCCTCTTGCCACACTCCTCCTAGAAATCCAATCACTAAAACTACAAAAAGAGTTAGATTGGAAATGTTCTTTCACCTAAACAGTTTTGCAAAAAATATGAGAACTGTTATCTAGGAATCTACGCAATGGGATGTTGATGTTCAGTATACCAGCATGGTTCTCTTTATATAAAATAAAAAAATACTAAACGCTTCAATTAAGAAAGGATGATTGGATGTTCAATGCTGTAGTAGTTTCAGTAATAGTCATGGTCGTATTGAGTCTTCTTCGGGTTAATGTAATGTTGACAATTTTGTTTGCAGCTTGTGTTGCAGGTTTGATGGAAGGGTTGTCGCTGTCTGATACGATGAGTATGTTAATCTCCGGAATGGGAGGACAAGCAAATACAGCGTTAAGTTATGTTTTGCTTGGAATATTCGCAGTTATGATTGGCTATTCAGGAATTACTGGATTTCTTGTAAAAAAACTTGTAAGCGTTTTAAAAGGGAAGCGTTCAGTTTTATTGTTGACAATTGCTGGAGTGGCTTGTTGCTCCCAAAATATTGTTCCTGTACACATAGCGTTTATTCCAATCTTAATCCCGCCTTTACTCCACTTGTTCGATAAAATGAAAGTCGATCGTAGAGGTGTGGCCGCAGCGCTAACGTTTGGATTGAAGGCTCCATATATTATGATTCCTGCAGGTTTTGGTTTGATTTTCCATGGTATTATTGCCGATGAAATGAAAGCAAACGGTATGGAAATCGCTGTTACATCTGTTACTTCTTCGATGTTAATACCGGGAATGGGTATGATCGTTGGTTTATTCGTTGCGATTTTTATTTCTTATCGGAAGAATCGTGAACTGCCTGTTAGTGAACGCGCGGAACTGTCTTTAAGTGAATATGAGGTTGTAAATGAGATAGCAGCATCTGAAGAGATGGAATTGTCATTTACATCACGACACATGTTTACAATTGTTGCAACTATTTGTGCGCTTGTTGTGCAACTTGTAAGTAATTCGCTCGTTTTGGGAGCGCTTACAGGTATTGTCCTCATGTTTTTATTAACGGTAGTCCCATTCAAAAAAGGGGAAAAGGTTATCAATGAAGGGATTAATATGATGGCGATGATCGCATTTGTAATGCTGATCGCTTCAGGATATGCAACGATTTTGAAAGAAACAGGCGCTGTTGAAAGCCTTGTACAGTCCTCAACAGAGATGTTAGGGGATAATAAAATGTTTATTGCGACCATGTTACTTCTAGTTGGTTTACTAATCACGATGGGAATCGGCTCCTCATTCGGCACAATCCCTATTCTTGCAGCCTTGTTCGTCCCGCTTTGTGCAGCCGTAGGTTTCTCTCCATTGGCGACTGCCGCATTAATTGGTACTGCTGGAGCGCTTGGAGATGCAGGTTCACCAGCATCAGACAGTACGCTTGGACCGACTTCAGGGTTAAATGCTGATGGAAAACACAATCATATTTGGGATACATGTGTACCGACCTTCTTGCATTATAATATTCCTTTATTTATTTTTGGTCTCATTGCTGCAATGGTGCTTTAAACTCAATTTAATTAAACCAGTTATAAGGTGTACATTAGTCAAAACATTAATCGATACTGATTATAATCTTGGAATTAAAGGGATTTTATGCTAAGAATTTTCTTAATAATCAGTAAATTGGTAATGTATGGATTTACTAAGTCTCATAAAAAAACGCTACAGCACATAGGGAATTACAGCTACAGTTCAAAAGTGAACTTTCCTTTTGCATAAACTAACAAGACTTGCCATAGGTCTAGGCAGTCCCTCTGATTGTTTTTACTAGAGCATTTTAAGCAGATTGATACATCATTTAAATAAAAAATTTACTAATAGCTATTTAATAAAAAAGGAGATTAGTTGTAATGAAGCTTAACTTTGTAAAGATTAGTCCTTCAAAAAATATGACCGTTTTAATAACTAACTATGTTGATCCTACTCATTATTCGCAAATCGCCAGTACAATTATGGACTATGAATATGTTAATGCGGAACAGGTAGGCTTTATTGGTACACCGAAAAATAAGGAATCCCTAATTAGATTAGAAATGTCGGGAGGGGAATTTTGCGGAAATGCACTCTTAGGGGCTGCTGCATACTGTCACTACAATGGGCTAACAGAAAAAAATAATTTCTTGTTAGAAACTTCTGGCGCAGAATCACCACTTACATGTTTAGTTAAAGCGAAATCTTCTAATCATTTTGACGCGAAAGCTGAAATGCCAGATCCTCTTTCTATTCAAGATATTGTTTTTAATCTTAATGGAAAAAGCATTTCAGGTAGTTGTGTGCAACTAGATGGCATAACTCACTTCTTAACGGATTATTGGCCGTCCAAGGATGATTTTAATCTTATTATTGAAGAGGTTTCTAAAAAAATTGAAAATAAAGCAATTGGGATTATTCCCTATAGAAGATTAATGGAAAAAGAATATGAGATATGGCCATTTGTTTACGTTAAAGAAACGGGATCTAGATTTTTCGAGCAAGCATGTGGATCCGGAAGTCTCGCATTAGGTATTTATTTATCAAAAGGTAAAGAGGAAAAATTTCGCATACATCAGCCGGGCGGGATAATTAATGTCGAAACAGGTGTTAAAAATTATATTTCAACAGATGTTCGTTTTACTTGTGAAGGCTTTACCGACATTAATTTATAGTTATTCAATTTCATAAATATCCGCTTTAGAGTCGCAAGGGTTTTAAGGTGCAAAAAAAGTACCTCTCCTAATGTCTGGCTTTTCACGGGTATCAAGCAATTATGGACAGAAGATTTTGCAATAGTATCTCCATTTACTATTGCTAGAAATATAGGTTGTTGCTGCTAATACACCTATTAAACATTTAAAGATTTTCGATAAATGCTGTTCTTTCCTCTACAGGATAGAATGGCATTTATTGTATTACGTATGCACATAAGGAGGTTAATGTATGTTTACTTAAGTCTACATATTTTCGAATGGCGAAGAACAATAAATCAATTTTGTTTAATAGTAGTTATATTGACTAATCGTAGATGGAGTGAAGTAAATCTCAGTAATAAATTTTTTAATATAAGAGAATTATAGTTTTTGATTGAATATTTAGCATATTAATGTAATACATTTATATAGAGGGTTGATGTTGGAGACGAGCTTACAGGAGCCGCGAATTCAAATTTGGAAGGGGTATTGTTATGCAACAAACGACGGTAACACGCATACAAGAAATTTTTCAAAAGCAACAGGCGTATCAATGGGAATTACGTAAAACGAATGCAGCGACACGTAAAGAGACGCTCGGAAAACTTGCGAAGGCACTAAAAGACAATATGCAGGAGATTGTAGCGGCGACGATTCAAGATGTGCAAAAGCCACAATTTGAAGTAGTCAATGAGGTGGTAGCTGTCATCGGCGCCATTGAATATGCTATGGCGAATGTAGAAGAGTGGATGAAGCCAGATGTTGTGGAAAGTCAGCCAGGTACAAAAGCGCAAATTATGTACGAGCCAAAAGGGGTAGTATGTATTTTAGGTACATGGAATGCACCGCTTACGGTGTTGATTCACCCATTAGCAGAGGCAATCGCAGCAGGAAACTGTGCGATTTTAAAGCCGTCTGAACTGACGCCAACGTTTGGTGAAACATTGCAGAAAGTCATTGCAGCCACATTTGATGAGCAGGAGCTGGCTGTCGTCATTGGAGACGTGGACGTTGCGAATGAATTATTAGACCTTCCTTTCAATCATATTTGCTTTACGGGTGGTACAAAAATCGGAAAGCTAGTAATGGCGGCGGCTGCGAAGCATTTAGCGTCTGTTACATTAGAGCTTGGTGGAAAATCCCCGGTCATCATTGACCAAGGTGTGGACCTGGAGCGAGCAGCGATGCGATTAGCGTGGGGTAAAATGATCAATAGTGGCCAAATTTGTATTTCACCTGATTATGTCTGTATACATGAAGAAGATGTTGAGGTATTTGCCAAACATTTTGAACAGCATGTGCACCGAGCATATTATGATGCAAATGGAACGATTCAAAATGAAGACCGTACACAAATTGTCAATGCCGCACACTATAATCGATTGAAAAACTTATTGAATGATGCAGTGGAAAAGGGCGCACAAGTATTAACAGGTGGTCATGTTGATGATGATACACGTCGCATCGAACCAACATTGTTAACGAATGTGACGGAAGATATGCTCATCTTGCATGAAGAAATTTTCGGTCCGTTATTGCTTGTTTTACCGTACACAGATATTGAAGAGCCACTGGCGTATATTCGTCAAAATCCGAAACCACTAGCATTGTATATTTTTAGCGACCAACCAGCGTTAGTCGAGCATATATTACAAAGCACATCTTCTGGTGGTGTAACGATTAACGACATTGTTGCCCATAATACCCACCCGAATTTACCGTTCGGCGGCGTTAATAGTTCGGGGATCGGTAGCTATCACGGCATTCATGGCTTTAAGGAGTTTTCACATAGTCGCGCAGTATTTACAGCGGTACCGGCAGATTATGAGGCATTTATTATGCCGCCGTATGCAGGCAAACTGGAAATGATGATGCAGCAACAAAACGAGCAGTAACGATAAAACCTATGGGCATTTCATCGTGAAATGCTCATAGGTTTTTAAATGGCTAGTTTTGTAGAAGTAGCAAATAAATAAACAATCCGTTGTACTATACTCATTTTCTTTTTTTACTATTACCGTTGAATATACTTAAAATGAAGGCTAATCCACCTACAATCCCAAAAATATTCATGAAATAGAGGTCATAAAATGGGATATTACTTTTATTCAGCCAATAAGCGATGACATCTATAGTGGATAAGGAAGCAATGATTGGAAATAGAAATGAGAGAATTAAACAGGGAAGAGCGATCAAATAGAGTAATTGTTTATTTAATTTAATATTTCTAGAGTGAACAAAGAAAATAGACAGATAGCATCCTGTCAAAATATCAAATGTGGCCTTTACCCAATAAATGACAGTTGGATTAAAAGTGGAATGGGCTTGCTTTTCCACATCACTCAGGACTTGATGAGTTCCGTAGGCAAGTACAATTAACCCAATGAGCCATAATATTTTAAAAACAGGACCTTTGTTCATTTTCTTCCCCCTTTATAGAGTGGTTGTTATTAAAAATATACCATATATTTACATACAATAAAAATGTTAGGGGGTATAGTGCTAGGTACCGTTGCTTCCTACATAATAAATGGTACCTAGCCTTTTTAATATTATAGAGCGCTTTTCATTGCTTGTAATAGTTGTTCTGGTGTAATTAATTGTTCGCCGCCCCCTTGAACGAGTGCATCATTCCCGCCGCCTTTTCCGTTAATGCTAGGAAGGGCTGCTGTTGAAATCGATTTCATGGAGACGTCCACGTTAGCACCACGCGCGGCAACAAATTGAAGCTTGTCTTCATTGTTGGCTACGAGTAATGCAATGATATCGGGCTTTTCTGTTGTCATATAACGGGCGAGCTTTTGAAGCTCTTGAATCGAACGGTTTTCAAACGGTTTGGCAATGATGCTTTCCCCTGTATGAACCAAATCTTTTGCTTCAAAAGCAAGTAATGCCTCTTGCTTCTCCGCTAACGCTTTTTCTGTTTGCTTGGCCGCCTTCATCAGTTTTGTGAGTGCAGCGCCTGCTTCTTTTTCCGGGACGCTTAATTGACGGGCTACATCGGTTAGGACCGTTTTGCGCATTGCTAGTTGTTCGCGTACACGGTTGCCGCATATGAAATGGACACGGATGTTTGCTTTCATTTTTTCGATTTCCATAATTTTAATTAGTTGTACTTGGCCTGTAGATGTGGGATGTGTGCCACCACAGCCATTGTAATCATAGTCAGGAATAATGACTAAACGAATATCTTCTTCGACAGAGACATCTTTTCGTAAGTTGTATTGTGCCAATTCTTCTTGTGTTACCCACTTTGTTTCAATCGGATGGTTTTCTAAAATAATATCATTGGCCCGTTTTTCTGCTGTGGCTAATTCTTCAGCTGTTACTGCTGCTGTATTTAAATCAATGGACACAAGCTCAGCACCTAAATGGAAGCTTACCGTCTGATAGTCAAATAACTCCACAAAAGCAGCTGTTAAAATATGTTGCCCTGTGTGCTGTTGCATATGGTCAAAACGGCGTACCCAGTTCAGTTTTCCTTCCACTCGTCCGTTTAACATGGCCTCTTCTTGTATGTAATGGCGAATTTCTTCGTCCACTTTTTCTACGTTTATGACTTCCACATCATTAATCCAACCAGTATCATGTGGTTGCCCGCCACCAGTTGGATAGAATGCTGTATTAGATAGGACAACATAGGGCCCTTGCTCATCTTTTCCTGTTTTAACAACGTCTGCTGAAAACTGTTTGATCATCGCATCTTGATAATATAGTAAGTCTTTCATGTGCCTCACTCCTTTACTCGCTATTGTATCGTACACATGCAAAGAATCCTTCATTTGACGCCGACATTTTTTTGTTTATCATTAAGAGGAGAGATTGCGCAAATAAGGAGCGACGAACATGGAAATTACAGCTTTTTCTGTAGAGGAAATTAAAGATCCAACGAATATTATTGAAGGTAAGCGGTACGAATTTTTATTAGACATCGAAATTGATGAAGAAGATGAACTATATTCGGAAGCCGGCATTGAAGTACGTGTCATCGTTGCACAACAGGATGAAGAAATTCGTCTGTTGAATTACTTTTTAATCGATAAAGCAAATAATGAAATTTTAGACTTTGCTTTAGAGGAAGACGAAGAAGCAATGATTTTACAGTTTGTAAGCGAAGAATTAAATCCAAGAGAAAACGCTGGCGAGTAGCCAGCGTTTTTATGCTTTAAAAGATAAGAAAGTATACATTTTTTCTAATTGAAAGAAGCACTCAGCTCTTTGTGTATGAGCCTATCCCCAACGCATGTCGGTTCGAAAAGAGGGAGCAAATACAAAATAAAATAGCAGAGTCACGTAAAAACATATGAGACATGGAGATAACCTGATTTTTTCTTAGTATGTGATGAAATTCATCGTGTACGTCCGATTTTCGATCCCTACACCGGCGTGTTTGAATTCTTTATTTAAAATATTTTTTCGGTGGCCAGGTGAATTAAATAGCCCATTATGTGCATGGAAAATGGTTGGATACCCATCTGCTAAGTTTTCACCCGTATTTCGATAATCAAGTCCAGCTGCTTCCATCCGGTCAGAAGGTGTTGAACCATTTAGTGAATTATGAGCGAAATACTTATGCTTAACCATATCTACACTATGAGCTTTCGCAACAGCTGCTACTTTCGTATCGTATGTGAGTGCAGCAATCCCAGCTTTTGCGCGTGAAACATTCGTGATTTCGACCATTAAACGTGCTAGCTGCTCATATTTCTTGGCAGATGTATCATTTTGTAACGCTTTTAATTTTAAATCGATCGTACTCGAATTTTCTGTCCAATAAATTGCATCAATTTTATTTTTTGCGTGTGTATCGACAAAGAGGGTGATCTTTTTTCCATTTTTTTCGACGTTTTTATTGCCAGATAAAGCGCTACCGAGTGTGTACCCTTCAAAAGTTGCCCCATCTTTTGTTAAATAGCCACCAATGACTTTATTATCTGAAACAAATTCTAATTCATAGCTTTTATAATCATTGTTTACTACGCGTGCTGTAATAGCACCACCCATAAAGTATTCCTTGGAGTTAGTAGGACTGTTCGTGACCGTACCACTAGCATTGCTCGTTGCTGTAGCTTCTAGCTCCACATAGCCATTTTCATACATGCGGTATAAAAAGGCAGCCGCTTGTGAGCGCGTTAATGTGTTAGAGGCACCGAAGCGTTTTACGGGATCTGTTTCGTTTAAATTTTGTCCAGTTGAAATTCCTGTTTCCATTAAATACGTAACCGCACTCGTTAAATCTGATTTTTGTCCTAATGCATGCGCAATCATACGTGCTACTAGTCCACGATTAATAGGTTGATTCCGAACAGTTGTCGAGTTATAGCCATTTAAAGGAACATTGTAAGTCAATAACCGATTGTAATAAGTAGCAGTCCAGTCATTGGAGGTTTGTTGTGTTGAGATAGGAAACTGGAAAAACTCTGCAAACATTTTCGCAAATTGTGCCTCTTTTAATGTGTCGGTCGGGTTAAATTTGCCGTTAGACCCTGAGATGATTTTATTATGGTACGCCCACTGAACGGCGTTGTAGTAAGATGCCGATGGACTTACATCAGGAAAAACCTGTGTTTTATAAAAGGAGTCATTATCCTGTAGAGTAGCTGCTTGAGAAGTTGGTGAAAAGCTTAAAAGCACAATACCAATAATAAAAATATATAACCATTGCTTCATTGTACACCCTCCATTCCTAATAATATCCAATTATAGCATTGTTGATATTTAGGGAGAGGGGGATACATAAGAAATAAGTCAAAAGGATTAATTAAAAACTTACACAAGCGAAATTACAGATTTATCTAGTTGAAAGGTTTTAGAAAGTGTGAGGTTTCAAAAAATATTGGGGATATTGGAGGAGATAAGAAAAATGATTCACATTTATAAAAATAATGCCGTATAAAAGCTGGCATAACAGCTTTTATACGAGATGAGAAAGTACCTATGAATCATTTAGGCTGGCGTTTTCTATAATTTAAATTCACTAATCGTATTTTTTAAGTCTTTTGCCATATCGTTTAGGTGAGCAACGGATGTGGAAATTTCAACGGATGATTCATATTGATCCGTTGCGATTGCTGCAACTTCCTGTGCATTATTTGCTAAGCTGTCAGATATCGAAGTGATATGGTTAATTGTTTCTACAATGCTGGCTGTATTTGTATTAACTTCTTCCACGACACCAAACACATTCACCGTTTTTCCAGAAATCTCTTCGATAATGTTTGTGATATTTTGGAATTCATCGCCGGTTTTCATCGCAAGGTTACTCCCCACTTCAACGGCTTTTATCCCACCTGTCATAGATTGAATGGCTTTTTCTGTTTCCACTTGAATTTCATTGATTAATAATCGAATATCATTAGCGGAGTGAGCCGATTGCTCAGCTAGTTTTCTTACTTCGTCTGCCACAATAGCAAAGCCTTTGCCGTGCTCTCCAGCTCTCGCTGATTCAATCGCTGCATTAAGAGCGAGTAAATTCGTTTGATCTGCTATATCGGTGATAATCGAAATAATTTGGTTAATCTCCGATGATTTATTGCCGAGGTGAGACACGACATTATTAGCATGATCGACCGTTTGTTGAATTGTCTGGATTTGTTGCAGTGTTTGTTGGACAACGGCATTACCAGACTGAGCCGTTTCCTTTGCGTGAAGGCTTAAGTCTGTTACGGTTTGAACTGATTTCGTTGTTTCGTGTATGCCTTGTGATACTTCTTCTAAGTAATTAGAGGAATGGGCTAAATCAGTTGCTTGAGATTCTGCTCCCTCTGACACTACTTGCATCGCTTTTGTAATATCTTCTGTTGCTGCTACATTTTCATCCATGTTATGAGTTAATAATGAGGCATTAGCAAGCATTTTATCCGATGCATCATCAATTTTTGTGATCAGTAACCGCAATTCTAAGCGCATTTCTTCAAATGCTTCTGCTAATTTCCCAAGCTCATCTTTCCGATTTAAGCGTACAGACGTCCCTAAATCTCCCTTAGCAATTTGCTCTGTTGAATAAATAATTTGTTGCAGTGGGCTGATAATCGAACGGCTTAATAGGAGAGCGATTATAATCCCGATTAAAATGACAAACGAAAACGTCAGGATAAAAAAGTTTGTATTATCATCAATTAATTGTTGAATATCCTGTAAACTATTTGTTGTTTGAGTGACGTTTGCCTGTTTTAATTCATCGACCATTGTATTAATCGCAATTGAGGTCGCATCAAATTCACCCATAATTTTATTCCCTTGTTCAGGTCCACCATCAATATAATTTTGTGCCATTTGTTTCCCGGATTGATAGTAAACGTTAAAGGCTTCTTCGATTTCATTTAGTCGATTTGAATTTTCTGGCTGTAACTCTTTTAATTCATTTAAATTTTTATAAACAATTTGACTATGTTTTTCAGCTAATTCGAAGCCGTCATCTAATCCATCTTGTCCCCGTGTAGCACCAATGTCTGTTAAATACTGTTGGACTTGTACGACTGCTAATTTTAATTCTTCTGTTAAGAAAGTCGTTTGTAATGTAGTATTTTCGATTTCCTTAAGATGTTTCATTTGAGAATCCGCATTATTATACTGAACGATTCCTACAATGATTAGTGTTAAAAAAATAAAAGCAAATGAGAGCAAACCCCTAGTTCGTATAGACATATTGACAACCCCTAAATGTGAATTAAATGTAAATTAAGTTAATTTAATATATATCATAAATACTATGAGTATAGAGTTAATAAAGTTGTAATATTTGTTACATTATTTAGAGTTTTTTGTGTTATTAGCCTATACTAGATGTGTTAATGGGGATGTGAATGAAGTCTTTAGAATGAAATCTGAAAATTGAAGAGTGCAAGAAAACGAGAATGAATCATGCTACAATGCAAGGGAAGTAGTATGATTTTCCCTATTATAACTATATGGGTATAACGTGTTCGGTGAGGGAAGGACAAAGGAGGATTTTTGAGATGAGTAAAAAGATTTTAATTGTCGGTGGTGTAGCAGGGGGGGCTTCTACGGCAGCACGAATTCGCCGTTTAGATGAACAAGCGGAGGTCATTATGTTTGAAAAGGGGCCACACGTATCGTTTTCAAACTGTTCATTGCCCTTTCATTTAAGTGGAGTTGTGGAAAGCAGTAATCGCCTCGTGTTAATGAATCCGAACTCTTTTAAATCGAAATATAATTTAGATGCGCGCACGCATTCTGAAGTGATCCGCATTAATCGTGCAGAAAAAACAATTACTGTTCGCAATCTGATTACAACAGAAGAATACGATGAGACTTACGATAAATTAGTGTTATCGCCAGGGGCAGCGCCGATTGTCCCACGTGTAGAAGGTGCAACACTGAAGCATGTATTTACGGTAAGAAACGTTGTCGATATTGAGCGCTTGCAAAAAGCAATCGTAGAAAATGATGCCCAACATATTGCGGTTGTCGGTGGGGGATATATTGGTGTCGAGGTAGCAGAAAACTTACGCCTTGCTGGTCGGAATGTCACACTTGTACAAAGTGCCCCTCAAATTCTTCGTCCATTCGATTTTGATATGGCGCAAATTTTACAAAAGGAAATGGTGGATAAAGGGGTTCAGGTCATCGTTGGAGATGGACTAGGCAGTATTACAGCAGAAGAGGTCACACTTGCTTCGGGTAAAAAGGTAAAGGCTGATATCGTTGTGTTAGCGATCGGTGTACGCCCTGAAACAACGCTCGCTGAGGAAGCGGGATTAGAAATTGGTACATCTGGTGGCATTAAAGTCGATCAAAACTATGTGACAAGTGATCCACATATTTATGCGGTGGGCGATGTAATCGAAGTGTATCACCGTTTACTACATAAACCAGTTCGTTTAGCGTTAGCTGGTCCAGCACAGCGTCAAGCACGTGCAGCAGCTGATCATATTTACGGGATAGCCAACATCAATAAAGGGGTCATTGGATCATCAAGTATCCAAGTGTTCGACTTAAATGGGGCTGCTACAGGCTTAACAGAGGAAGTAGCGAAAAAAGCAGGCTTTCAAGTGGATAGTGTGTATGTCATTGCACCGGATAAAGTCGGGTTAATGCCAACAAGTAATCCGCTGCATTTGAAATTAGTGTATGAAGTGCCAACAGGTCGTATTTTAGGGGCGCAGGCAATTGGTAAAGGGAATGCAGATAAGCGAGTTGATGTCATTGCCACACTCATTACGATGGGCGGGACAATTGAAGATTTAAAAGAGCTAGAGCTTTCGTACTCGCCAATGTTTAGTACAGCGAAAGATGTTGTGAATCTGGCTGCGCTAGTGGCGAATAACATCATGGCTGGTCGCTTCCGTCAAGTACCAGTGTCACAAGTACGTGCGCTTTACGAAGCAGGTGCACTCTTTGTCGATGTACGGGAAGAAAATGAATTTGCTAACGGCCATATTAAAGGTGCACTGAATATTCCGCTTAGTCAATTACGTGAACGCATGAACGAAATTCCAAAAGACAAGCCGGTTTATGTACATTGCCGCTCTGCACAGCGTAGTTACAATGCGGTAATGGCATTACAAGGCGCAGGGTGGGATCAGGTTGTTAATGTCTCCGGTTCATTCCTTGGCATTTGCCTGTACGAATATTTCACAGATGTCCAAACAGGTCGCGAACTGATTGTGACACAATATAATTTTAAATAATAACGAACGGTTCCGTCTGAAAAGGTATTTTGAGGCGAAACTGTTACAAACGAGGGGTCTAGAAAGTAGACACCCTCTTTTTGTTAGATTAGTGCCTTGAAATAAGTTAATACTTTAGTTGTATGTTTGTTGTACAACATGAAATGTTTTGAAGGGGTTATCATTAACTAGAGAAGCGATACTATTTTCTACGATGAAATGTTTTTAGAAGGGGTGATTAGATGAAATTTACACAACCATTTACATTGCGTTCTGGTCTTGCATTAAAAAATCGTGTACTCATGGCACCGATGACGATTTCTTCTTCACAGGCAAATGGGGATGTAACCGAAGAGGAATTAATGTATTATAACCGCCGTGCTAGGGGTGTTGGCACAGTGATTACGGCATGTGCTTCGATTAATGAGTTAGCGCCAGGCTTTACACATTCTATTGGTGTGGAATGTGACGAACGGATTCCAAGCTTAACACGGTTAGCGCAGACTATCCAAGCGGGTGGTGCTAGTGCTATTTTACAAATATTTCATGCGGGTCGTATGTCAAACGCTACATTACTGGGAACGCAACCGGTTTCGGCGAGCAATATTCCTGCTTTACGCCCGAATGCAGAGACCCCAAGGCCGTTAACTCTAGAAGAAATAGAAAAGACCATTGACGATTTTGCAGAGGCGACGCGCCGTGCGATTGAAGCTGGATTTGATGGCATTGAGCTACACGGAGCGAACACGTACTTACTGCAACAATTTTTCTCACCACATTCGAATCGTCGAACGGATCAGTGGGGAGGGGACGTGAAGGCTCGTATGGCATTTCCATTAGCTGTCGTAGATGCTATAAAAGAAACTGTCGCGAAATGCGCAACAAAGCCTTTTGCTATAGGTTATCGTTTTAGCCCCGAAGAACGTGAAGAGCCAGGAATTACGATGGACGACACATTATTATTTATCAATGCGTTAGCTGATAAAGAAATCGATTATCTTCATGTATCGGTTAACCAATTCCATGCAGGCTCTATGCGGGATACGCAAGATCGGCGCGGGCGCATCCAGTTAATTCAAGAAGCAGTGGGGGACCGCATGCCGATCATTGGTGTAGGGGGATTACAAACGGTAGAACAAGTAGAAGAAGCCCTGACTCTGGTGCCTCTCGTATCACTCGGGCATGCAATGATTATGGATCCGGAATGGTATCAAAAGGCTGCAAGTGGGCAGCAAGATAAAATTTATTCGGCATTATACCGAAGTAAAGAAAAGGAGCTAGATATCCCACCATCACTTTGGGCGATGATTACGAATGTGCCGGGTTGGTTTAAGGTAGAGCCGTAAACAGCAGTATTTGAGGAAGAAGAAAAGGAAAAGCGTGCTCGAAACAGGTCGGCACGCTTTTTATTAATATTTAAATTGCTGAATGGTTTGTTGTAAATCTTGTGCCATTTTCGCAAGGTGAGCTGATGAGGCAGATACTTCCTCCATCGCTGCCATTTGCTCTTCGGAGGCAGCAGCAATGCTTTGCACATTTTCATTGGATTCAATGGACAGTTTTGCAATTGAATCAATTTCTTTTACAAGCGATTCGACATCTGTATAAATGACTTGTACCGCTTTTGTAACAGTTGCTGTTTGTTCTGTTACGTTATGAATAGCGTCACTAATGGAAATGAAGTTTGTACGTGCAGTGGATACTTTTTCTAACCCTACATCAACAGATTGACTACTCTCCGTAATATCTTCTTCAATTAAGCGCGTGCTTTCCGTAATTTGTGCGACCACTTTTTCAATTTGAATGGCTGCTACATGCGATTCATCGGCTAATTTCCGCACTTCCTCGGCTACAACCGCAAATCCTTTTCCGTGTTCGCCACTACGAGCTGCTTCAATCGCTGCGTTTAATGCGAGTAAATTTGTTTGCTCTGCAATGGATTTTATCACTTGAACGGCGGTCGTAATCGCCTCTGCATTTTCATCTAAGTCAGAAATACGTGAATTCAGTAATTGTGTATTTTCTGAAATGGTATCCATTTGTGTTGTGACAGCGTCAATAGAATGATAACTTTCGTTTGATAACGTTTTAGTATTCGAAGTAGATGCATTAACAGAGTGAATACTTGTTGTAATATCCTCCATCTTCTTTCCGATATGCTCAGATAAATGCTTCAGGTCTTTTGTATAGTGATCTTGCTGTTCAATTTTTGAAGTGATTTCTTGCATAGCATTCGTCACAAGTTCTGTTGATTGTGTTACTTCATAGCTACTAGCTGTTAATTCCTGAGATGTGGCCGCGACTTGCTCAGAAGCATGGGTAATGCCTTTCACTGAAAAGGTTAAATCTGCTGCCATTTGATTGAATGAGGATGCTAAACTTGCAAATTCATCTTTTGTTTTGAATGACAGCTCTGTATTTAAATTCCCTTGTGAAAATTCCTTCATTTTATCAGATAACGTATTGATGTTTTCGGCTACACGGCGGCCAAAAATAGAAGAAACGGCAATACCGATAATGAGAGATACTAATGCCAGTACACCAATTTGTAGGATGATAGTATTGCTCCGTGTTGTTGTATCTTCAATTTTCTTTAGTAATTCTTCATTGACAGCAGTGGACATGGATTTTCCAAATACAACTAAATTTTGTGAACCTTGCCCCAATATAGGAACCGATATCGCATAGGCTTTTTCTGTATCCCCCGCTTGGTAGGTAGGAATGATGTCATTATCAATCGCTGTTTCCCACTCCGTCAATTGACTAATGAACTGATCGTAATCTGCATTCCCATAGCCTAATGCATCGATGCGATCGGCTGATTTGTGTAATGTTTGGCGGATTTCATAATGGTTCGATAGCATCTGCTCATTCCCGTATAACATATAGCCGCGAATGGCTGCATTGGCACGAACCGCTTGGAATGAAATATCATCGTAAAGCGTAATTAACTCAGAGTCCTTTTGGATATCTGTTAATGTTGCTTTATTGTTATTTAGAAAATATAGGGAAATGGTAGAAATAATCAACATTAATCCAAGTACGACGCCAAAGGATAAAAATAATTTTCGTTTCACCGTTGTTTTCATTTCTCATACCTCTATGTTTGTATTTCAAATCTTTTCTAAATTATATAGGAAAATAACCTTTTAATTGTGAAGTAAAAATGACAAAAAAATGTCATTTAAACGTTTTCTACCATAAATATTCATTGGATGGTGGAGAATAAAATTTATTTACACAATGTTGTTGACAATATACCTACTAGGGTATATAGTAAGTGATGTAAGGTAAAACAATACTAAAAGTCGCACAGGTAGCGGCTATTTATTTTCAATAAAATAATACCCTATAAGGTATGAAGGAGAGCGAAATGGAAAAGAAAAGAACAACGATTGTGTTATTTAGTGGGGATTATGATAAGGCGATGGCAGCTTACATTATTGCGAATGGCGCTGCGGCCTATGACCATGAAGTGACGATTTTCCATACATTCTGGGGTATCAACGCGCTACGAAAACAAGAGCCTGTTCAAGTGAAAAAAGGCTTCCTTGAAAAAATGTTCGGCAAAATGATGCCGCGCGGTGCTGAAAAGCTCGGCTTATCTAAAATGCAAATGATGGGTATGGGGCCGAACATGATTAAGCACGTCATGGCAAAGCATAATGCGTTAACATTAACGCAATTAATTGAGATGGCCCAAGAACAAGACATTAAACTCGTATCTTGTACGATGACAATGGATTTACTAGGTTTACAGAAAGAAGAGCTATTAGACGGCGTACAGTATGCAGGTGTAGCAGCATATTTAGCGGACGCCGAAGACGGAAATGTAAACCTATTTATTTAAGTAAGTATCACGAAAAAATTTTTGAAGAAAATAATACCCTATATAGTATGGAGGATGAATCAATGATTAAAGCGGATGTACAGTTAGATGCAAAAGGTCTTGCTTGTCCAATGCCAATCGTTCGTACGAAAAAAGCGATGAATGATTTAGTCGAAGGGCAAGTATTAGAAGTGCAGGCAACGGATAAAGGTTCAAAAGCGGATATTGCCGCTTGGGCCAACACAGTAGGACATCAATATATCGGAACGCACGAAGAGGGCGATGTGTTATATCACTACATTCGTAAGTGCAATCCGGAAAATGCCGCAGAAGCGGAGAAAAAGTTTGAACAAACGATTTCAAACGATGAAATTATGTCTCGCGAAGGCATCGTGTTAGATGTTCGCGAAGCCGCAGAATATGCTTTTGGTCACGTACCAGGCGCAAAATCGATTCCGATGGGTGAATTAGAAGCCCGCATGAAGGAATTAGATATGGATCAAGAAATTTACGTGATTTGCCGTACAGGTACACGCTCGGATATGGCTGCACAAATGCTTGCAAATGCAGGTTTCAAAAAAGTATATAACGTTCTACCAGGTATGAGTGAGTGGAACAGTGAAGTAGAAAAAACTATTTAATCAATTAGGGGGAAACTAATTATGTCAAATAAAGTAGCTATTATTGCCGCAAACGGTGGCATGTTCGACGCTTATAAAGTATTTAATATTGCAACGGCAGCAGCCGCTTCTGAAAAAGAAGTAGCGATCTTCTTTACATTCGAAGGGTTAAACTTAATTCATAAACAAGGCATGCAAGCATTAGAGATGCCAGCAGGAAAAGAACATTTTGCAGAAGGATTTGCAAAAGCAAATGTACCGGCTATTCCACAATTAGTGGAAATGGCACAAGAACTAGGTGTAAAATTCATCGCTTGTCAAATGACAATGGATGTAATGGGTCTGACAACGGAAGATTTTGTTGATGGGATTGAAGTAGGTGGCGCTGTAACATTCTTAGAATATGCCAAAGATGCAGCACCAACGTTAACGTTCTAAGAGTTTTGGGCTATTACGTGCAGTGAGGAAAGTACCTCGCTGCATAAAAAAAACGAAAAAATAATACCTATGGGGGTAAATAGAGATGACAGTAAATAAATGGACAGCAGCAGACGTTGCACGTAAAGTAATCGACAATCAAGAGTTATTTATTTTAGATGTTCGTAATGCAGATGCATTCGAAGATTGGAAGATTGATGGGCATAAATTTGAGTATTTAAACATTCCTTACTTCGAATTATTAGATGGTGTGGAAGAAATCTTACCAAAGATTCCAGCAGATAAAGACGTATTAGTTGTATGTGCAAAAGAAGGTTCGTCTATTATGGTAGCGGAAATGCTATCAGATGCAGGACGTGAAGTAGCTTATTTAGAAGGCGGTATGAAATCCTGGTCAATGTACCTTGAGCCAATCAAAGTAGGGGACTTAGCTGGTGGCGGTGAATTATATCAATTCGTTCGCTTAGGTAAAGGCTGTCTTTCTTACATGGCTATTAACGAAGGCGAAGCGGCAATTATTGATGCCGTACGCTTCACAGAAGTATTCACTAAATTTGCTGAGGAAAAAGGTGTGAAAATTACGCACGTATTTGATACACACTTACATGCAGATCACATTTCAGGTGGTCGTCACATTGCAGCTGAAACAGGCGCAACATACTACTTACCACCAAAAGACGCGGAAGAAGTTGTGTTCGAATATACACCATTAACAGATGGTTTAACAGTAGCACTTGGCGCATCAAAAATTGAAGTGGGCGCACTTTACTCACCAGGTCATACAATCGGTTCGACTTCATTTGTCATCGATTCAAAATATTTATTAACAGGTGATATTTTATTCATCGATTCAATCGGTCGTCCAGACTTAGCTGGTTTAGCAGAGGACTGGGTAGGCGATTTACGCGAAACACTGTATAAGCGTTACCGTGAATTAGCAGAAGACTTAATCGTTTTACCAGCACACTTTATGATTATCGAAGAGTTAAACGTGGATGGGACAGTTTCAAAACGTTTAGGTGACTTATTCGCTGAAAACCACGGCTTAAACATCGAGGACGAAGAAGAATTCCGTCGCACAGTAACAGACAATTTACCACCACAACCAAATGCGTACCAACAAATCCGTCAAGTGAACATGGGTAAAATGACACCAGACAACGATGAGCAAACGGAAATGGAGATTGGACCGAACCGCTGCGCAGTTCGGTAGGAAATAGAGGAGCATATCCTAACATCGCCGTATCCGTACGGCAACGGATATGTGACCGACATCGTGTCGGCCTCAAATCGTTGCGCAGTACGCTAATTAAAGAAAATGAAATGCTATAGCTATGCTTGCCTCATGCTCAAGAGGCAAGCAACTGTCCTGATGGGCAAAATTGAAAATCGCTTACAAAATCAAAGAAAAGAGGAATTTAACATGAATATTACAAAAACATTAGATGCAAAAGGCTTCGCATGTCCAATGCCGATCGTAAAAACAAAAAAGGCGATCGATACAATTAACTCTGGTGAAGTATTAGAAGTATTAGTAACAGACAAAGGTGCGTTAAATGACTTCACAGCATGGGCACAAGCTGGTGGACACACAATTGTAGAACAAAAAGAAGAAGCAGGCGTGTTTTACTTCTACATTCAAAAAGCATAATCAAACCAAATAGCGGGTAACTCGTTTACTCGCTATTTCTATTAGAAAGAAGGAATAGCGATGGATTTCTCTATGACGTATATCCTCGTCATCTTCGCCTTAGGATTTATTGGTTCTTTTTTATCCGGGATGCTAGGTGTTGGAGGGTCGATTATTAAATATCCAATGTTGCTCTATATTCCACCGATGTTCGGTTTAGCTGCGTTTACAGCACATGAAGTATCGGGAATTAGCGCAGTCCAAGTATTATTCGCCTCTATTGCAGGTGTGTGGGCTTACCGTAAAGGTGGTTATTTAAATAAAGAGTTAATTATTTACATGGGTGGAGCTATTTTAATTGGTAGCTTCATCGGTAGTTATGGTTCTGGCTTTTTATCGGAAGAGGCCGTGAATATCGTTTATGGTACGCTTGCATTAATCGCAGCGGTGATGATGTTTATACCGAAAAAACAAGTAGATGATAAGCCACTAAATGAAGTCACGTTTAATAAACCGTTAGCAGCAGGTTTAGCGCTCATTGTCGGAGTTGGTTCTGGGATTGTTGGGGCAGCTGGTGGATTTTTATTAGTACCGATTATGTTGACGGTTTTACACATTCCAACACGTATGACGATTGCTACAAGTCTAGCTGTAACATTCATTTCATCCATCGGTGGTAGCGTAGGGAAATTAATGACGGGGCAAGTGGATTACTGGCCTGCCTTCATTATGATTATCGCGAGTATTTTAGCCGCTCCACTGGGTGCAAAAGCAGGGAAAACAATGAATACAAAAGTGCTACAAATTATTTTAGCACTCATGATTGCGGCAACTGCTATTAAAATTTGGGCGGATATTTTGTTTTAGAAGTAAAATAGTTTTGTATAGAATACTAAAGGGGATTCATAGGCGGATAGCTAGTGAAATCCCCTTTTTCATCGATAGAACCTTTAGCGTATTGTAAACTGATCAAAAAGGAGGGGAGAATGGATGTCCTATATTACTATAGGCAATGCAACTGTGCCGGCATTATGGATGAGCGTAGTGGCTGCTTTGCTCGTATTATCTCTTTTATATAGAAAAAACCAGCAAATAAAAGCGTTAAGTGATGCCGTCTTTACATACGTGCTCGTATGGAAGTTAAGCTATATTCCGCTCTCTTTTTCAGCCTTTATCGCTGCACCGTTATCGGTACTGTACTTTAACGGCGGATACGTAGGGCATATACTCGGTGTGATTGTCGGGGCAGTCCAATTATACAGAAAACGTATAGTAGATGAGGACTTTTTAAAAATATGGGGGAAGCTGTTTACCTTCATATTTTTCATTCAGGCCTTATTCGTAAAGGATATGCTCATCGTGCTACTTGGGCTAGTATTGTTAGTATTTTGGCAGTGGAAGCCAAATGGATTAGCGCTAGTAGTGACGACCTTTTTCCTACAGCTTGCAACCGAATGGAATAGTGTAACAGTCATCACGTATGTACTAGGTGTTATAGTGATATATGGATTGCTAAAGTATAAGCAACAGCTGAGCTCTTTCCTCGTACAGATCCTTGTACTATCGATGATGGCAATTGTGATGCAGCAAACGCTACCGGAGCAAACGAAGGTAGCGGGAGACCAGCAAGATTTTACACTACAGTCACTGAGCGGGGAGACGGTATCGTTATCTGATTATGAGGGGAAAATCGTAGTCCTTAATTTCTTTGCGACATGGTGTCCGCCGTGTAAAGCAGAGATGCCCCACTTGCAATCGTTTCATGAGAATAGTACAGAGGACGTTGTATTATTAGGTGTGAATTTAACAAAGCGTGATGATGGAGTAGAAGTACTGGAACAGTTTGTTCGTGATTACGGGGTAACGTATCCCATTTTATTAGATCAAGTGGATGAGGTAGGGGAGTTATATAATATTTTATCGATTCCGACTACATATGTTCTAGATCAAGAGGGGCGCGTCGTAGAACGAATTGTTGGGCCTATTGATAATGAGACATTAGAAAAGATTACTGATACATTAAAATAAAGATAGTTGATTTAATACCTGCAGGGGTATATAATAGAACTATAAAAAGGAGGCGCATTCAATGAAGTACGATGCAAAAACAATGAATCGGATCAAAAGAATTGAAGGGCAGCTTCGCGGAATTTTACGCATGATGGAAGAAGAGAAGGACTGTAAAGACGTCATTACACAGTTAAGTGCTGTTCGTTCAGGCGTAGACCGTACAATCGGTGTAATCGTAAGTAACAATCTGATGACATGTATTCAAAATGCAGATACAGAAGATGAAATGAACGATACAATTCAAGAAGCGATTAACTTAGTTGTAAAAAGTCGTTAACAAGTGTTTAAGATACACTAATGTACCCATAGCGGTATAAGGAGGAGCAATATGGAAACCGGAATTATCATAGCAGTCATTGTACTATTTCTAGTGTGGCGTATGAAGCCAACGAAAGGCGTAAAATCGATATCAGCACATCAGTTAAAACAAGAATTAAGTGATTCAAACAAGGTGTTTATTGATGTTCGTACACCAGGGGAATTTAAAGCTCGAAATATTAAGCAATTTAAAAATATGCCGCTTGGCTCCGATTTATCAAAATTACCAAAAGACAAAGAAATCGTCGTTATTTGTCAAAGTGGGATGCGTTCAGCACAAGCTTGTAAACAATTAAAAAAACTAGGCCATGAAAAAGTAACAAATGTCCGTGGTGGTATGGGTTCATATTAAGGTTGATTTTTTAAACTATATGAAAACCGCGCTTCTTGAGCAGGAAGCGCGGTTTTTCACGTTTCTTATAGAGGTGTTCTTACAATGTCCAAATGTTGGGTGAGTGAATTTCGGATACACGTTCAAAAGTAGCTTTTCTACTTTTGCGGAATGTGAACGTCATGCGAAATGTTTTTTCGCTTCTGCGAGGATACAGGCAGAAACGAATTTGGAACTGACTTCATCATACATCAAAAAACTATTAAAATGTGTGTTTTAACAGACCTTTAATATAACTGTAACGCTTTAGAAAACTGGTTAAATCTACATGAAATGCTTTTATACCAACAACTGAGGTGGAATTTTCATAAGAATTTTATGACATTCACTTTACAGATGTAACAATAGTATTCATTGTTTTGTAAGAATCATTTACTGTAAATTTTGTTTCACTTCTATATAAACTATCCTTAAAACACCAATTATTGTAGCATTTATAGCATAATCAACTACTATCATCCGGTCAAAAAACGCGGATCGGAGCAAAACTTTGCGTTATCCGAGCAAAAGCCCTTGTTAAACGGTCACAAGGCTACTGTATCCGAGCAAAACGCCGCGGTATCCGGTCAAAAAACCTTCATTTTTTAGCCAAAATGCAAGCACATAAGGTAGTAGCTCGCAAAATATAGGTTAATTTTAAAATTCAATCGTTATGATGGAACGCTAGAAATCACATATTTGATGTACAGAACGGTGAATTGTATAATACTCATATTATAGTAATAACGTCCCTTTTCAATAGTATATAAAGTGTATTTTATATGAAATGAAGTTCTTATGACTTGCTTAGAATGATTGAAGTAGTTCTATAAGTCATATTTTTATTTTTTGAATCATAAAAGTATTTGTATGCAATCCAATCCATCAATAGGAGATATTTATGAAAAATACAAGACATACCGAATTAGTAACAGAACAACATCTTATGAGAGCCTTCGAAAAAAACCTAGCCATTATCCATTTCAATACAAACAAAGAAATAGAATATGTAAACAATCAATTTGCAAAAACAATGGGCTACAACGCTTCAGAAATGATTGGCATGAATCACCGTATGTTTTGTTTCCCAGAGTTTGCAGATAGCCCAGCGTATACGCGTTTTTGGAGTGAACTGTTAAGAGGGAAAAGTTTTCAAGACAAAATTGAACGTCGCCACGCATCAGGTAAGACGATTTGGTTAGAGGCTACATACATGCCTATATTTTCATCGGACGGGCGTAATCAAGTCATCGGTGTGAGTAAAATTGCAACGGACATTACAGAACGGAATAATACAGTATTACAATTAGCTAGCAACTTAAAGGACACGGCAGAAGTGTTAAATGAAAAGTCTCAAATCGGTCATCACGATAGTATGACGCTTTTACGTAATATTCAGCAGATTGAAGAAGTAGCAGACCAAAATCAACAAAATTTAAAAGTATTACAACAAGAAGCAGAATCAATTACTGCCGTTGTGAAAACGATTCGTGAAATTGCAGCACAAACCAACTTGTTAGCATTAAACGCAGCGATTGAAGCCGCACGGGCAGGGGAGCATGGTCGAGGATTTAACGTCGTAGCACAAGAGGTACGTAATTTATCCGATAAAGTGTCAAAATCCATTGGAGAAGTAAAAAATAATGTAGAAGGCATTATTGAAAAAATTGATTCGGTCGCTGCAAGTATTGAATCGATTACGGCCAATGTACACGCGAGCGCCGAACAAATTGAACAAACAACAGCAGGGTTTATCGAGATTGCTAAAACGGCCGAGTCGCTCGATCAAAGTACGAGTATTTTTTTAACGAAAATTTAAGCTATATAAATCATCTTAAAACTGTCGACATTGAACGATCAAAAAGCTATGGTATCCGATTAAAAGCACACAACATGTAGGCTGATTGTTAAAGTCAATCCCTATGCTGGAACATTAAAATGCATATATAAATATAAGTAGTGTCATAAAAAAAGTAGGTAGAGACAGTGCTCTACCTACTTTGGTCATTTAAAGCTTAAGATAATACCATTTTTGTGTCTTCTTTTAAAATATCACATGGACGACCCATTTGCTCGATTTTGCCGTGATGTAGCTTCACGATACGATCCGCGATAGCATGGGCATCATCCTCATCATGCGTCACAAAAATCGATGTAATCTTTGCCCGCTTTAAAATGTCACGTAATTCTTTTCTGATTTTTACTTGTAGCTCGGTATCTAAATTACTAAATGGCTCATCTAATAATAGCAAACGCGGATTGGGTGCGAGCGCTCGTGCAATTGCAATACGTTGCTGCTGCCCACCACTTAACTGATAAGGATATCTATTTTCATATTCTTCCATTTCAACTAGCTGTAGCACTTCTTTTAACCGTTTGCGACGTTCGCCTTTCGGTAAGTGGTTAATACCGAATAAAATATTTTTCCCAACCGTCATATGTGGAAACAGGGCATAATCTTGAAACACCATGCCGATGCCACGCTTTTCAGGCTGTATAAAGGTTTTACTGTCAAAGATGACTTCATCTTGCACATGAAAAGAGCCATTACTTGCATATTCAAGCCCGGCTAATATGCGCAAAATTGTACTTTTCCCGCTACCACTTCTCCCCAAAATGGAAATAACCTCACCTTTTTCAATGTCAATTGTAAATGACTGGATTGTTTCTGTCTTGGCAGAAGGATACGAGAAGCACAAATTATTAATCGATAAGTACATGTTAGCTCTGCTCCTTTTCAAGTAACTTGTTAAAGATAAAAATGGCAAGGGCACTAATTGCGATAATGAATAGGGACGCTTGGGATGCTTCCATAATTTTTTCATCACTTGCATATTGGAACGCTTTCGTTGCAAGTGTATCGAAATTGAAGGGACGTAAAATAAGTGTTAATGGAATCTCCTTCATAATATCGATAAATACTAAAATAAAGCCACTCACAATCGCACCTTTCATCATCGGTACATCCACTTTAAAAAAGGTCCTCGTGACACTAGCGCCTAAAAGTCTAGAAGCATCTCGGAAATTAGTACCAATTTTCTCATAACCAGCCTCAATCGAGTTGAAGCCAATAGCGAAGAAGCGGACTAAATAAGCCGTAATGAGCATGACAAGACTGACGCTGAGCACAAGTGTGGAATCAAGTCCTAGTTTTACGTAAAGCGGTGCGAGCCATTGATCGAGCTGAATAAAGGCTGTGACAACGGCAACTGCGATGACTGCCCCTGGAATCGAGTAGCCTAACACAGAAAGTCGAGTTAATAGTTTGGCGATCGTCCCTTGGAATAGTCGGTTAAAGTTACCGACAATCAACGCGAATGCAATAATTAGCGTAGCACTAATGGCTGCGACTATACTTGAGTTTTTCACGTAAATCGCAAAATCTTCAAATGGGATTTTGCCAAATGTTAAGACAAACCAGTCCATCAGTTGAAGGACAGGAATGAAAAAGCTTAAACTGAAAATCAATGTACAATAAAATGTAGCAAGTCCTGCCTTTATACCACGTAATTTTACGAGTTTTAAAGGTCTAATTTTTGTACTCGCATAGCTAAACTGCTTTCGCCCACGGAGCACCTTCTCTAGTATTAAAATGAGGATGACAAACCCCATGAGAGAGGCAGCAAGTTTTAGCGATGTATCGATATCTCCTAAGGAGAACCATGTTTGAAAAATAGCTGTACTAAAGGTTTGGAGACCATAATATTTTACAACGCCGTAATCATTTAATACTTCTAAAATAACTAAGCTAGCCCCACCAATAATTGCTGCCCGTGAGATTGGGAGTACAACCTTAAAGAAAATGCCAAATGATCCTTTTCCAAGCATGCGTGCGCTTTCAATCAGTGTCGCTGATTGTTGTGCTAAAAATACACGGACAATCGTATAAACGTATGGGAACAAAAACATGGTGTATATAAAAATCGCACCTGGCATGTTCATAATATCGAAGTAAGTGGCATTTACTTCGATGTTCAGCTGATTGCGTAACGTCGTTTGTACAACGCCTGTATAATTTAGTATGCCATGATACGTATAGGCGCCGATAAAAGGCGGAATGGACAATGGTAAAATCAGTGCCCACTTAAAAAATCCGCGCAAAGGAAATTGATACTGGGCGATGAGCCAAGCAAGACTTGTTCCTAATATAATAGTGAAAATACCTGTGAAAAATACGAGAAGAACGGATGTGCGTATGAAATCGGCTAAAATAAATTCTTTAATATGTGCCCAGTTTTCGTTTGCAGGCATAAATAGACCTTCAATAATCGTCATATTAGGACCTACAAGAAATAAAATGATACAGATTGACAAAATCGACCAGCCGTTCAATTTACTGATGAACCTTTGCATATGAATTGACACCTCTACATATATAGCAAGAAGCCCTTGCTGCTAGACGCAACAAGGGTTATATCTCTGTATTATTTCCAGCCTACTTCGTTAAAAATCATAACAGCTTTTGCATTATGATCGCCTAAAGTAGAAAGTGGAATATCTTGCTCTTTAAATTCGCCCCAAGAAGTCAGCAACTCTGAAGAAGATGCTTCTGGGTTTACTGGATACTCATAGTTTGCTTCTGCGAAAACAGCTTGTGCTGCAGGAGCTGTTAAATACTCTAATAATTTTACTGCATTGTCTTTATTTTTTGAAGCTTTAATTACACCTGCACCGCTAATATTTACATGTGTGCCTGTTGTGTCTTGGTTCGGGAAGAAGACACCTAAGCGCTCTGCTACTTTTACTTCTTCTGGGTCAGCCGAGTTTAACATTTGACCGTAGTAATATGTGTTCATAATCGCAACATCGCCGATACCAGCAGCAATTGCTTTTGCTTGGTCTCTGTCGCCACCTTCTGGATTACGAGCGAAGTTTGCTACGAGCCCATTTGCCCACTCTTTTGCTTTTTCTTCACCATCAATTTCGATAAATGAAGCAAGTAAAGATTGGTTGTACACATTTTCAGAGCTACGAATTAGTACGCGACCTTTCCATGTGTCTTCTGTTAACGCTTCGTATGTTGAAAGCTCTTCTGGTTTTACTGTTTCTTTATTATATACGATCACGCGCGCACGCTTTGTTAAACCGTACCACATTTGATCTGCGTCCTGGAATTTCTCAGGTACTTGTTGCGTTAATGTGTCGCTTGAAACAGCCTGTAAAAGCCCGTCTTCTTTCGCACGGAATAAGCGTGCTACGTCAGCTGTTAAAAATACATCTGCTTTTGTTGCGTCACCTTCACGTTTAATGCGCTCTAAAAGCTCATCTGGCTCGCCTTTAATAACATTTACCTTAATGCCCGTTTCTTGTTCGAAGGCTTTGTATAGCTCATCGTCTACATCGTAGTGACGGCTTGTATATAAGTTCACTTCTTTAGATTCTGTTGTTGCTTCTTGTTTTGTATTATCCGTGTTTTGTTCGGACTCTTTTTGTGTGCCAGAGTTACTGTCACTACATGCTACTAATAAAAGCAACATGCTAAACGCTAAAAATGTAAATAGCTTTTTCATCATTCAGTTCTCCCATTCTTTGTTTGAAAATGATTATCAATTATGATTATAGGCATCAAAATAAAATAGTCAATAGTTTTACACAAAAAGATTATGGTAAATAGGTTATAAAATTACCATTTTAAGGTATTAAAAGAGTAGTAAGTGTGAGGTAAGCCTATAAAATGCATAACAACCGTAGAATCCACTCGGTATTTCCAATATGTATGGTAAAATGAATACAGATTAATTTAATCCATAAAAAGGTTTTATAAGTAAATTTATGAAAACTGTGTAAAGGGAAGTGAAGGTGAGTAAGATGTATCATGGGCAAAATACAGTAATTTTAGAGGCAGCACAGCCAGAAGAAGTGGAACAACGAGTAAAAGCAGTTGAAACATTGTTCGTCAATGAATTTACTGATGGACTAATTGGGCCGGAAAGTGAATTTTTAGGTCCGTTACGAGATGGTGGCACGATTATTGCGAATACAGCACCAGGCTGTTGGGGGCCGATGTTAACCCCTGCTATTAAAGGCGCACATGAGGTCACAAAGCCAGTATACATAGAGGGAGCCGATATCGGTGATTCTGTTGTCATTGAAATCCAATCCATTCAAATCACATCCATTGCGACATCTTCTGGTGTAGAAGAACGTCTTGTAGATCGTTATATTAGTGAGCCATTTTTAAAAGTGAAATGTCCCGGTTGTGGGAAGCTGCATCCACAAACAACAGTCAATGGCATCGGTTCAGAAGCAATTCGTTGTGCCACGTGCTATACAGGTACAGCACCAGTAAAATTTGTGAATGGTTATACGATGGCGTTTCATCCGAAAGGGGACATAGGGGTGACAGTTGGAAAAGAAGCCGCACGTAAAATCGCAAGTCAGCCTGAACATTATTTACGTCTACCGGAAAATGCTGTACAACATCCAGTTGTGAGCTTGGCGCCAAGTGATTTAATCAGTGTAGCGACACGTATGCGCCCATTTATCGGTGAAATTGGCACAGTCCCATCCAAATCGATGCCAGCGTCTAATAATGCAGGTGATAGTGGGCTACCACTTGTGAATGCACAACATGAATGGCAATTAACAAAAGATGAATTAGTCACGCATTGTACGGATGGCCATTTACAGTTACCACAAGTACGCGCGGGAGCGGTATTAATTTGTCCCGTTCGTATAAAGGGGGCCGGAGTGTACCTTGGCGATATTCATGCGATGCAGGGAGCAGGGCAAGTGGCAGGGCATGCGACGAATGTATCAGGTATTGTGCAGGTGAAAGTGAGTGTATTAAAAAAGGTGGCGGTAGAGGGGCCTGTAGTATTACCGAATACTGATGATTTACCATTTTTAGCAAAGCCGCTATCAAAAGAAGAGCGGAAACTAGCACGTGATGTAGCAGAAGAGCATGGGATCAAACAAATGGAAGAGGCATTTCCAATTGCCGTTGTTGGTACAGGGGAGTCGATTAATGGCGCAACAGCAAGTGCATTAAATCGAATGGCGAAACTCGTGAATGTACCGATTTCAGAGGTAAAGAACCGGGTAACGATTACAGGTGGGGTAGAAATTGGACGTTTCCCAGGGCTTGTCACCGTTACTGCACAATTCCCGAAAACGATTTTAAAAAATGCGCGTCTATTTAAGTATGTTAAACAACAATATGAAGATTAACGTGCTATAACAATGCATAAAAAAACATGAGTCACACGGAAATTTTCCGCTGACTCATGTTTTTGTTTTATTTTGTTTCAATGACAGTTTGTGCAATATTTACAGCATGGTCCCCGATACGCTCTAAGTTGCTAATAATATCAGCAAATACAATCCCTGCAGAACCAGAACATACGCCTTCGTTTAGACGAAGGATGTGACGCTTACGTAGCTTACGTTCCATTTCGTCGATTTTATCTTCATTTGCCATCACTTCTTCGGCAAACTTGACATCACGTTGGTCGAGTGAACGAATTGCTAATGAGACTGTTTCTACTGTGAGTTCAAACATTTCATTTAACTCTTCCATCGCGTCTGCACTTAGCTTCACGCGGTTATTTTCTTTATACTCAATGAGCTCAATTAAGTTTTCAAAGTGGTCCCCGATGCGTTCAATATCACGAATGTTTTCAAGCAGTGCATGGTGGACTTTTGAATCTTGTTCAGATAACGACTGTTTCGATAATGAAACTAAATAGTCTGTTGATTTTTGATCTAAATTATTGATCGCTTCTTCTAGCTGTGCTGTTGTATTGGCGTGCTTATTATCTTGTGTATTTAAATACTGCATCGCTTCTTGTAAACCGTGCACACTGTATTCACCCATACGCACAATTTCTTGTTTTGCTTGTCCAATCGCAATCGATGGTGATTGTGTAATTAAGCTATAGTCTAAATATTTCGGTTTATATTCAATAGCTGTATCTTCACCCGGGATAAGACGTGTCACTAACCAAGCCCAAACACCGATAAATGGTAATTGGATTAGTGTGTTTACCACGTTAAATGTACCATGAGCAAAGGCAATTTGCATTTTTGCCTCAAGTCCAAGTACACCTATAATCCATTCCATATAATTGAGGAATGGTACTAATAAAATCATAAAAATAACGGTACCAACGACGTTAAATAATACGTGTGTGGCAGCGGCACGGCGCGCGGCAACCGATGCACCAAGTGAGGCTAAAACTGCTGTAATGGTTGTGCCAATATTATCACCAAATAGTACAGGTAATGCACCACTTAATGGAATCAAACCTTCAGCATATAAACCTTGTAAAATCCCCACTGTGGCAGAGGAAGATTGTACAATTAAAGTAAATACTGTCCCAACGATTACCCCTAAAATCGGTGTATCACTCATACTCACCGTTAAATCTAAAAATGGTTGCCATTCGCGAAGTGGCTTCATCCCACCACTCATCAACTCTAAACCGATAAATAGACCGGCAAAACCGAATAGGACTTGTCCGATATTTTGGATGGTACTTTTCTTAAAGAAGAATAACAAAATCGCCCCAAGCGCCATAATTGGGTAAGCATATTCACCTACATCAATCCCAATAATAAAGGCGGTTACCGTTGTCCCGATATTCGCCCCCATAATGACACCGATGGCTTGGCGTAGCTTCATAAAGCCAGCACTTACTAACCCGACTGTAATAACGGTTGTCCCTGAACTCGATTGGATCAGGACGGTTACGACAATCCCGACCAATACGCCCATTAGCGGGTTTGTTGTAAATTTATCTAGAATGTCACGTAAACGATCCCCAGCTGCTTTTTGAAGACCGTCTCCCATATACTTAATTGCAAAAAGGAATAGACCTAGCCCTCCAAGAAATTGAAATATCATTTCTTGCCAGTTAATTTCCACCATTGTCACCTCAACTAAATTTTTCACGGCCAACCTCATGTTTCACATGAATGTCCGCATAAAAGCGTGCATCTCAATTTATTTTCATAGAGATGCATATTTCCTGTCTTAGTATTACGTTTCTATGTGAGGAAGTAAATAAAATTACAAAAATGCAATATTAAATTTACATTGCGTTTACAAAAGTACAACGAAATCGCCATATTTCTTCATGCTAACTTAAAAATACTTTGTTATTCTAAAGTGTTGGAATTAAATTGGAAGATTAAATGATAGAAAAAGCTCGTACACCATAAGGTGGTACGAGCGGTTTATGCGATTTTGATGATAGAAGCAATTGGCATATGTTGTATTGATTGTGTCCGATATGTTGTTAGTCTCCCTTTATAACAGAGCTTTATTCCTTGTATGTATTGGAAGTCCGTCGGTTTGATAAAGTACGGGCATAAATCGATGGAGATGCCAGCACGCAAAAATAGAAAAGCGATGAATTGTGAGCAAAAAAAGGCGTAATCCCGTTTCAAGCGAATGCGAAAAGCCACACAAAATAGACCGATAAAATTATATTTAAATTTATTTTTATATCGTTTGAAATAAGCAATTTCCATGCGTAACTTTTCGTATTGTGCATCTGAAACCGTCAGCTGGTAAATCGCGCAATTGGCTTCTCTTAGTAATTTGGATTGAGCATCTTCTTGTACAAATCCCCCGATTAGTGGGTTATTTTCATGTTTTCGACCGAAGCTATACATTTCCTTCAGTTCAGGGTCAAAAGCAATGGATATATGATTAAAGTTTTCCTGTGTATATACTTGAATCGCTCGTGATAAAACAGAGCCTGTTTCTGTTAAGACGATATAAATAGTTTTACTCATATAGTCACCTCCGCTATTCTCCTTATACTATAGCAATTGTTTCTTAATTAAATTTAAGTGTAATTCTTAATGTTCTATTAAATTATTACGTATAAGGTAGAAAAAGGATTCACTCATTAGAAAAAAACCGTTTCGACATGTATTCGAAACGGTTGACAGGAAATGCTTTTATTGTAATACCCCTTTTTCTGTTAAAACAGCGATTTCCTCGTCTGAATAGCCAACTTCTTTTAAAATTTCAGTTGTATGTTCGCCCAATTTTGCGCCAACAAATCGATAAGATGGTTTGACCCCGTCAAATTTGAGGGCAGTCCCAATTTGGCGTTGTGTAGTACCATCCTTCTTCGGCACGTCTACTAACATATCTCGCGCGATAATTTGCGGGTGGTCACATGCTTCCTCAAAAGTAAGCACAGGCTCCACACACCCTTGGAAGTCATCGTTGAAAATATCTAACCATTCAGCATATGTTTTTGATTTAAATGCATCACATACCGCTTCTTTAAAGCGCATTTGTGTGTAGTGTGAATCATTAAATGTGCTATCGATGAGCTCAGGAATTTCCAGTGCCTCACATAATAGTTTACGGAACGGCGGCTCAAGACTTCCTACGGAGAAATAACGATGATCCTTCGTTTGATAGAAGTCATAAAATGTGCCACCGTTTAAGATTTCCTCCTCTGGTTGTGGATTACGACCGCTACCGAAGAACTGTGAGCCGTACAATGCATTCATCGTAAAGACCGCATCTGTCATCGATACATCGATGTATTTGCCTTCCCCTGTTTGTTCGCGATGTAGCGCTGCAGCGAGCACCCCTACTGCTGCATGCAATGTCCCGCCAGCGATATCGGCAATTTGAATGCCCATCGATACAGGTTTTTTGCCTTTATGACGCGAGTGGTCGAGTACACCCGCAACGGATAAATAGTTATTATCATGGCCTGGACGAGTAGCAAAAGGCCCTGTTTGTCCATATCCCGTAATGGAGCAGTAAATTAATTTTGGATTGATGGCTTTTAGCGTGTCGTAGTCAAGACCGAGACGCTTCATGACCCCAGGGCGGAACCCTTCGATAATAATGTCATAGTCTTTTAGCAGCTTTTTAATAATCGTAACTGCTCCCTCTGTTTTTAAATCAAGGCTGAGCGATTTTTTAGAACGGTTTAGATGCTGGTGCATATAAGCTTCTTGATCTTCATCATATGGTGGCATAATACGCATTAAATCTACCCGTTTCGCTGATTCAATATGAATGACATCAGCCCCTAAATCCGCAAACATCATCGTTGCCAGTGGTCCCGGCAACAATGAAGAAAAGTCGAGAATTTTTAACCCACTTAATATTGTCATTTTCCCATCCCCTTTATTTTGGTCAATAACAAGAATCTGTAATAATACAGGTAATTATATTGTTAACAGTATTATAACAGTTGTTTTTGTGAAATTATATATGTAAATCACATTATAAGGGAAATTAATGAATAACGGTTATGACTATTTATTGTATATTTAGAAATTTCTCAATATAAAAAGGGGCTAATAGATGTATTTAAAAAAATTTTTATTCATACAGTAATAATTTTCTGAATTTTCATATAAAATAATAGGAACGGGGAGTGTTTTAAAAAAACGGACAAGGGGGAAGAAATTATGTATTTACCGAAAGCGAAAGCGAATGACCAAATTTTGTTTAACCGCTTCAATGAAACACTAGAGGCGACTGTGATTAAACGTTACGAAAATTCTGTTGTTGTGAGACTAACAGAAGATTCATATAAGAAAGTTCATGAAGAGCTACCAAATGACTTAACGGTCGTGAATGATAGGAACTACCAAATTATGTATATATCAAGCGAAAATAAAGAGCTTGCGTAAATAGAAGCAGGGGTGTCCGGAAACTGAAAACTTTCTGGACACCCCTTCGTGACGTTTCGAACCCGCGTAAAAGTGCAGGAAAGTCGCGTAAAACAGTACCGAACCCGCGTAAAACTATAAGAAACTCGCGTAAAAAACCCCAACACACAAAAAACCACCCTTATGAGTAAGGATGGTTCATATAAGATAAGGAGATAACGTAATTTCTTCCTTGAACAGTAGCTCCTAAGACATATTGTTCGTTTATTGTCTATAAAAGTTAATGGTAAAGTAAGGGGCCCCTTTGTTCGTAAAAGCTACACCGACAAGGACATGTGTAAAGTGAGGGCGCAAAATATTTTCACGGTGACCTGCTGAATTCATTAATGCCTCATGTGCATAAATGGCACTATATTGCCCATAGGCTAAGTTTTCACCGTACCATGAGAAAGCTAATCCCCCTGCATCCATCCGCTCTTTAGCACTCTCACCATCCAGATTTGTATGGCTAAAGTATTGGTGCACAACCATATCCGCACTATGATCACGCCCAATGGCATTATAGTCGGGTGTATAGATTAAAGGGTTTAATCCTTCTGCAACACGCGCCTGGTTAATGAGGTGGACCATCATTTCTTCCATCGAATCACGATAGGCACTCGACATGTCCGTACGGAAGAAGCCTGTTTTCGATGCTTCTGTTGCTGCTGCTACCCATGTGACGGAACGGACTGTATTGTGTTTGAAAATATCATAGAAAAATGTCACATAGTATTGGCCGATTTTATACGTATTGCTTAGTATATTGCCGGATTTATCGGTATAGTTTTGCGTGTAGTTTGTATTGCCTTTTTTGATAGAGTCGAGTGGTTTACCGTATTTACGTTCCACAACGGACCGGCTATCCCCAATGTTAATCCCGAATACAGACTGACCCGCTCGTGTTTCATAGCCCCCCACTTCTTCGTCATGAGCATAACCTACTAAATGGAAGTTTTCGTAATCTTCGTTTGCCATATTCCATAGCATGTCATATTCAGACTGAAAAGATTTATATGCTTCTTGCTTTGGCGTATCCACCGTTAGGAAGGGGATATTGATTGTTTTATTCATTGGATTGCCAGTCGTATCACGAACAAGTGGTGACACAACTAATGTATACGCCGTGTTATACGCTAAATTGCTCGTTGGTTTTATCGTTAATGTATTTTGAGAAACGGACGCTGTGACCTCCATTTTTGTGGAGCCTTGGGTGATATATACGTTATTTGCAATGGAACTAGGGTCAATACTACGGTTAAATGTAATACTCCATTGTTTATCCAACGCTACATTTGAAAAGTTTGTCCACGTGTTTGCCGTAGCAGCTTGTGAAAACGATGTAAGGCATAGGATGACAGCGATCGTCATCATGATTGTTGTAAGTGTCCTCATACTATACAGCCTCTTTTATTATGATTTTGTCTATGGTTGTTAGTTCCTTTATTGTGAGTAAACGATGAAAAAGTATACAGCTTAATATGTATTAAAAACTTCGATATTGTGCAAAAATGCCGACATTTATAGTGTCCATACCGCAGTCGAGCAAAACCTCGCGTTATCCGGTCAAAAACCCTCGGTACGAGCAAAACCTTGCCGTATCCGAGCAAAAGCCGAGTGTAAACGGTCAAAAAGCTACGGTATCCGAGCAAAAAGCCGCGTTATCCGGGAACATTAAAATGCACATATAGAATACACATAAATCGCGTAATATAAGAAAAATTTTTTTACCGATTGAAAAGCTTGATTTGTTTTTGTGCAATAAAATCAGCTGCATCGATATTCCTAAAAGGTCAGTATTCTTAACTGGTAAAAAGTGTATAATAAACGAAATTTTATTAATGCTATTTTCACATTATAAACGAAATGGTTATGAAATTTAATAGGGATGAATCTGTCTAAGTGTTATATCGTTATTACTTAGAATAATATTTTGATATATTTTATGTTTTTGTGACTAGTTTACATAAAATGTACTTTTAGGTATATTAAACTTAAAATTCAGTTAATTTTAGAACGGGGAGTAATTCAATAGAGCGGTAAGAGTAAAAGACGATTGGAGGGAGAAAGTATGGGGTTTAATATTGGACAAATGTTAGCAAATCGGGCTAGTTTACTAGGAAGAAAAGAAGGTTTCGTACGCAGTCACACACGGTTCACTTTTACAGACATGAACAACCGGGCAAATACGATTGCCCATTTTCTACTGGAAAATGGTTTTAAGAAGGGGGATAAGCTAGCGATCGTTTGTAAAAACAATGAGGACTTTGTGGCGGTATTTTTCGGAGCCGCTAAAATTGGCGTAATCTGTGTAGCGGTCAATTGCAAGCTACAAGCAAAAGAAATGGCAGCCATTTTTAATCATAGCAGTGTCAAAGCTGTCATGTATGACGAGGCATTACAACCAATCATTGAGCAAACAAAAGCGGAAACGACGATTCGTTATTATATATCGAATGGTACAAGCAATGAGGCGAATGTCATTGCAACGATTGTACAGCGTTATCCAGCCGATGAGCCCATCTATCAATCGTTTGACGATGAACCAATCTTAATGATGTATACATCAGGGACAACGGGTAATCCGAAAGGTGCGATGATCTCGCATCGTAATTTGCTTGCTGCTGCGGTTAGTCTTTCTACAACGATTACATGGTGGGAAACGGACCGATTTTTACTCGTTGTGCCGATGTTCCATATTGCGGGCTTTGTGCCGCTGATTACAAATATTCATACAGGGGCGACAACGGTTTTAGCAGAGGATTTTGAGCCCATTTCGGCATGGCATACGATTGAAAAAGAGCGGATTACAACGATGATGTCTGTGCCGGAAATGCTTGCTTCACTCATTAAAGCCCTTACAATTATGAAGCCTAATCTATCCACCCTTCGTACGATTACATGTGGGGCGGCAAGTGTACCGCAGCAAATTATCGTCGTGTTTAAACAGTTTGGTATTCCTGTCCAACAAGTATATGGGATTACAGAGTATACAGGTAGCTTGACGATGTGGCGTAGCGAATTTGATGAGCAGAAATACGGCTCAAAAGGAAAAGCGGTGATGTATGGCGATATAAAAGTGATTTCGCTTGAAACAGGTGAAGTGCTACCTCCGTATGAAAATGGTGAAGTGATTTGCCGTGGACCGCAAACCTTCCTTGGGTACTATGCAAATGAAGAAGAGACAAAGCAAGTGCTAAAGGACGGCTGGTATTATACAGGGGATATCGGTCATTTAGATGAGGAAGGTTTCTTATATTTAGTAGACCGTTTAGAAGACATCATTGTCAGTAATGGTGAAAAAATTTACAGTGCCGAGCTGGAATCCGTGCTCCTGAAGCATCCAGCTGTCGCGCAAGTAGCCGTCGTCGGTGTGCCCGATGCGTATTTTGGTGAAATCCCAAGGGCGTATGTAGAATTAGAAGAAAGGATGCCGTGCACGGCCGAGGAGTTGATGGATTTTTGTCGTCAACAATTGGCCGCATATAAAGCAATTAAGGAAGTCGTCTTTGTCGAACAGCTCCCTCGGAATACAGTCGGGAAACTCGTCAAAGGTCAGTTAAGAAGTTTACAAAACAAGTAATCTATCAATAAGGCGATTCAAGTTATGAACCCATTCCATAACTTGAGTCGTTTTTTATGATAAAAAATCGTTTATTGATGAACGTTTATAGAGTTTTAACCGATATAACGATTATGGACATTCCTTCTATTGAAAATCTCGAAAATGTTTACATACAATCATCTCTTCTGACTAGAAAGGAGAACTAGACGATGGAGAAAAAGAAGCTACAAAAGTTAAACAAAGCAGCGGTTGCAACCGTGTTAGCAGCTAGTGGTATTACGGTAACAGCTCCTGTTGTGCCGACAAAGGCAGCTACAATATTTAAAGATTTAGATCCGAATGCAGATTACTATAAGCCCGTTATGGAATTATACAATCGCGGCTATATTAGTGGATTCCAAGACGGTACATTCCGTCCACACCAGGCAATTACGCGCGGGGAATCGGCGAAAATGCTCGCGTTAGCATTGAATTTAAATATCACGAATCTTAAAAATCCAGGATTCCGCGATATCCCAGCTACCCATGAGCATTATAAATATATCGCGGCCCTTGCGAATGAGGGCATCATTAATGGCTATAGCGATAAAACATTTCGCCCGAATGAACCGATCAACCGGAACCAAATGGCAAAAATCATTGCACTCGGTTATGAATTCCAGTTATCCCATAAGCTCACACATGACTTTAAGGATGTATCGGAGTCAAATGACAATCGTTTCTATATCCAAACGTTATACGATCTAGGTATTACAAAAGGGACGACGGGCATTACGTTTGCACCATACGGGCTCGTAACGCGCGGTCAGCTGTCAACCTTTATTTTGCGTGCTGAAAATACATCGGCAGAAAAAGTAAAGCCAATTAAGGAAATTGGCCACGTAGAAGGCTCGTATGTGTACATTAACGGCATTAAATACCGCGTCGATGCAGCCCTACGAGATATCATTAACGATACGAATGCTGCTGCTTTAAAGGGAGCGCATATTGACGGGCAAATTGTCGGGGAAACATTAAAAACGATTTCTACTTTAACGCTAAATGCACAGGGTAAAGAGGGACGCAATTTAACCTTTGATGGAAATAACTCGACATTCTCAGGACAGTTAATCGTACAAGGGCACTATATTCATTTTAAAAACTGGACGTTAACAGGTCCTGTCACAATTGCCGAAAAACCACGCCGTACGCTTAGTGATTTCGCCAACCCATGGCAAAATAAACGAGTAGCTAGTATAACAGGATTTGGCTTTATTGATTGGGAAAAACCGACGGATACGACGGAAGAGGATGACGACCCAACGTATAATGGGGGCGGCAATGATTTAACCGAAAAGCCATCCATTAACCCAGGCGATAAAGTTGTACAACGTATGCCGGTTATTGAAAATTATGTGGATTTTTCCAACTGTTCATTACGCCGTCTTGTCATTGAAGCAAACCGTACATACGTTTCCTCAACAAACAAGCTACCACATGTAACCGTACAAGGGTGGGTGCGCCAATTCGAAATGTATGCCCATATCGATACACTTTATATTGAGTCAGATGTAGCGACGACGATGTACGGGGTAGGGAATATCGGGACAATCTATAAAAATAGCTATAAAGATGTGTACTTTAACTCAGGTAGCCAGGTCAATTTAATTGTTGTGGATAATAGTAGTGGTTGGATTGATTTAGGTGATCATTTCTATGTTGATAAAATCATTATTCCACCAAATAAGCTGCCGAATGATATTTTCAATGATTTTGTTAATGACAACGACAACATTGGCGATTTGGAGGATCCCAATGGAGAAGATGTCGATCGTGAACCGGAGGACGACGTCATTGTGCCTGATTTAGAAGCACCAACGGCAGAAATCGTCAAAATTGATGTCCAAGGCTCTTCGATGACAGGGACAATTAAATCATCTGAAGACGGCTACTACTACTATACAATCCGAAAAGCAGATGAACGCATTCCAACGATTCGTGAAATTATCGAAGAAGCAAAAACGACCACACTTAAAACATCTGGCACAGGCTGGATTGATGCAGGTATAAACAAAACGATTACAGCAAGCGGCTTAGACGAAAATGAAGAGTACGTGCTGTACTTAGTCACAAAAGACGAAGCTGATAACTTCTCTGATAAGGTGTCGAAATCGTTTACAACGAAGGATGGGACGCCGCCAAGTATTACGGCCTTAGATGTTACGCCCCTACCAGGCGGAAAAAGAGCAACAGTGTCTTTTACTGCAACGGAAAGAGGTCGTTATTACTATAGACTAGTGCCAAAAACAGGCGTTACAGAGCCACCAACTGTCGACGATGTCATCAACAGCTCAGGTTCTTTATCTGGCAATGGAACGGCGAGTGAAGGGGCCAATACAATTAAAATTGATGGCTTAACATATTTAACTGAATATACAATTTATATGGTAATGATAGATGAAACAGGCAATAAAACAGAAGGTGTAATAAGTGATACTTTTACTACACGTGAATTAGATGATGTATTACCTACAGTAAGTCCGGATATCAAAATTGTTGGCAGTACAACAGCTGAACCAACAGTTATTCAATTAACATTTAGTGAGATGATGGATCAAGAAACAGCTGAAAAGGTTGGAAATTATGTATTGAGTGGTACAGGTAACTTAACAGGAAATCCATATTCAGCTAAGTTAGAAAGTGATGGAAGAACTGTAACTTTACTTATTCCTTCCATGGCTGCATTTGTAAATAATGATACATTAATTGTAACTGTACAAAACGTAACAGATATTGCAGGGAATGCAATTTTAAAAGGAGCTAGTACATCAATTGCCAAATACACGCATCAGAGTGATACAAAACCTATAATTGAAAGTTTAGAAGCAAACAGTTTAGGTATTAATAATGGTAATGAAGCTATAGAGACACAATTTTCAACTAAGTTAACGGGAACATACTATTATATGATTGTTCCAGTGACACCTACAGATAATAATCCACCAGAAAATATTTTTAAACAACCGACCATTTCTGAAGTGGTATTCCCACAAGATTATAAATTACCTGTAGGATCTAGTGCTGAAAAACTTAATGTAAACAATTATCCTCAAGGTACACCTGTATTATTAAATAATCAGACTATCCTTTATGGTAAAGGAACAGCTAATGAGTTAACGAATAGTTTTCAATTGCTTCATCCTAAATTAGAACTTGATAAAAATAAAACAGGTTATAAAATCTATATGGTTTTACAGGATCGTAATGGGAATTATTCGGCTATTAAAGAAGCGGATTATATTAAAGATAGTGACAAGCCTCAAATTGTTAAAGATAAATCATACTTTGTGAACCCTAATGATGCGAGTGCATCATATAAGAATTTCTTCTATAGAGATAATTTTGTGCCAAACGAATCTGGAACATTTGAGTTTCGCATCAAATTCTCTGAACCAATGGATCCAGTATCTTTAACAAACCGTTTAAATTATAAACTAGAGGGTTTAGCGGCAGAATTTTTAGATGTCACTTCTGTTACGATGGGGTCAGATAGTAGTACAGCAGTTGTTCGTATTAAAACCAAAAATGCACAAGCGTTTAGCGAGTATTTATTAAAGCAAGACTATGACTTATTGATTAAAGTAGATGGTGTTTTAGACTTTAATAAACTACAACCTGTTAATGACCAAATATCATTCACGTATATAGATAAAATTAAGCCTATATTACAACCGAATGGAGAAGGTATAAAGGCATTACGTGATTATTCAATTAGCTTATCGAACGATGACCTTTATATTAAATTAACGTTTAGAGAAAATATTGGGACATTTGATGAATCTGACTTTACGATCTCTTCTTCACTAGGAGGGAAAGCTTATACTGTAGCCGATGTTGTTTATGCAAAAGATGGGAAAAATAAAGATGTAAAATCAGAGCTAATTTTAAAAGTCGAAGGTTCTACATTAACTCAAGATGAAGACTTGATTATTACGGTTGGTAATGGTGTTAAAGATGCGTATGGAAATACTATGTATATTGCTGATAATCAATATAATCAAGCGATTTACAGGTATAGAAATATTGCAGCAAAAATTGAGGATGCATACTTAGACCCATCCAATATTAATCCAGGTAATATTAAATCAAGTAACAATGCATTTATATTGACAACAGTAGCGAGGATGGGGGAAAAAGCAAAATATCATTTTACAGTGAGATCTAAGTTAGAGATTGAACCAAAAACTGTTCAGGATATAATAAATTCGAATAAATCTAATTCATCTGCTTTTGGTTCTGCCACAATAGAGACACCAGGTAAATATCAATTATTAGATGCTAGATTAACATCTGGAATTCCCGAAGCTGTGTTTATTGAAGGGAATATATTATACTTGGTAGTAATAGATGAGTATAATAATGTTTCTAATATAGATAAATTTGAGATTAAGCCGTTGAAATAATAGAGTGGTTGCAAAGTACCTGCCAATTTATATCAAAGAGGATGAAGCAAATAGGGACTATTAATTTCAACATTGTTGATATTAATAGTTAGATAAAACTAAATAATTGTATTTTATATGGTTATTAGGTATTGGTATTGCTTACTTGGTGAAATGAGATAACTGAGCTAGAGCTACTATTTAAGTTATTCGATAAAAATATAAGGATTAATTAAGAGCTTGTCAGGGCATCAATGTCTGGCAAGCTCTTTTGAGTAAGTATTTTTAGCTGATGTTTTTTCACACCTACTTTTTTCAACCGCCAAATCATCCATTCGTCAAAATCGATATACAACATATTTATAAATAAGCGTCAATTATCAAAAAAATATCAGATTACACTTATTTTAAATTAAGTTGTATAGCAAAATCGATCGTTTTGAAAAAACGCACTTTTTTGCACAACGGTTCAACATCATGTAGATTTATTTTTCGAGTGAAAGTTAGCGGATGGGGCCTCAAAAAAGACTATGCTGTTTTTTCGCGACATAGGAAGCCGTGTGGAAAAGGAAAATCAAACTTCTTTTACAATGAATTTCTTCATCTATCAGTGTTTATTGCCATAAAAATGATAAGTCTTTTGTCTTGTTTTATTCCCGACTTTTAATAATTGAGGAGAAAAAAACGTGTGATTTAGGGGGCTTTTTCAAGCATTTTTCGTTCGTTTTCGTATCGAAAAGGGGCAAAATAGATGGAAGGAAGCGAGCTTTTTACAACAGAAAGGAACCAGCTTAGAAACGATTCTAAACTGATTCCTCACTAGTTTTATTAAATAGCCGCTTTTTTAGTGCTCGTTGGCCATAAAATCCCGATAAATGCTCCAATAAGCGCTGGTAAAATCCATCCAAGCCCAATACTATAAAGCGGTAGATGATCCACGTAGAATAATTTAATGGACTCTAACAAAGGAACAGCGGCACTTGGTAAACTAGCTACTAATGTGCTGTAGCCATCGAAGAAGCTGACACCAAAAGTGAAGAGCATTGTGAGGGCGTAAACACTTTGCTTATGTTTGAATAAAGGTGAGCAAAGGGCTAATAAAATAAGCACAATTGCTAAAGGATACAGTAACATTAATACAGGAACCGCATATTGAATAATGTTGTTCAGACCAAAGTTGGCAATAGAAAATGACAGAAGACATAGAATCAGAACGAACCATTTATAGCTTATTTTTGGATAGATATGATTAAAGAACTCACTACAAGATGTAATTAGTCCGATACTCGTTTTTAAACAAGCGAGTACGATAATAATGGCTAATAAAATCGCGCCGAATGGACCGAAATAATGCTGCGCTACTGCAGCAAAGATCAAGCCACCATTATCGTATGTCCCGATCGCGGATACACTAGATGCCCCCATATAAGTAATGAGTCCGTAAATGAGTACCATCAGGACCATCGCGAAAATACCCGATTTCCAAGTCGCTTTGGCAATTTCTTTTGGATTCGTAATACCTCGACTCTTAATCGCCTTAATGACCACAATCCCGAATGCGAGTGATGCTAGCGCATCCATCGTGTTATACCCTTCTTTAAAGCCCGTGATAAAGGCTAAACTGCTATAGTCCCCAGTTGGTTGACTGAACTGCCCCATCGGTTTCACGATAGCAATGGCAATTAACATGAATAAAAACACTAAAAAAGCAGGTGTTAAATATTTGCCTATATAGTCAATAATTTTTGCTGGATTCAAAGAAAAATAATAGACAATTGCGAAAAATACAAAGCTAAACAACCCGAGATATAAACTACCGTGTACCGGATTGATATAGGGTTCAAAACCTACGACGAACGGAACTGTTGCTGTCCGCGGAATGGCGAAAAATGGTCCGATTGTTAAGTAAAGTGCTACGGCGAAGATAGTGCCGAATAATGGATGGACTCGACCGGCTAAGTCACGTAATCCATTGCTCCCCGATAAACCAAATGCTAAAATCCCCATGAATGGTAGGCCGATTGCGGTGATGAGGAAGCCAATTAAGGCAGGCCAAAAATTTGTGCCAGCAAGTTGTCCCATTTGGATAGGGAAGATTAAATTACCTGCACCAAAGAACATGCCAAACAGCATGGTCCCAATGATGGCATAGGTGGAAAATGATACTTTTTGTTGCATACTTATGCTCCTTCTAGATGAATTTCAACTAATTTTAACACCTCTTTAGGGGGTTCGCTATAGTAATTGGAGAAGGCACTATACTATGAACATGGCGCGGCTTTTAGCTCATGTTAGGTTGTATTGCCCGTATGGTGGGGCGTTATGCTCGGATACGACGTTTTTTTGCCCGGATACGATTGAGTTATGCTCGGATACAGCAGGCTTTTTAGGGCATAGGCAAGTGAAGGCTTGCGTAAGATTTAGTTTAATCATCCAAAATGAACCCCATTCCTTCATCTTTCGTTACACATTTGAGGGGGGATTGTGATGAGAAGTGTGCTGATCTTATGTCTATGTTTCATGTTAACTGGTTGTGCTGGGCTGGCTGATTATACAATTGATTTAGAAAATGGGTATCGAATTGACCGACTATCAGCCCATCAAATGGCCATATATGGAGATGAGCCTGTACACTCAGATGATAAAACGAGCTTTAATTATTTGTATGTTCCGGCTAAAGTGACCGATGTTTGGTGGGACGAGGAATATATAGTGGCGAAGCAAATCATATTAACAGATGATGAAAATGGTTATGAAAAGCCTTCGAATGATGACATGTCATATTGGATCATTGATGTAAATAATCATCAAGTTTTGGGTCCATTTGATAAAAACGAGTTAGAAAATGAAACAAATAAATTAGGGTTAACTGAACTAATATCATTAAAACCGATTAACAAATTAAAGCAGGTTAAATGAACGTAGATGTGTATAAAGAGATGACAAAGTTCAATAAATGTCATCAAATTGTAATTATGCTTCACTGGCATTCATTTAAATTAGAGCAGATGATCGGGGTGAGATCTACATTTATCGCAATCGAGGGTAGGAGTACGTATTAAAGCATACGCAAGCGCTTATTTTATTGTTGGAGATTGGGAAGGGAGTACCAAGTAGATTTTTGAGGTTGCTGATGGAACGGGACGTCAGTTTTAAGGGGGAAAACTGACAATCCCTTTTTATGTTAAAAATAGTATTGAAATCAACTAATTTTAAAAAGTATTATAACGATATAATCGTCTTGATATAGCTCTTAGCCCTCCTTCGATTATGCTTTAGAGTTTTACCAAGGGCTCTTAATTTTCGGCCATTTTTTCGGTATTATTTTCTCCGCTACTTTTCCAACTTGTTGGCCAATATTTTCAATTTGTTTACCCCAATGTTCTACTGTATTTGAGATATTGTCAGTTAATCTATCGACATCTATCCCAAGTTTATTTGCTAAATCTTGAAACGATCCAACACCTGGTATTAATATGGTCATCGGGAACATACCATAGAAAGCAATTTTATCTAACATATTCATAATATCTCTACTTGTTAATGGTCTCCATCCACCATATGCTTCCTGATCATAACCTACACAGAATTTTATTTGTCCGGATTCAATTAAATAGCTTATGGAGGCTTTATTTCTTAAACAATTGAAGAAATGCTTACTCCCTTCTTCAAAAGCTGTTTTTAAAGCTACTGGAAGAACAGCTGGTGCAGTTGCAGGGAGATATACCATTTCAGCAACAAATGGTGCTAGTATAATTGCTGCATAAGCTGCCGCTTCTTCTAAGCAAGCTTCAATCTCTTCTCGTACCCGATCTTCTAAATTTTTAGGGAAAACAACTCTACCATATAGTAAGAATTCTGATTCACGATAATTTAAACAAAAACCAAATTCATTATCGCACTTCGTTGCCTGAAATTCAGGAACACCTCTTTCACGTATAAAAGGAATTTCTAATTTAGCCTCAGTTAGAGGATTGGGATCAGTACATATCGGGATAGTGAGATCTTGATTTTGTGGTTGACAACATTTCTGTCCCCCTATCATTCTACATTTAAACTTAATACCATTATGGACAAATTCATCTTCTCCCTCTATCGTACCTCCCGGAATAGGGCTCCTGCCGTTTGGAATAGGTACTGGAATGGGGGTTCTGCCATTTGGGATAGGTATTGGAATAGGAGTTCTGCCGTTTGGAATAGGTACTGGAATGGGGGTTCTGCCATTTGGAATAGGTAACGGAATAGGGGTTCTGCCATTTGGAATAGGTAACGGAATGGGGCTCCTTCCATTTGGAATAGGTATTGGAATAGGCACTGGACTGGATCCATACGGTGTAGGAATTGGAGTAGGTCCGTTTGGCCAAGAGGTATTTGGAAATGGGTTGTTTTGAGGAGGTAAATACATCTTCTCACTCCTAAAAAAAGTTATACGTCATATCCTATGTATAATCTAATAAAAGGTGAATGTAACAATTTTCAATGAATAATAGCTCATGTACTCACTTCTTATCTCTTTCGTTGTTTAATATGTAAAAATTACCTACTATACTCTCTGTTTTGTAAGACGAGGTATGGAATTTTTATAATCTAAAGATTAAAGCCTGCACTGCCAAGATTAAATTTAATATACTACGATGGATTGAAATCCTAATTTGTTTATTTATTAAAACTGAAAGGAGAATGCTAGCGATGTATTTTGGTTTTTATCCAAATGGGTTGCTATACAATCCAAACACCCTTACTCAATTTCCACCTATTAATTCATTCCCATCAATGCCACCACCTCAGATACCTGGAGGACTAGGACCTTATCCTGTTCCAGGAGGCTATCAAGTACCTGGAAGAATGCCAACTGTACCAGGAGGAATTTCTCCAACTCAAGGAAACGGAGCTCCCACATCTCCTCCACCTCAATATAAACCACAAAAACCTCAAACGGCAGAAGGATTTGTCTACATGATAGATCCAGTTGTTATGCAACCTTGTCTGTATAGATATACGTATATTTGGTTAAATGATGGAAATGAGTTCTGGTATTATCCTGTTGTTATGGGGGCAAGCTCTGTTGGAGGGTATATCTGGAATGGTGCATGGCTTTATTATGCATTGGATTTAAATAGGATAGTCAGTGCTAGTTGTCCATAATAGTAAATTGATTTTAATATCGGAAATAATACTAATTAGCTTACTTTCTAGCCTTTTAAATTTTTTAAGGTGAGTAATTCTATTCTACTGATGGGATAAAAATCAAATAGACGAATGATATTCAGAGCTTGTCGAAGGGAATCCTCGGCAAGCTCTTTTTAGTGAGTGGGGAGGCGTTTTTTCTTTTTCGTTCCGCGCATATAGACATAGATAATGGTGTGCATTATACAATGGAAGTAGATGTAACTGTTCGCAATACAAAAGGGCAAGAATTTGCAACGACGGTAATCGGCATTTCAGACGCCCCTTTGCCTTATGCACCTTACACTTCTTTCACCACTGTATGCGCAAAGCGGTCGTGTGGTAAAATGGCGCCGTCTTGTTCTTCAAAGTGGTGGCGGTCCTTTATATAATCGAACGTGCTGATGGTATCGCGGTACACGATGCGTTTCGCAATTTGGGCATCCGTCAGTTTGGAGCCATCCTCATTTTCAAGTGCTAGTCCCATCGCTTTATACCCAATCGTTTGGCCGCTTTTTCGCAATTGGGCATATTCTAATCCCCACATGACAACAGTCGGCGTGATAACATTATGAACTGCTTCATTTTTAATTTTTTTTCGTAAAAAATATTCCACGCCTAATGTAACGGCTGTCGAAATGGCTAAATCAATGGCGATAGCTGCTGTACGTTTCTTTGTAATCGATTGCATTGAAAACATCCTTCCGTCTGGTATTTATTAGTTATACGATTAATGTGATAGAAGGTTTCATTTCAGTATAATGAGGGAGTAATAGCTTTCTTCCGTGTTTACCTATAAAACAGTGTTTAATCAACCGTTTTGCAAGATCAATCTATACAAGTTCTTCTCATTTGATAAACTAATAGTATGAAGCTTTTTATTTAGGAGGGACTATAATTGAAAGAGACATGTAAAAATGTAAAGAAACCGATTGTATTATTTAGTGGTATTGGCTTGTTTATTGCGGGTCTATTAGATATTAAATATAAAGGACTACTTTATCGATTCATCCAAAAAGTAGCGTGTACGAATAAGTCGTAATTAGAGGATAAAGGTCTGCTAGAGAGTACTAGCAGACCTTTTAGTTTTTTTAGCTATAAACGACATCCACATGGTAAGGGGCGATTAATTGATTTCTGCCTCTTTCTTTTGCGATGTATAAATGCTGATCCGCTGTATCGATTACTTCTTGTAGCAAGTATCCCTGTTTCAATTTCGCTAAGCCAATTGAAATCGAGATGTGAATATGGTGAGCAGGGTCTATTTCAAATGGCGTATTGTGCACATGTTGACGCAACTGTTCCAACGAAAGAATCGCTTCTTCTAACGTTGCAGCCTCCAAATAAACAATAAATTCCTCTCCTCCGTACCGAGCAATCATCATATTCTCCTCTTTTTGTTTTGTAAAAATAGAGGCGAGCTCAATTAACACATGATCTCCAGCTACATGTCCATATGTATCATTAATCTTTTTAAAATGATCGATATCAATCATCGCAATGTATGAATCTTTTATTGAAGTGCTTCTTTTGACTTCGATTAATTCGATAAACTTTCTTCGGTTTAAGAGATTCGTGAGCTGGTCATGCCAAGCCATCCATTCTAATTGCTTTTTATAATAGGCTTTGTTATATTCCGCTTTAATAAAGGAGTAATAGGTGAAAGCGACTGCAAGAAATGATGTATATCGGATTAAGAAAATATTTTTAAATACTTCCCATCCATTAGGAACAATAAAGATCATCGGAAAATCAGAAATCAGCCAACAAACGGTAAGGACAAAGATTTTTTCATAGAGGTTATTAAATCTTTTTGTTAGAGTGTAAAAAAAGAGTACAAATAAGGTTGGTGCAACCATCCCAGCTAAAATACCTGGTAATGCCCCAACGCCCCCCATGAAATAACGCCACGTACAAACGATTATGAGCGTGGATAGTGTGATTTTCCAACCTCTAAATATAGCTAAAAATATGAGTGGAATTAAGCGTAAATCAAACTTATAGCCATCAATTTCAATCGGTAAGTAAAACATACTAATAATAACGGTTGAGAAAAGTAAGACGATGCAAATAGAAAGAACCTGTTTAGATAATCGATTACTTTGACTCAACAACATACTCATGAATAAGTGTCCTAGTAATATAATGGCTAGGTTAGATAATATTGATTGAACCATAAGCTTCTTATCCCCCTCTATATAAAGTGAAGAAATATAATAAAAAATAGAAAGAAAAATCAGTTATTTAGAACTGGAGTATAGCGTGTTTGTTCGTGTTTTTCAACTATTATTTAAGAATAGATTTTAAGTAATAAATAGCGTATTAAAATAAGGTGATAGCCTAAATGATTCATTTCTTTAGGGGGAAATAGGAGAGAAGTTTAAGCATGTTAATTTCCCTTGAGCATTATTGGAAATAATTTCACTTTATTATAGAAACCTTTTGATAATATGCCCGTATATAAAGTAACAACAACGAACGGAGAGGGTATTATGGCGAAGTGGAAAAAGGTAGCGGCTGTCACAACGGCCTCGGCAATGACGATTCAATTAGCAGCATGTGGTGCGGAGGAAGCATCGATTGAAGAAACGAGCGAAATTACATATACGCCAAGTGAAGTCATTGAGCATACAGGAAATTATGAAGATGTGACAACAGAAGAGATACTGGATGGAGATGTTACGGGGATCGAAAATTCCGAATACTTTGATGCATGTGCAGATTGGGCAGAGCAAGAGGACGGCTCGTATGTGTGTGAAGATGAGTATTCGACATATCATGGACAGCATTTTTTTGACGGACTCATGTATGCCACGATTGGTGCAATGGTCGCAAGCTCTTACTATAAGTCGAAAAATAAATTAAATGGTACGAAGCGAGAAGAGCAGTCAGGTGGCGGTGGTGGCTACGTTAGTGGCGGTTCCTCGAGTAGTAGCTCCAAAGGAACAAGTGGTGCTACAAGTACATCAAGCGGGGCAACGAACGCTAATACTTCTACAAGTTCATCGGGCACTTCTACTAGTACAACAGAGCAAAATAAAGCAGGGACAACGAAACCATCCAATGGCGCAACCAATTACAGTAGCGGAAAATCAGGCTTTAGCTCAGGTGGGACGTCGCGCGGCGGTTCCTCTTCATCGTAAGGAGTGTAAACATGGAGAAAGATTATACGAAACGGGCAGCTTTTTACGCACCTTACAACGAAACATTTTTTGCCGATTTTGCTGATTTGGAATATGCACTGTATGATGTGATGGTGCTTGCAAAAGAGAAAATCGACGAAATTCATTTTGCCTCACAAATGCTGTGGGGTATTTTTTGTAAAGTGGCACAGCAGCTCCCGCATTTATCGAAGGAACAGCTACTTGCACTAGGCATTCGCGAGGAGATGCTCCCGTATATTTCATTGAACTATTTACAACAGATGGCGGTGCTTGCGCGGTTTGATTTTATTTGCACGGAAGACGGGCGCATTAAGTGCATTGAATTAAATGGCGATACCCCATTTTTAGTGCAGGAAACATTTGAAATGAATGAAAAGCTTTGTGCTGAGTTTGAGGTAGCAAATCCAAATAATACACAGCAGTTTATAAAAGGGATGGCTCAAGCGTTATTTCATGCCATGCATTATTTGCATAAAACAGGTACGCCGAAAGTAGTTATTACTGGGAAAGAAGCGGATGATGATTTCGAGGAATACTGCCAAGTGAAAGCAATACAGCGCCTGCTTCCATTTGAGGTAGAGTATGTGCCAATTAAGGAGCTCATTATTTTGACAGCAGGTCCGCAACGAGGATTGTATACACCAGCGATGGAGAAAATTGATGTATTATATCGCCCAGCGCACCCAATTGAGTTTTTGATGGACGATGTTGCAGAAGATGGCGATCGCATCGGCCTGCAGTTACTTGATTTAGTACGTGACCGAGAGCTAGCGATCATTAATGCACCGTCTGCTTATTTGTTACAAACGAAAATTTTATTGTGGCTCATTTGGGATCGCCGCAATGACGATTTGCTGTTTACGAAGCATGAGCAAGGGGCGATTAAGCGCTATATGCTCCCGACATTTTTGACAGATCAGCCGTTTAAACAGGCGGGGCGTGCTTTCGTGAAGAAGCCTGTATTTTCGAGGGAAGGCAATACCGTTGAAATTTTTGGCGCAGATGGTGAGGTCACGATGGCATCGCCAAACCGCCATTATACGGATAATTTGTATTTGTACCAGGAATTTGTGAACATGCCTGCAATCGATATTCGTTTGCGAGACGGTATGCACGAGAAAAAATGGCTGATTGGTTCATTTATAGCAGGTGGACAAGCATGTGGTCTTGCTTGTCGAGTCGGCAATGACATTACAGAATGGGACTCACATTGGTTAGCGGTTGGATATAAGGGATAATCTCACTCATTGGGGTGAGATTTTTTGTGTGTTTATAGATTTTCGCGGGTAAACCTCGGAAATTCGCGGGTAAACTCCAAAAATTCGCGGGTAAAAAGAATGTGTCAAAAATGTGAACGCCTTATTCAGGAATAAGGTGTTATCGCACGATAAAATGAAACCGCTATTATTCTGTACTATAACACGGTTTTTCTCACTTAAGGGAGATGTTTCTAAATGGCATTTAGAACCGTGAAAACGGCGTTGTCACAAATAGTTCAATGAAAGCGTTTTGATTTTGAACACATTGTGAAAAGGTGAACAAAGTGCTTTTCTTTTTTAAAAATCGGAGTAGAATGTGAAGTAGGTAAAAGATGTTATATAACAATTTGTAAAAGTCATGAGAGATTTGAAAAGTGTTATAGTACAAAATTTGGACATAAAAGGAGCGCTTAAACATGTGGGTAATTACAGTATTTGAGCAAGACACATTCCGAATTTTTGAGTATACAAGTAAAGGCGAAGCAACAGCAGCATTGAAAGAGTTTCATACAAACGCGATTCTGTCCTATACAAAGTAATTGTTTCTATATAAATCAGTCTGTGGAATTTTAAAACAAAAGGAGAGCTTAAACATGTGGGTAGTAACAGTATTTAATAATCAAAATGACATTCGTATTTTCGAATACACGAACAAAGGTGAAGCAACAAAAGCATTACAAGGTTTCAAACACGCCGTTTTATCTTACACAAACTAGTCAATCACGTTTCTATATAAAGTGCCAATGGAATTTTAAAACAAAAGGAGATTTTAAACATGTGGGTAGTAACAGTATTTAATAATCAAAACGATATTCGTATTTTCGAATACACGAACAAAAACGAGGCAACAAAAGCATTACAAACTTTCAAGAAAAACGCCGTTCTTTCATATACAAACTAATCAATGAACCCGTAGCATTTGCTACGGGTTTTTTCTTTTTAATTTGAATTGTTTGAGAATAACTTGTGTAATATAATTTTCTATTGAAGGGGGATTTTTACATGAAGAAAGGTTATATAGTGTTTGTAGTAAGTGTCTTAATGCTAGCTATAACATATTTATTTACTACAACAGCAAGTGCTCAAACATTTAAAGATGTATCTTCTGAAAAAGAGTATTATGAAGCAGTTGAATTGTTAGTGGAAATAGGTGCAATTTCGAAAAATAATGGGAATTTCAACCCAAATGGTGTTGTCACAAGAGGCCAAGCAGCAAAAATGATAGCCATCTCATTTGGTTTGGATATTGAAAATGTCCACGATCCAAAATTTAGCGATGTCCCGAAAAGTAATGGCTTTTATCCGTATGTAGCAGCGCTAGCTAATAAAGGCATTATTGGTGGCTACAGCAATGGTTCATTTGGCGTAAATGATAAATTAACACGTAGTCAAATGGCAAAAATTTTAGCAAAGGCATTAGGGGTTCCACTTACTTCAGGTGGCGAAAAATATTTTAAGGATTTAACAGAACGCACAGAAATATATGATTATGTAGATACATTAGCGTTTTATCATATTGTGAATACATCGCAGGATCAATTCCGCCCAAGCGCACACTTAACTCGTGCTCAATTAGCGCTATTTATCCAACGTTCATTAGAAATAATGCCTGTGATTGCAACAGAAGTACGTGTTCCAGTAGCGGATGTTTTTGGTGCTTCTAAGGATGGAGTTTACATTTTAAATCCTGAAGTTGTTCATGTTGCTTTAAATGTGAAATCTAATGAGCTAATCCTTCAACCAGAGACGGAAGGACAAACAGCTATATACGTTGAAGATGTGACGAATCAATTTTTACTTATAGACGTTGTTGAAAAAGATGGTGAGCTTCAAGTAAAAACGAAAACGTCATCCACATTACCGGTACCATATAAGAACTTAATTCCGCATGATTTTGAATCAAGAGATGATTTCCTTATTCGCCATTACTTTATTGGTGATATCGGCTCGCAGGAAGAAAAAGATAGTGAAGATCCAACGATGGGTGAAGATGAATATTATCCAAATGTAACGTTCACAATCGATAATCCAAAGGAGAAGTATTTATTTACACTTCGAAGTATGGAAGATGTATATGAACAATACATTATGACAGCTGAAGAAGTAGAATTGGCACTTGTGACGAAAGCACATGAATTAGTCGAAGAGCCTACTGTTAGTTTGCTATATGATATGTCACAAGTAGACAGCGTAGAGGTAATTGAAGGGGATGAAAGTGCTTTTGATGTTCGATTTACATCAGAACATATTAATATTGATCTTAAAGCAGAAGGTTACTTTGCGCTAACTGTAAAACTAAAAGACGGCTCATATTCTCCATATATTCATGTATTTGATGTCGCAGAATATGAGGGGAAATTAGGATTAATATTTGAATCATTTACAGAGTAAATCATAATGAATCTGTAAGTAACTTTCGTTCATAGCGAACTTCCCTGTAGCACATGCGCTACGGGGGTTTCTTTTTATGAACTTGTATTGTAATAGAGCAAAATGAGGGATTATCCGGGCAAAAGCAGTCCCCATCCCCATCCGAGCAAAAGCCAACATGTAACCGCTCACAAAAACCTAGCCACACGAATATTTCTAAATACTAAACAATTAATTTTGGAAAATACAGAATTTTTGATATAATGATGATGATGCTTTGTCATGTTGAACATGAGAAGGCATTTTAGCATATGAAGGGGATACATGTGCTAAAACGATTAAACTCATTCAGAGGGGAGATTGAGAGATGGTACAACAATATCGTGCAACAACGATGGCAACAAAGGGGATGGTGACAACGCCGCATTATTTAGCATCACAGGCGGCACTTGCAGTATTACATAAAGGGGGCAATGCGATTGAGGCGGCTATTGCAGCGGCTTCTACCATTGCCGTTGTGTATCCGCATATGAATGGCATAGGTGGCGATAATTTTTGGCTCATTTATAATGCGAAAACAAAAGAAGTAAAGGCACTAAATAGTAGTGGGCGTGCAGGGGAAAAGGCAACGATTGAATTTTATAAAGAACAGGGCTATGAAAAAATTCCTGCGCGGGGGCCACTTGCAGCGAATACAGTTCCGGGGGCAGTTGCGGGCTGGGGAGAAGCATATCAGTATTCGACAGCTGAAATGAATGGTACATTCCCGTGGGCAGGATTACTCGAGCAAGCGATTGACTATGCGAAAGAGGGCTTTCCGATTACAGAAAGCCAAGTGTACTGGTCGCATGTAAATTTAGATGCGAATGATAAAGAGTTTCGTGCATTGCAGCGTTTTGACGAATTTGCACGTATTTTCTTAAAAGACGGCAAACCGTATGAGACGGGAGAAGTGTTCAAACAAGCAGATTTAGGTGACACACTTGCTTATATCGCAGAACATGGCGCACAAGCCTTTTATGAAGGGGAACTGGCAGAAAAGATCGTGACGGGCTTACAGGAAACAGGTGGCATCCTAACACTAGAAGATTTTAAGACACATAGTAGTGATTGGGTAGAGCCTCTTTCTGTCGATTACCGTGGTTATAAGGCATATAATTTACCACCGAATACACAAGGGATGGCGAGCTTATCAATCCTTAATATTTTAAATAACTTTGATGTAGCTGCCATAGAAGAAGGCTCAGCACACTATTATCACTTGCTTGTTGAAGCGATTAAATATGCGTTTATCGACCGCGATGCGCATTTAACGGATCCGACATTTTCTTCTATCCCGTTAGATAAGCTGTTAAGTAAGGAGCACGGAGAAGCACTAGCACAGCAAATTAAAGAAAAGCTATATGCAAAACCACTACAACCACTTGATGCTAAAGGGGATACGGTTTGGTTTGGCGTTGTCGATGAAGAAGGCAATGCGGTATCGTTTATCCAAAGTATTTACCATGAATTTGGTGCAGGCATTATTCCAAAAGGCACGGGTGTCATGTTGCAAAATCGAGGAAGCTATTTCTCGTTAGATGCACAACATACGAATGCACTGGCACCACATAAGCGTACGTTCCATACGCTGAATCCGGCTATGTTATTACAAAATGATAAACCGGCGCTTGTGTACGGAACGATGGGCGGTGAAGGGCAACCACAAACACAAGCAGCACTCGTGACGCGCATTATCGACTATGGTATGTCGGTTCAAGTAGCGATCGAAGCGCCGCGTTGGTTATATGGAAGAACATGGGGAGCGTCGTCGAATACGTTAAAGCTAGAAAGCCGTATTAGCGAGGAAGTGCAACTAGCCCTCATTGAGAAAGGGCATGACGTTGAGGTACTGGAAGACTTCACAGACATTATGGGGCATGCAGGTGCGATTTGGATTGACCAAGAGACGAATGTGAAATTTGGAGGGGCTGATCCTCGAGGAGACGGAGCGGCAATTGGTTATTAAGAGGTGAAATAGTTGAAAAAACAACTAGATATTTTTATAGCATTTTTTAGGTCCGGCATTTTAGGGTTTGGCGGTGGACCGTCAACGATCCCGCTTGTGCATAAGGAAGTTGTGGGCACTTATCAATGGATGAACGATGATGAGTTTGCTGACGTGCTATCAATCGGTAATACGCTGCCAGGGCCCATCGCTACAAAAATGGCTGGTTATATTGGATACCGTGTAGGCGGCTGGCTTGGGATGATTACAGCGCTTATAGCAACGATTTTACCGACAGTAATTCTATTAATTCTTTTTTTAACTGTACTAAAAGGATATAAAAATCTGAGCTTTATAGAAGGTATGACGAAAGGTGTCGTGCCGATTGTTGGGGTTATGATGGCTGTGCTGACATGGGATTTCTTAAAAAAGTCAAAAACAGCGCTTGGTTGGAAGGTAGGGCTTATCATCCTCATTGCGGCATTTATTACAATGATGCTACTTAATGTGCATCCCGGTATTGTCATCGGGGTACTACTCGTATTGGCATTAGCATTGCCGATTAAAAAGGAGGAAGAAGAATGATTTATATACACATCTTTTTAGCATTCTTCATTCCTGGGATTGTAGGCTATGGAGGCGGTCCTGCATCCATTCCATTAATTGAGCATGAAGTGGTTGAAAATTATGAATGGATGACAACAGCGGAATTTAGTGATACGTTAGCGATTGCCAATGCGCTGCCAGGGCCTATTGCGACAAAGCTAGCGGGTTATATTGGCTATGAGCAGGCGGGCATTTTAGGTGCAGTCATTGCGCTCTTTGCAACGGTTGGGCCATCACTGATTTTAATGCTCGTACTACTTAGTCTACTTTACCGTAACCGAAATTCACCGCGAGTCAAACGATTGTCGAGCTTTGTCTTGCCCGCCATTGCCATTTTAATGGCGGATTTAACATTTGATTTTTTTTCTACTTCTATTGCAGGGATTAGCTGGATTCCAACGATTCTCATCGCAGTTATTAGTTATTTGGCGTTAGAAAAATTTAAAGTCCATCCCGCAATGGTGATTGTAGTCGGGCTTTTAATAGGCGGATTCTTTTTATAAATAGCTGTTTGGTAAGGTTTGCTTACCAAACAGCTTTTTTATATGTAAGTATTTTCCTTAAATATGCGATAATAAGAGTATCATTTTAATAGGTTGGAGTGACAGCATGGACATACAATTAGAAGCTGTATTTGAGGATGGCAAGATGATACTTCCAGCTTGTCAGATTGAAGGGCAAGTAACAGGGATTTATACAGACGTACAAAAGATGCAATTAATCATGAAGCAGTTACAAACAAAAGGCTATGTACATTATGCAACAGATGGTGAGTACAAAAGGTTAAGAGTAGAGGAAGCGTTTCGTTTTTATATGGGCATGGCGGAGTGTAAGAAACCGATGGATGAAATGCTATCACTTTTTGGATTTACGAAACAGCGGAAAACAAAGGTCAAAGATTTAACGTTCGGTGAGCAAAAGCGGCTTACTTTTGTAAGAGCTTATTTATATGCAGAAAACGTATTAGTCATTGAAGAACCGTTTTATCGAATGGATGAACATTCGCGGGAAATGATTGCGCAATTGATTCAGCAGTTGGTCGAGCAAGGGAAGCAGATTATTTTACTCGCTAATAATATAGAAGAACTGCTTATTTCGACTTCTAATATCATTCGAATCGATCAATCCGGTTGTCACAAAATGGACTTTACGGAAGAGCCGCATACGCCTTCCACTGAAGAGCCGATCATTAAAATTGAAAAGATTCAAACGAAGAAAAACGATAAAACGATTTTATTTAACCCACCGGAAATCGATTATATTGAGAGTGTGGACGGGGAAATATTGGTGAATGTTGCGGGTACGAGTTATAGTTGTTCGCTTACATTGCAAGAACTTGAAAAACGTCTAAAGGCATACGGCTTTTATCGCTGCCATCGTTCATATATCGTGAATTTGCAGAAGGTACGGGAAATTATTACATGGACGAAAAATAGCTACAGTTTAAAGTTACATGTCGGTGAAGGGATTGTTGTACCGTTGTCGCGTAGTAAATTGTCAGAATTAAAAGAATTAATCGGTATTGCGTGATATTTCCTGGGGAATAATGGCGGCTTCTTGGTCGACAAAAAGCTACAGTTCACCGCTAAATAGCTACATTTTAACGGGAAATGAAGGCGATATTTCTTCAATTCTATTAAATTAAAGGTAACAAAACGAATTGAAGGAGGTCGCCAACATGACGACAACAACAATTGAAGTGAAAAATGTCCAAAAGACATTTGGTACTTTTACAGCTTTACAAGATGTTTCATTTACCATTCAAAAAGGAGAGATTTTTGGTTTTCTTGGCCCCAGTGGCTCGGGAAAAACAACAATGATTAAAATCCTTACGGCTCAATTGGAACAAACGGCGGGTGAGGCCCATGTTTTAGGATTGCCAGCTCATCAGATGAAGAAAAGCGAGAATAAAGCACGTTTCGGTATTCTGACAGACAATAGTGGGCTGTATAAAAGGCTGACAGTGGAAGAAAATTTAGTCCTATTTAGTGAGATGTATAACCTTCCAAGGTCAGCAGTGAATGAGGCACTTGCTTTTGTAAACTTAACAGAGGCCCGAAAGAAAAAAGTGACTGAGTTATCGAAAGGGATGATGCAACGTGTCACTTTGGCAAGGGCGATCATGCATAAACCAGATTTATTGTTTTTAGATGAGCCCACATCCGCACTTGATCCGGTAAATACAGCGCATATTTATAAAGGGCTACGTAAATTAAATGAAATGGGTACGACTATCTTTTTAACAACGCATGATATGGCAGAAGCAGAAACATTATGTGACCGTGTAGCCTTTCTGCATAAAGGAAAAATTCAAGCAATAGGGGCACCGTCACAATTGAAGCATCAATATAGCGATCATTCGATGACGGTACAGTTAGTAACGGGGGAAGAACATGTTTTACCATTAGCTGATCGCACGGCTGCAACGAATATAACACAGTGGATGAGCACAGGTGCCATTGCGCGTATTTATACAAATGAACCGACATTAGGCGATATTTTCATGCAATTAACGGGGAGTGATTTACAATGAATATGTCAATGAAACGAATTCAAGCAATCTTTATGAAAGATTATCGAGAGTTTTCAAGAAACTATGCTATTTCAACAATGGTGTTAGTGCCACTGTTCTTAGCCTTTTTCTACAGTAAGAGCGGGGTTAATACGATGCAAATGTATTTCTTACCGATCAATATAACACTTGCGATGGTAACGGCATTTATTCAATGCTGTTTAATTGCAGAAGAAAAAGAAAGCAATACACTTCGTAGCTTAATGATGTCTCCGGCAAGTGTTGCTGATATTTTAATTGGAAAAAGTGCAGTAGTCTTTAGTATTTCAGCTGTTATTTTAGCGTTAAGCATTTATTTAGTGGGCTATGAGCCAGCCAATATCGTCATGCTCGTATTGGCATTAGCTGTATCCATTGTGTTTTACATTGCGCTTGGTACAATTTGTGGTTTATATACAAAAACGGTAATGGAGGCTTCGTTGGCAGTTATGCCTGTAATAATTGTGTTCTCAATGGGGCCATTAGCACTAGGTTTAACAGAAAAATACCCAGCATTAGCAGTTGCTGAATGGTTACCGAGTGCGCAGCTCATTGTGCTAGCCGATGCACTCGAAGTAGCGGCGCCAGTAAAGGAGATAATTATCCCATTTGTCGTCATGATTGTTTGGACGATTGTAGCGCTAGTTGTAACAAGTGTCCTCTATAAAAAACGGATGACAGACGATTAATCGAGCAAGCTTGAGGCGTATGTGGAGACATCTACGCGTTTCAAGCTCTTTTTGCTAATTCATGTAGAAAATATGCCGAAAAGGGAGGGGTTCGTGTACAGTTAACAATATACATAAATGGAGGGGATTTAAGTTATGGTTTATTTATCGATGATTTTCTTCCAAATCGTAGCGCCGATATTAATCTTACTCATTGTAGGGGCGATGTTGCAGCGGAAGTTTGAGTTTAATTTAAAAGCGTTGTCGCATTTAATTACGTATTGTTTTATGCCGGCTGCTGTTTTTATCAATATTTATGAAACACAAATTGGGATGGCAGTAGTGGGGCAGTTAACGCTATTTATTGTGTTATTTATCGGTAGTCAGATGATTTTAAGTCATTATTTAGCGAAGGTGATGAGGCTTAACCGGCAAGAATCGGCTGTTTTTAAAAATAGTGTCGTACTCATTAACTCGGGAAACTACGGGATTCCGGTAGCACAAATGATTTTTGTGACGCAACCAATCGGCGTAGCCATTCAAGTCATTCTCGTTATTTTTCAAAATATGACGACGTATACATATGGGCTCTATAATTTAATTTCTGCAACGAAATCCGGACTGGAAATTGTCCGGGACTTTTTAAAAATGCCTATCATCCATGCGCTTTGGATAGGGGGCTTACTAAATTATTTAGATGTCCCCATTCCGCAAACGTTTCGAATTCCACTTGATTATGTAGTTGGCGGCTTTGTGGCTATGGCACTCATTACGCTAGGTGCTCAGTTATCACAAATTGAGATGAAGACGATGTTTAACAAAACGATTTTTATTAGCTGCTTTACCCGCTTAATTGTAGGACCAGCTGTGGCACTTGGTATCATTTACTTGCTAGGGATTGACGGCGTTGTTGCGCAATCATTGTTTATTGCGAGCGCCTTTCCTACATCGCGTAACAGCTCCAGTCTGGCATTAGAATATGATATTGAGTCTGCAACAGCAGCACAAACCGTGTTATTTTCGACGATTATTAGTTGTTTGACAGTAACCGTTGTTATTTATATGTCGAATATTTTATTCGTGTAAAAGTAGCATAAAAAAATAGCCTTACCCTAAATTTTAGGGGAGGCTTTTTATTTTTTAATAGATGCTCTTAGTTCTACTACACGGTCTAGTGGTGTTTTCGTTGATTCGCTAATGATATGTACATCAACATCTTCTTCCAGTAAAGCGAGTATAATGCTTTTTTTAGCCTCGACTAAAGAAAGGGCTGATTTACGTAATATGTCTTCTGCTTTTTCCGCTGTAAGCTTTGTTTCGATTATATCCTTTTGGGCTTTTTCCAGTTGTTCAGGTGTGAATAATCGGTGTTGGTCGTTCATCTATACAGCCTCCTTTACCATATTATACCTCATAAAGTATGTGGAAGAAATAAAAAACCGCCATGCTCAATGCATGACGGTTCCATAGGATATTAAGAGAAATAGATACTTTTGGCGCCTTTGTAAGCGATATTGAGCATGTAGAGACTGACGCCAAAAGTAATATTTAAGAGTTTGCGCTCATAAAGAACGTAAACAATACATTAAGCGTTCGTTACTGTAGATTGCACATATGGATTTGACAGGTCCATCCCATCTAAAGATAAGCCCATCGCTTTTGCGACACCTTCACCGTAAGCTGGGTCAGCTAAGTAGCAGTGTAAGATGTGACGACGTTTGATGAACTCTTCCACTGGTGCCATTTCAGCAGCCGTTGTTTCGAATAGACGTTGTTGCTGTTCCGCACTCATTAAACGGAATAGCTTACCTGGTTGTTCAAAGTAGTTGTTATCATCTTCACGGAAGTCGTAAATGTCAGCTGCACCATCTAACGTAAGCGCTGGGTCTTTATATTGTGGTTGCGCTTGTAAAGCACCGTAGCTGTTTGGATAGTAAGTTAATGCACTGCCGTTGTTTCCATCAGCACGACCTGCACCATCGCGGTGGTAAATCATGAATGGACACTTCGGTGTGTTCACTGGAATTTGGTGATGGTTTACACCTAAACGGTAACGAGTTGCATCTTGATAGGCAAATAGACGCGCTTGTAACATACGGTCTGGCGAGAATGAAATACCAGGCACGACGTTAGATGGAGCAAATGCCGCTTGCTCAACGTCTGCGAAGTAGTTTTCTGGGTTACGGTTTAATTCAAATTCGCCTACTGGAATTAATGGGAACTCTGATTTATACCAAACTTTCGTTAAGTCGAATGGATTGTCTTTACGGTTACGCGCTTGCTCTTCCGTCATGACTTGGATGTACATTTTCCATTTCGGGAAGTCGCCTTTTTCGATTGCTTCGAATAGGTCGCGTTGTGAAGATTCACGGTCTTTCCCGATGACTTCAGCAGCCTCTGCCCCTGTTAAGTTTTTGATGCCTTGTTCTGTGCGGAAGTGGAATTTTACGTATACGCGTTCACCCGCTTCGTTAATCATGGAGTATGTGTGAGAACCAAAACCGTGCATTTGACGGTAGTTCGCTGGGATACCACGGTCCGACATAACGATTGTTACTTGGTGTAATGCTTCTGGTAATGAAGTCCAGAAATCCCAGTTTGAGTTTGCGTTATGCATATTGGTTTTAGGATCACGCTTCACGACGTGGTTTAAGTCTGGGAAGTGTAATGGATCACGGAAGAAGAATACAGGTGTGTTGTTACCAACCATATCCCAGTTTCCTTCTTCCGTGTAAAATTTTAACGCAAAGCCGCGGATATCACGTTCTGCATCAGCCGCACCACGCTCACCTGCTACAGTGGAGAAACGTGCGAACATGTCTGTTTTCTTCCCAACTTCAGAGAAGATTTTTGCTTTTGTATATTTCGTAATGTCATGCGTGACTGTGAATGTACCAAATGCACCTGAACCTTTTGCGTGCATACGGCGTTCTGGGATCACTTCACGGTTAAAATTAGCTAATTTTTCAATTAGGAAAACGTCTTGCAATAAAATCGGACCACGGCGGCCGGCTGTTTGTACATCATCATGGCTAACTACAGGAGCCCCAGTGATCGTTGTTAAAGGACGATTATTTAAGTTTGTCATTTATAGTACCTCCTAAAAATGAATTTAAAAAACGCTTCTTTAATTACTATAGCAAATACAAATCATAATTTCTACTAAATTATAATAATTATTATTAAGAAATTTTTATTGTGAAAGATAACTGAGTTTTATGCATAAAAATAAAGGGCTTGTCATATAGAAGTTGGACGAGAAACAAAGGGATTCATTCATATGTGAGCTGAAATGATAAGCATGATTACAATAGAGTGAGTACATAAGGAAAGGTTTTCACTATCTCTGTGTTGAAAATAGGGTGTTCTAATTGAAAATAGTAGTAATAAAATGGAAGGTGTTAAGCGGTAATTTAGAGTGAAAGAAGAGACCTTTACCATATTTTCGTATACAATGACAGATGATGATATGTAGAAAGGGTATGTAGCTGTGCAATTAACATTTACATTTATTATTTTAGCCGTAACGATTGTGTTGTTTATGACAAATCGAATACGTGGTGATCTTGTGGCTTTAATGGCATTACTCGCATTTGTCATTTTAGGCATTTTAACACCTGCTGAAGCGTTAGCTGGTTTTTCGAACTCCGTTGTCATTATGATTGCCGGGCTCTTTGTAGTAGGTGCTGGGATTTTACGTACGGGCCTTGCGGGTATGGCAGGAAATTTGCTGCTGAAATGGTCAGGGGATAGCGAGCTAAAGTTATTTGTTTTACTACTCGTCATTGTGGCATCAGTGGGTGCGTTTATGAGTAATACGGGGACGGTCGCTTTAATGCTACCGATTGTTGTCAGTATCGCGATGAGCATTAAAGTAAGTCCATCGAAGTTTTTAATGCCATTATCGTATATTGCGAGTATGTCAGGGTTGATGACATTAATCGCATCGCCACCGAACTTAATCGTCAGTCAAATTTTACAGGATAATGGATATGCCAAACTTGGCTTCTTTACGATTACACCGATTGGGATTATTGCCACGATAACGGTGATTGTGTATTTAGTCATTGTACGTAATAAATTATTGCCAAATGAGCAAAATCGTTCACAATCGGATGCAGGGTACAAGCTGTCACCGAAAAAAATTGTAAAGGATTATGCATTACATGATAAGATGTTTCGCGTTGTTGTACCGGCTGCATCTCCCATAATCGGACAAGCACTTGCTGACTTAAAGTTGCCAGCAAAATATCATATTTATGTAATGAAAATTCAGCGTCGTGCATCGGAAGGAATCAATCTGCTTGCGATGACGTATCAAGAAATGGCGGGTCCAACAAGTATCGTTCATGAAAATGATGTGTTATATGTACAAGGGGTGGCACCGGATGTTGAAAGTTTTGTGCTGGAAAATGATTTACAGCTCGAAATAGTAGCGGATGATGAGATGCAACAATTAATTTCCAAGCAGATTGGGGTAGCGGAAGTATTATTAACACCAACTTCTCGGTTAATTGGTGAAACCGTAAGTAAAATCGGCTTTCGCGAGAAATATAATTTAAATATTTTAGGAATTAACCGAAAAGGTGCGTATTTATTGCAAGATATGGCACAGCAAAGGCTTCGTTTCGGAGATGCCATCTTAGTGCAAGGGGCATGGGAGGAAATTGACTTGCTTTCACGTGAAACGCAAGATGTTGTCGTTGTCGGGCAAACACGTGAACAAGCAGGACTCGCAGCAGCAAATGGTAAGGCGTGGATTGCCGGTTTAATTATGCTTTTTATTGTAGGACTGATGGTGTTTGAAGTATTTGATGCCGTCATTGCTGTACTAATTGGCGCTGTATTAATGATTGCCACGGGTTGTATTCGGAATATGGATGATGCGTATGGCAAGATGAATTTTGAAAGCATTGTGCTTGTTGCGTCGATGCTTCCGATGGCAACGGCGCTTGAAAAAACAGGTGGTATGACGATTTTATCGAATACGATTATTGATGTACTGGGTGATTTCGGCCCGTATGGTGTGTTGATAGGCATTTACGTGCTAACGGTTGTATTCGGACAATTTGTGAGTAACACGGCAACGGCTGTCCTATTTGCACCGATCGCTATGACCGCAGCTACTACGATGAATGCTAATCCATATACATTTATGATTGCTGTTGCCGCAGCTGCTGGTATGGCATTTGCTACACCGATTGCGTCACCAACCAATTCACTGGTCATGACAGCGGGCGGCTATAAGTTTATCGATTTTGTAAAAGTCGGTGTACCGCTACAAGTGATTATGTTTATTGTGATGATGATTGTTGTCCCGATCTTATTCCCGTTTTAAATTGAAAGCAGCTTGTCATAGGCAAGCTGCTTTTAAATTTGAAAAAATAATATATAGCTCATTTGGTAAGTGATGAGCATGGAGATAACCGTCGTAAGAGCGGGATACATATAGAACAGGTCATATTTGATTTTTAGTACACGGCGTTTGGGGTGCATTGTTTGCAACACTTTTCCGACGATAATGACGATAGTAATAGCTAAGCTAATAAGGCTCAGGATGGCAAGACCGATTTTATGGCTGAATTGACTTACTGTATGCAATAGTGTAGGTGGATCTAATAGTAGGTGAGTGCTTGGTGTGGTAGGAAAGGTAGGGGCTAATAAGGAATGGAAGTTAATAGAGAAGCTACCGATTATCATGGCGATAAGGGACTGTGTAAATAACATCGCAATACCAAGGAGTGCTCCTAATAGTAGACCAAACAAGACTAGCTGGAAGGCCCGTTTTTTCATAGAGATTGAGTTCATTGTATACACCACATCCTTTTTTCTATTGTATGCAGTAGGGAGACAGTGCAACAATCATATGGGTTTAGAAAAAGTATTGTAACTGTTAATCTCAAGATAAGGTAATATATGTATATTGGAGTGTGTTGATTGTAAAAAAATATATTTAATTAGGAGGTGACCCCATTGAATAATAAACAAATACAAGTAAACGATATCACTTTAAATTGGTATGAAGCGGGTGAGGGTGAAATCGTGCTATTACTTCACGGTAACAGTCAGAGTAGTTTAATATTTAAAGAGATACTTCAACAACTTTCCAATCAGTTTCGTGTTTATGCTATTGATAGTCGTGGACATGGCTTAAGTAGCAAAGGTGATATCCCGTATACAATTAAACAATATGCTGAGGACATCCTTGCATTTTGTCTTGTTAAAAAATTAGAAAGAATACGTGTGATTGGTTATAGCGATGGCGCTAACATTGCATTCTATTTAAATCATATAGCTCCTGATTTAATTGTTAAAATAATAAGCATTTCTGGGAACTATAAGGTCAATGGAATAAAAAAATGGTTTCGTTTCTGTGTCATTATATTATCAATCCTCACAAGGACATTAGCTTTTTTTAATAAGAAAATAAAATGTTATTATTGGAAATTAAATTTAATGAGGCAAGATATAGGGTTATCGGTGAATGATTTCTATCATATGTCACAACCTATTTTAATATTAGTAGCAGAGAATGATTTAATTTATCACGAACATACAATAAAAATTCATAAAAGTTTAGTAAAATCCAAAATGGTTATAATTAATAGTAGTAATCATTTTAACATTTTAGGAAGAAAACAAGTGTATTTACTCATGGAGAGTTTTTTAAATGAGGGTGAATCAGTATTATAGAGTTTGAATGATCGATATGTACAAAATGCACGCTTTTTTTAGTAATCAAAAACTCTGCCAAACATTTGGCAGAGTCGAGGGTTAATGGATATCGCGTTTTTTGAACCTGCCGCCGCGAACCTCAGCTACATCTGAGACAACGATAAAGGCGCTCGGGTCAATTTCTTTAATAATTTCGAGCATTTTTGTTTCTTCCATACGGTTAATGACACAGTTTAACATATCCGTTTCTTCATTAGAAAAACCACCACGACCTGTTGTATACGTTACACTACGACCGAGACGATGTTGCACAATTTCTCCGATCTCTACGGATTTTTTACTAATCACCAGTACCGATTTTGATTTTTCGAGACCGACTTGTACAATGTCGATCACCGTTTTTGCAATATAGTACGTTAAGGCAGAGTATAATGCGCTTTCTAAATCATAAATAAACACAGCCACTGCAAAAATGAATACATTAATGACTAAAATGATATCACCGACAGAAAACGGAATTTTACGTGAGACAAGTACAGCCAATACTTCTGAGCCGTCTAATGCACCACCGTTACGTAGTACAATACCAATACCAACCCCAAGTAAAATACCACCAGAAGCGACAACTAATAATGGGTCCTCTGCAGATAAAATCGGGTCAATATGGTGCATGACAATTGTACCTGCTGAAAGGGCAGCAATCCCAATGATACTCATTATAGCGAATGTACGCCCGATTTGTTTATAACCGATATACACAAATGGGATGTTCAAGATGAATAAGAATACCCCTAGTGGAAGCTCAGAGATTTTTGCCCCCATAATGCTGACACCGGTAACACCGCCATCAATAACGCTATTAGGAATTAACACCGCTTCAAGTCCGTAAGCGGTAATCGCTGCACCGATAACAATCATAATAATCTTTCGTATATTTTGTTTTATTTTACTATTCAAATAGAATTCCTCCTCCTACAATATCTTAATAATTATACATGAAACGAAATGATAGATAAAAATGATTGTCTCTGAACAATACCTTTAAGTGACGATATTTATAAATCTTTAGTTAATTAATATACGGGTAAATGTATAAATAGTTTCGTAGATAATTAAAAAGATTTATTTGAATAGTGTTAAGGTGCATAAACATTCGGAAATGTTGAGGTGAAAACTTGTTCAAAAAAGTAGGGTATTCTAAAATGATTGTTCTTACTAGAAAATAGCTCAAGAGCATATTAGGTATGTGATATCTGTGTGTTTAGGGCACGTTAGGAATGAAAGAATAGTACATTTTTTACGAACCTCAGCATAATGAGAAAGGTGTTCAGATCCATTTCTTTAATGATTTCTAGTATCTTTGTTTCTTCCATGCCATTAATGGCGTGGTTTAAAATATCTATTTCTCCACTAGAGACGTCACCAAAACTTGCTATATAGGTTAGACTATGACCAAAGCGCTCTTGCACCATTTTTACTGTTTTTTCACTAATAACATGTACGGACTTGGATCTTTCGAAACTAACTTGTACAATGTCGATGACTGTTTTTGCAATATAGTAAGTTAAGGCAGAGTATAGTGCGCTTTCTAACGTATAAATAAATGTAGCCGCTGCAAAAATAAATACGTTAATGACTAAAATAATATCTCCAACAGAAAATCGGGTTTTACGTGAGATGAGTACCGCTAATACTTCTGAGCCATCTAATGCACCACCGTTACGTAGTACCACACTCATACCAACTCCAATTAAAATACCGCCAGAAACGACCGCTAATAATGGGCTTTTTCCAGATAAAATTGGTTCAATATTATGCATGAAAATGGTTCCAATCGAAAGTGCAGTAATCCCAATAACGCTCATCATGGCAAATTTACTCCCAATTTGTTTGTAGCCGATATGCACAAATGGGATGTTCAGAATGAATAAGAAGAACCCTAGAGGAAGGTCATAGATTTTTGCCCCCATAATACTGACACCGGTAATACCGCCATCAATGATGCTATTCGGAATTAACACAGCCTCGAGTCCGTAAGCCGTAATAGTTGCTCCAATCATAATCATGACAATTTTTCGTATGATTTGCCTTGATGTATTCTTCAAATACAATTCCTCCTTAATTTCATGACGGTAAATAATTATATGTGAAACAAAAAGGCAAATGAAAATGAGTATGGGAATGAAGCTTTTACATGTCGTACGTTATAATCTTTAGTTAGTCAATATGTATAAGTGTTTGGGGGATAAGTAACAGTTGTTCACAAAATAGAACTAAGGTGTATAAATAATCGGAAATGGTAATGGAAAACTTTTTAGCATGGAACGAAACAAATGGCTATTGAAATAAAAATGTACTATCCAATATTTTGATAGTACATTTTATCGTGCTCTGTCTTTACATTTCGTGCTAAGCTTCGCTATAAAATCAAAAATACACTTCGGATGCAGGGAGTTTTATATATTTATTTACCGATATATTGTCATTTTTTGGACACAATATGTTGTGTATTTGTTGAAACTAAATTTTATATGGAGCGTAAAAATATTAGGACTTGATTGAAATTTCGTACATATAGGCAATCCACTTACTATGAGAGTTGGCACGTAAATTTTTTAATAGTCCTTGTTCTACAGCAGGAGATAGGGATGGCGATAATAAATGTTGATGTAAAATCTCGATGGATTCATGCACGATTGAATCGTCAATTTCCTCTAGTTTCTTTTCTAAAAATAAAATCAATTCTTCTTTTGTTAAAGAAACGGCACTTGCTTGTGCTGCTGGATTCAGCTCTGGAGAGAAGAATGGAATCTTTGCATATTTTGCAATGATCGTTACTTTTTCAACAAGTGATCGACAAAGTGTATCCATATCAATGTCACTGCTAATGTTGATGTTTTCTTTTATAAAGAAGCCGATGTAATCCCCGATAAAGGTCTGGATCGTAAAAATTAAGTCAGGTACCATATGATCTTCTACATAATCGAACTGTTTTTTTACGATTGTATTAACAAAGTGATTGAGGATATTATGGTAAATTTCCAGTTTCTCAAAAATTTCTATACTACTACAAGTTGCATTTTGTTCTTTTATAAATAATTGAGCGAAATGTGCATATTTTCTAAAGGAATCAAAGGATTGATAATAGTAGCTGTATAGCAGTTGACTTGTTGGTAAATCTGAATTGACCACTCGTTCAACGTCTGCTGCAATTTCACTCATGAAGTAGTCTATTAGAGAGAGAATTAATTCGTCTTTTGATTTGAAGGAAAGATAAAATGCACCCTTAGAGATGCCACATTTATCAGTGATTTGTTGAATAGAAGTCGCTTCGAATCCTTGTTTTGCAAATAGCTCTAAAGCGTTTTCCATTATTAATTGTTTTTTAACCATTTGTGACACTCCCGCTCGATTTATTGACTTTTGACCAACTGGTCATTAGTATAAATAAATGTATGATTAAAGTCAAACTAAGGTAGGTGCGATAGTGAAGGGTTTAGTTAATTTTGTCCTGAAAAATAAGCTGGCTGTGTGGTTGTTGACAATCATTGTGACAGTCTCGGGGATTTATTCAGGTACACGAATGAAAATGGAGTCGATTCCAGATATTTCGATTCCGTATTTAATCGTGATGGGGGTCTATCCGGGCGCTACGCCTGAGCAAGTAATGGATGAAGTCTCGATTCCGTTTGAGAAGGCAATCGAGAGTCTTGAAGATGTCAAGGCGGTCTATTCGACTTCCTCATCCAATGTGGCACAAGTACAGGTCGAGTATGAATATGGTATCGACATGGATGAGAAAAAGCGCCAGTTGGAGTCAGCACTGGATAATGTCACATTGCCAGAAGAGGTGCAAGAACCGACAATTATGGCGATCAGTGTGAACATGATGCCAGTTGTTGCGTTATCAGTAAGTAGCACGGAAGAAGATATTGTTGAGTTAACATCAACGGTAGAAGATTTATTATTACCGAAAATCGAAAAAATCGATGGTGTAGCATCTGCGACGATTACAGGTCAGCACATCGAGCAAGTATCCTTCACATATGACCAAGCGAAAATGGAAGCACTTGGTTTAACAGAAGATACAGTCAAACAAATGATTCAAGCAAGCGACATGTCACTATCGCTAGGTTTATATGATTTCACTGTAGGGAAGCAGGCTGTTTCTGTTGACGGGAAAGTGAAATCGGTGGACGAATTAAAAGAATTATTAATTCCTGTGACACCGAGTGCAACACAGCCTTCACCATTTGTTCGTTTAGGTGATATTGCAACAATTGAAGTAGAAGGGAAAGTACAATCCGTTTCTCGTACAAACGGTGACGATGCCATTGCCATTCAAATCGTCAAAGGGCAAGAGGCGAATACGGTCACAGTTGTTAATGCAGTGAAAGAGTTAATGAAAGAAGAAGAAAAAGCAATCGATGGTCTCAAAGTAGATATTTCATTAGACCAAGGGGCACCAATTGAAGATTCTGTTTTCACGATGATTGAAAAAGCGGTATTTGGTGGTGCCATTGCGGTATTAATCATCTTACTATTCTTACGTGATTTCAAATCAACCATTATTTCAATTGTTTCGATTCCAGTCTCGATCTTTATGGCATTACTGCTGTTGAACTGGATGGATATTACGTTAAATATTATGACGCTCGGTGCGATTACGGTTGCGATTGGTCGTGTCATTGATGACTCGATTGTAGTAGTAGAAAATATTTACCGTCGTATGCACTTAAGAGAAGAAAAATTAACAGGTCGTGCTTTAATTCGTGAAGCGACAATTGAAATGTTCAAACCAATTATGTCTTCTACGTTAGTAACAGTTGCGGTATTCGCACCACTTATTTTCGTAGGCGGGATGGTTGGCGAACTATTCATGCCATTCGCGTTAACGATGACGTTTGCATTAGGTGCATCGTTAGTTGTAGCAATTACGATTGTACCAGCACTTTCACACTTCTTATTCCGTAAAAAATTATACGGTAAGAAATCAGAAAGTCAGCATAAAGAAGTAGGGAAACTAGCAGTAGCCTACCGTAACTTCTTAGAAAAATGTTTAAATCATAAATGGATTACATCGATTGTAGCAGTTGTGATGTTAGTCGGTTCATTAGCGTTAACCCCGTTAATTGGCTTTAGCTTCATGGGTTCACAAGAAGAAAAAGTCGTATATTTAACGTATACACCAGGCACAGGTGAGCTAATGGAAGAGACGACAGCGAATATTGAAGTTGTCGAAAAAGAACTATTAAAACGTGATGATATTGATATTTTACAAGTATCGATTAATGATCCTGAAAATGTTGACCCTGCAGCGGTAATGATGGGGGGCGGCGGAAGCGGTGCATTAATGTACTTAATCTTTGATCCAGACATGAAAGACTTCCCAGCAGCACGTGAAGAAGTAGAAGACTATGTATTCAACATTGGGCAATCAGGTGAATGGAAATCACAAAACTTCTCAGCGATGTCGATGTCATCAAATGAAGTAAGCTATACATTATATAGTGAAGATTTAGATGATTTAGCGACAGCAGTAAAACAAGTAGAAGGTGCGCTGAAAGAAGTCGATGGTTTAGAGGATGTGACATCGGACTTTGAAGATGCATATGTAGAGCATGTATTAAAAGTAGAGCAACAAAACGTATTACAATATGGTTTAACAACCGCACAAATTGTGATGGCGTTAAATACAACGTCAACAAAAGAAGTGTTAACGACCGTTGAACATGACGGGAATGCTATTAATGTCATCGTGCAACGTGAGGCAAAAGCAGCGGCACTATCGTTAGATGATATATTAGCAACTGAAATTCAAACGGCTCTTGGGACAACAATGAAAATTGGTGATCTCGTAGAAGTAGAAGAAAATACAACACTAAATGCTTTATCTCGTTCGAAAGGTGAATATTTCACAACGGTATCAGGTACAATCATCGATGATGACATTTCGAAAGCAACAGCTGCAGCCGATAAAAAGGTGAATGCACTTGATTTACCAAAAGGAGTTACAAAAGGTGTTGCGGGTGTAGCAGCTGACATGGCTGAAACATTTACACAACTAGGTATCGCAATGCTTGCAGCGATTGCCATTGTATACTTTATCCTTGTTGTCACATTCGGTGAAGGGCTTGCGCCATTTGCCATCCTATTCTCATTACCGTTCACGGTCATTGGTTCATGGGTCGGCTTATGGGCAACGGGGCAAACGATTTCTGTATCCGTTATGATGGGGCTTCTGATGTTAATTGGTATCGTTGTCACGAATGCCATCGTACTTGTAGACCGTATTATTCATATGGAACGCGACGGTTTAACAATGCGTGCGGCCATTCTGGAAGCGGGGGCAACGCGTCTTCGTCCAATCTTAATGACAGCGATTGCGACAATCGGTGCGATGTTACCAATGGCGTTTGGTGGCGCAGGCGGCGGTCTTATTTCGAAAGACCTTGCGATTACTGTAATTGGCGGTCTATTATCTTCAACACTATTAACATTAGTAGTTGTACCAATTGTGTATGAAGTACTATCAAAAATGCTTAAGAAAAATCGTAAAGAAGTAGAAGAAAACTAATAAAACAGCAACAGGCTTAGCCTGTTGCTGTTTTCTATCGATATGCAGGATTTAAGAGATTAGTTTGTATACAATGTAACCGAAGAATAAAACGATGATTAATATCCCTGTACCTTTCCACCCCATACCACCTGTTACATCAGGTAAACTTCCATTGCTGGCTCTATTTAATCCATCGTTTAGGGAACTAGTAGGATTTTTTTGTAATTCACTTTGTCGTAAACGTTCTCTTTTTTCTTTTGGTGTTTCTTTTTCGTTCATATTACTTCACCTCTCATCACAATAGAAAACTTTTAATCGCTACAAAAAGCGAAAACAAGAAGGCTATGAACAATAACCCACTAGTGAATTTTTCTCGCTTTTGGAATTCTTGGATGCTTATTACGAACATAGTTAAGCCTAAAAATAAAATCATATATGCTTGAAACTCGAAATTTTTTGTTATCAATCCATACGCCGCTAATGTAATTGTAATAATGGAAAATATGATCCGTAAAATTTTCAACAAAGTGACTTCCTCCTGAACTAGAATGTTTGTTAATTGGTTAAATATTGAAATATTCTTAGTTCAATTGTACGTAAAGAAACGGTATATGTAATTAAAAACCATTTTAAGAATCCCTTTAAATCAGATATGTGGATAATATCAATAATTTAGTACATAATAAGCGTGATTTTTTTATGGGAAGTTACTAAAAGGAACTTGATAGTTGATTGAAGTGAAGGCGAGTTAGTCGGAATGGAAATTAGCGTATTCCACATACTGTGACGAATTCTTCATTTTCAGAATAATTCTTATTGACTTGGTTGGAATAAATGAGTAAACTAATTTCATTAAAACGTATTAAAGTTGTAGGGATTAAAGAGGGGGATTTATTAGATGAAATTACGAAAATGGCAAGCGCCTTTAGCAGCGGCTCTTTTAGCACTTAGCTTAGCGGCATGTGGTGGCGAATCTGCAACAGAAAAGACAAATGACACAGAGCAATCACAAGAAGACGTTGTTTATAAAGATGAATTAAATATTGCGATTACAGCGCAACCACCAACATTAGATACAGCACAAACGGTATCAGCGGTGGCACTGGATATCGCGGGGAATATTTATCAACAATTATTCCAATTAGATGCGAACTATAATCCAGTACCTGTGTTAGCAGCATCGTATGAAGTAAGTGAAGATGGTAAAACGTACACAATTAAGCTACGTGAAGGGGTAAAATTCCATAACGGCGAGGAAATGGTGGCAGAAGATGTGGTCGCTTCGATGAATCGTTGGTTAGTGACATCATCTCGTGCAAAATCATTATTACAAGGAGCAAACTTCTCGGAAGTAGACCCATATACAGTTCAACTGGATGTACAACAGGCAACATCCGATGTATTGGTTTTAATGGCGTCTCAAGCACAATTCCCATCGATTATGCCAAAAGAAATCGTGGATACGGCAACAGCAGAAGGCTTCTCTGAATATATCGGTACAGGACCATACAAATTTGTAGAATGGAAGCAAGATCAATACATTCAATTAGCAAAATTCGAAGACTATGTAGCGGTTGAAAATGCGGGTGAGCCAAGTGGTTTTACAGGTGATATTTCGGCACCAACAGAAAAACTGACATATCATTTCGTAACGGACCATGCGACACGTATTGCGGGTGTGCAAACAGGTCAATACGACGTGGCAGATAGTATTCCGATTGAAAACTATGACCAATTAGATGCCGATCCGAACGTTGAATTACAGACGTTCCCAGGTGGTACGTTAACTGCATTCTTTAATACAACAGAAGGTGTACTAGCAGACAAAAAGGTGCGTGAAGCGATTTTAGCGGCATTAAATAATGAAGAAATTATGTTAGCTGCTTTTGCGAAGCCAGAGTTATATTCATTATCACCAAGCTACTTAAGTGAAGGTCAAACGCAATGGACAACAGAGGCTGGTGCAGAATATTACAATCAAGCAAATGCTGAAAAAGCAAAGAAATTACTTGAAGAAGCTGGTTATAACGGCGAAGAAATCGTGCTGTTAACAACGAAAGATTATAACGAAATGTATACAGGTACATTAGTCATTCAAGAGCAATTACGTCAGCTAGGCATGAATGTACGTGTGGATAACTACGACTTCCCAACATTCCTTGAAACAAAGGGCGATACAAGCAAGTGGGATATGTTCTTAGCAAGTACAGGATATCAAATTACACCACCACAATTATTAGCGGTAACACCTGATTGGGCTGGTTTAAAAGATGACAATATAGCAAACGGTTTAGCCGCTATTCGCAGTGCAGCAACACCGGAAGAAGCACGTGCAGAGTGGGAAAAAGTACAACAATATATGTATGAAAACGCAACATCAACAGTGTTAGGTCATTATAACGGTGTCGTAGCAGTCAATAAGGATATTGAAGGGTTCGAGCTATTTGAAGCACCAGTTGTATGGAATGCGAAAGTACCAGAATAATAAATGAATGATGAGGGGAGCGATTATTAGCTCTCCTTTTCTACCTTTTTAAATGTGAGGAGATTCAATGTTAGCGTATATAGTAAAACGAATACTTTCTACCATTCCTGTTTTATTTGTTGTGTCGGTCGCGATTTTCATCATTATTCATATTACACCGGGGGATCCAGCTGCCACGATTTTAGGCATGGAAGCGACACCTGCACAAATCGAACAGTTAAATGAAGAGCTAGGCTATAATCGTCCGTTACATGAGCAGTATATATCATGGGTCGGTGGCGTCTTTCAAGGCGATTTAGGTAGTTCTATTTTTATGAAACAGCCTGTAACAGAAGCGATTCAAGAACATATCGGGCCCACCTTATCATTGGCGATTTTTGCGCAAGTGATTGCGCTCATATTAGCGATTCCATTCGGGGTGATCGCCGCCTATAAACGAGGATCATTCACCGATACGACATTGATGAGTGTCTCGCTACTGGGGATGGCTGTGCCGAGCTTTTTATTAGGCTTATTATTAATGCTAGTTGTTGGTGTGAAATTACAATGGTTGCCGATTGCAGGGTACGAACCTTTATCAGAAGGGCTTATCGAACATTTGAAGTATTTAGTGCTACCAGCGATTTCACTTGGAACAATTCAAGCAGCTCTGATTACACGGATGACACGTTCATCGATGCTCGATGTATTAAATTTAAATTATATTAAAACAGCGCGTGCAAAAGGGTTACAAGAATGGAATGTATTACTGAAGCATGCTTTCCGCAATGCTTTTTTACCCATTTTAACAGTGATTGGGCAAACATTTGGGACGCTTGTAACAGGTGCGGTCGTTGTCGAAACGATTTTTAACATTCCAGGACTGGGTCAATTAATTATTAATTCGATTACACGCCGCGATTATACAGTGATTCAAGGGGTTGTGTTAATGGTGACAATTCTCTATGTATTTATTAACCTACTAATTGATTTACTCTATGGTGTTGTGGATCCGCGTGTACGTTTAGATCGCAAGTGATGAGGTGAGAGAGATGACTACGTATTCAAAACAACAAATGGTGGAGCTATCCAAAGCGTTTAAAAAAGAACAACGCGCCTTGAATTGGAAGAAATTCACGAGCAATAAAGGATTACTTGTAGGCGGGTTTATTTTTATCGTTCTCTTATTGCTTGCACTGATCGGTCCTTATTTGACAACGGCAGATCCATATGAAATGAAAGTAACAAGTCGTTTATTAGAGCCAAGCACGGACAATTGGTTCGGTACGGATGAATTTGGGCGCGATTTATTTACACGAATCGTTTATGGTGCACGTGTATCATTAATGGTTGGTTTAATTGTTGCCTTTTTATCCTCTTTATTTGGTCTAATTATCGGCTTATATGCGAGTTATTATAAGTGGCTTGACCACGTATTAATGCGTATTTGTGACGGGCTCATTGCCATTCCTGGTATTTTACTTGCGATTACGTTAATGGCCGCATTAGGCGCATCTGCGATTAATGTCGTGATTGCCTTAGTCGTTGTATTTACGCCGAATATCGCAAGGGTTGTCCGTTCATCGGCACTCGTGATAAAAGAGCAAACATATATTGAAGCGATGCATGCACAAGGGGCAAGTAACACGCGCATTATTTGGCTACATATTATGCCGAATACACTATCGCCACTCCTTGTGCAAGCGACATTTGTATTTGCCGAAGCAATTATTTCGGAAGCCGCTTTAAGCTTTTTAGGCGCAGGAATTCCAGCACCGGAGCCGAGCTGGGGTAACATTTTACAAGCAGGTAAACTTGTAATCTTTAAAGCATGGTGGATGGTCATTGTACCAGGCGTATTTATTGTATTAGCTGTGTTATCGCTAAATTTATTAGGGGATGGACTACGTGATTTCTTAGATCCTCGGACGAAAAACATTCCATCACGTAAACGTAAGCGTCGTCAAGCAGTCAAGGGAGGCCAATAATATGACGTTATTAAAGGTTGAAAATTTACAAACCCATTTTCATACTGATCGTGGCCTTGTGACAGCTGTACGTGGTGTGAATTTTACAGTGGAAAAGGGAGAAATTATCGGGATTGTCGGCGAATCCGGCTGTGGAAAAAGTGTCATGTCGCAATCCCTCATCCGTTTATTAGAGCACACAGATCCGGTAGAGTACGATGGAGCAGTTTATTTTGAAGGAGAAAATCTATTGTCGATGCCGTTAAAAAAGCTACGTTCTATTCGCGGGAATGATATTTCAATCATTTTCCAAGACCCGTTAACATCATTGAATCCCGTTTATTCCATCGGCAATCAAATTATAGAAGTATTACGCCTCCACCAACAATTATCTAAAAAAGAAGCACGAGAAAAAGCGATTGATTTACTTCGTTTAACAGGCATCCCGTCACCAGAGCGTCGTATTGATGAATACCCGCATGAATTATCAGGCGGCATGCAGCAGCGTGTGATGATTGCGATGGCGCTTGCCTGTCGTCCAAAGTTGTTAATTGCAGATGAACCAACCACGGCATTAGATGTTACGATTCAAGCGCAAATTTTAGATTTAATCGTGGAGTTAAATAAAGAATTAGGGATGGGCGTGCTATTCATTACACATGATTTAGGTGTCGTAGCAGAAATTTGCCAAAGCGTAAAGGTCATGTATTTAGGGCAAATTATTGAGGAAGCGACAACAGAGCAGCTATTTGCTAATCCGTTACATCCTTATACACAAGGATTATTAAAATCAAAGCCTGAATTAGATGGGGATCGTCATGCACCGCTTCAAGTTATTGAAGGAACAGTACCGCCACTGACAAACGTACCAAAAGGCTGTAGCTTCTCGACACGTTGCCCGTTTGCAACGGATTTATGTCGTGAAAGTGCACCACCAGTCATTGAAATGGCCGATCAACAACGTGTTCAATGCTGGTTATATGATACCGAAAAAGGAGGCTGGGCATAATGACGAAAAAGCCATTAATCGAAGTAAAGTCATTACAAAAGCAGTTCCCTGTGTACGGTCCGTTCGGTAAATTAGGTGGTGTGAAACAAACTGTTCATGCGGTCAAGGATGTTTCACTTACGCTTTATGAAGGCGAAACATATGGCTTAGTAGGTGAGTCTGGGTCAGGTAAAAGTACAACAGGGCGCACTATTTTAGGCTTAACCTCGGCAACAGCAGGGGAAGTATTGTATGAAGGAAAAGATTTAGTAAAGCTTTCAAAAAGCGAAATGCGTAAGTTCCGAAAAGAGTTGCAATTGGTATTTCAAGATCCATTTTCTTCACTCAATCCTAGAAAGCGAATTGGTCAAACATTAGAGGAGCCACTGATTATTCACGGGCTAGGCGATAAGGAAGAACGGGTAGAGAAAGTGTTTCGCATTTTAGACATTGTCGGATTGCAAAAGGAGCATTATTATCGCTATCCACATGAGTTTTCAGGTGGGCAACGTCAACGCTTAAGCATTGCACGTGCCCTGATTATGAATCCGAAAGTAATGATTTGTGATGAGCCCGTATCTGCTCTCGATGTATCGATTCAATCACAAATTTTAAATATTTTAAAAGAATTACAACGAGAAATGCAATTAACGATGTTGTTTATTACACATGATATTAGTGTTGTACGCTATATTTCACATCGGATCGGCATTATGTATTTAGGGACAATCGTAGAGGAAGCTTGTACAGATGATTTATTTACTGAAACACTCCATCCTTATACAAAGGCGCTGTTCTCGGCCGTCCCAACCGGAAAAAAACAGGAGCGGATTGTGTTGAAGGGAGAAATTCCATCTCCGTTAAACCCGCCGTCCGGCTGCGTATTTCACACACGTTGCCCGTTTGCGACAGAGCGGTGCCGTCAGGAAGTACCCGTATTACGTGAAATTCGCCCGCAACATAAAGTGGCCTGCCATTATGCAGAGGAGGAAAAACAATGGTCAAATTAATATGGAACGAAGGAACAAATGAAATTGCCAATGCAAGTGGCGTACAATTAAACGGTAGTAAAGCACCGGATCAGCAAGGATTATCCCCAAAAGAATTACTGGAAGGGGCTGTTGCACTTTGCCTTTCGATCACACTTGAAAAAGTATTAGAGCGAGACGGTATAGAAGCGAATTTAAATGAAGTAGAGATTGAGGTACGTGCATCGAAGCAACCAGGTGTCGAAAACCGCTTTACGGATTTTCATGTGGATGTTGTATTCCCTTCATCGTTGGAAGAAGCCTATAAAAAGAAGCTGTTAAAAGTAATTGAACGCGGCTGTACAATTAGTAACACCCTTGTCGGCGAAGTGAATGTGGCGGTAGTAGAGAAATAATAGTTGGTGCCGTCTTTGTACCGGGGAAGTGCCGGGAAAGTACCACCATAGTACCGGGGAAGTACCGGGTACCCCCCCAAAAAAAATCCGGAAAAAGCACACGCTTTTTCCGGATTTTCTTTAATAAGCGCTCCAACCCGCATCTGCGGCTAGTACAACACCGTTAATATAAGAAGATTCATCGCTTGCTAAAAATAAGGCGATATTCGCAATTTCTTCTGGTTGAGCAGCGCGGTTCATTAATTGAACACCTCGCGTAGATTGCTGCAGCCCGAACATATCATAGCCTTCCATTGATTGTGTTAAGCCCGTTTCCACTTGCGCTGGTCCGATGGCATTACAGCGCACGCCTTGCGCACCGTAGTGAGAAGCTACATTTTTTGTCATACCGGCTACGGCGTGTTTTGCTGCTGTATACGTTAGACCGCCGCGACCGCCTGTTAAACCTGCAATCGATGCTAAGTTAACAATCACTCCGCTCCCTTGCGCTGTAAATAACGGTAATACTTTACGCATACCGCGCATCACGCCACCAACATTAATGTCCATGACACGATTCCAAATCACGTCTTCTACGTTATGCGCTGCTTGCATATTATCGAGTACCCCAGCACAGTTGACTAAAATATCCACACGACCAAAATGAGCGACTGTGTCATCTACCATACGTTGTACATCTTCTTCTACCGCTACATTCACACGTACCCCAAATGCCTCATAGCCTTCATTTTTAAAATTTTCGACGGCATTATGTAATGCTTCTTCATTGAAATCCGCGATTGCAATTTTTGCTCCTTCTTGTGCATAACGTGTAGCGATCGCTTTACCGATGCCGTTTGCTCCACCTGTAATAATCGCTACTTTATTGTCTAAACGTCCCATATCCATATCCCCTTCCATAAACTGTATTATATCGTAGTATAAATGGCTGGATTACATAATTCAAAAACCTGCTCCAGACGTTAAATAAAATGCCATTTTCAATGTCCTGAATTACAAGCAACTGCAATATCTTTACGAAATAAACCATACACATACGGTCATTAAAGTAGGGGATTTTACACTAAATGAATAATGTCTATAGAACGTCATAGCTTTCTATAGCGCTTTTACGATTTGTAAAAATGAATAATGATTTTACACTTTTTAACCATACTACGTGTGGAGGTGAAGCGTATGTATAAATTATTATCCCATAACGATTTAGACGGGGTGAGCTGTGGTATTTTAGCAAAGCTTGCTTTTGGGAAGCAAGTAAAGGTACGCTACAATTCGATCTCATCACTTGACCGAGAAATTGAATTTTACTTAGAAAAAGAACACCCGCATACGTATTTATTTATTACGGATTTATCGCCAAATGAAGAAAATGAGAAACGATTAAGTGAAGCGTATAGGGCAAAAGGGAATATTCAATTGCTGGATCATCATAAAACCGCTTTACACTTGAATGAATACGGCTGGGGAGAAGTCGTCGTAGAAGATGAGGAAGGGCGGTTAACATCAGCCACTTCCTTATTTTACGACTATCTCGTTAAGCACAACTACTTAAAAGCAACAGACGTGATAACAGAATTTGTGGAATTAGTAAGACAATATGATACGTGGGAATGGGAGAAAAACGATAACCACCAAGCACATCTGCTCAATTCATTATTCTTTTTGGTGTCGATTGATGAATTTGAGGAAACGATGATTGAACGGTTGCGAACAAAGGAACACTTTGATTTCGATGAATTTGAAAAGAAATTATTGAATATGGAAGAAGACCGCATAGAGCGCTATATCCGCCGGAAAAAGAGAGAAATCGTACAGAGTGAGGTAGATGGGTACTTTGCTGGTATCGTGTATGCGGAATCGTATCATTCCGAGTTAGGAAATGAACTAAGCAAAGAGCATGCCCATCTCGATTATATTGCGATCGTCAATATAGGGAGTAAACGAATCGCCTTCCGTACGATTCACGATCATGTGGATGTATCGGAAATCGCCGGTAAATACGGCGGTGGGGGACATCAAAAAGCAGCAGGCTGTACACTTAATGATGAAGCGTATCAGCAATTTGTCACAGGCACATTTCATCTAGATGCAATTCCAGAAGATGCGAAGCGAAACCGCTATAACTTAAAATACGCTTCGTTCGGTTCATTATATAAAAATCGAAACGAGGATATTTTTTTACTTTCCCCGATCAATGGTAGCAACTGGGCTATCGAAAAAAATAAAACAAAAATGGAACAAGCCTTCACCAGCTTTGATGAAGCAGAACAGCTTTTAAAAAGACACGAAAAAGCGTGGTTAGTAAGAGATGATGAGTTTGTAGAATTTTTGATGAGTGAAGTGAAAAGTAGTTGGCATTGAGAATGAGTAAAACATGCTTTGAAAGTTCCTGATTTGTTATTTTAAGTTCATGAAGAGAGTCCCACTGAAAAGACAATAAGCCTTTCAGTGGGATTTTGAATTTGATACGTTCTTTTTTATGAATTGGTCGATTCTCATATAATGAAAGACAGTTGAAAAAGCAACCTGATGTAATACGTCAATAAAATAAGTAGGCGCATTACATAAACAATTAATAGCGATGAATACGCGTTCACGGTGAAATTAAGCAACTTGAAAGTCGAGGTAGCCTTTCACTTGTTTGAAGTAAGTTTCAATCCACCAATGTTATTGCATTTCTTAATAAATAATTAGCTTTATAAATTTACTTTTTATGTAATTTTTGTTAGTGTTTATTGTGTTGGGGTATTATTTTAGATGCTGTTGTACTGCTATATTAGTATATTTTTTTGTCGTTAAAGATGAAATTACCCAACGATAACATAATGGGTCTATTTTATGTAATTACCAACCTTAAATGGTAAATGTTAGTTAATGAAATCTAGTTTAAATGCCTGATGTGAACCCACTTATAATTAATCGCTTTGTCAATGATGCAGGAGATATACCTGTTATCAAAGTGGATGCAAATGTATATAATGACATCCTTGCAGTTGTAGATAGGATTAGAGATGAAATTATAAAGAATTCAAATGAATCAATTTCATAAATCGATTTTTTCAAGAGCTTAGACTAACCCAATTTCTTGATTCTTATTTTTAAAAAATTAT